>JAGCCQ010000080.1 GCA_017651565.1 Bacilli bacterium | reverse complement strand
CTTTAGAATTTAATAAAATGCTTGTTTCAGCTTTGTTTAACTTAATGGATGTTAAGTCGATAACAGAACCTGAGCTTGATGGTTTAGAAGTGCTTTCAGAAGAACCACTATCGGAACTACTGATTGAACCACTATTACTATTTGAGTTTGAACTTGTAGTATCACTTGGATTACAAGCTACTAAACTTGTTAATGATAGTAATGTAACTAATAATGTACTTAATTTGGCTTTTTTCATAACAAAGACCTCCTTTGTTAAGTCGCTCAATTATCATAACCTCAAAATATTTTTTTACAATATCTTTTAAGATAAGAGCGGACTAACGAATGTAATGCAAACTTTGAGTTTTATTTGTGTGCCAGGATTTGTAGCGGACACAAAGAATGGTGTTGATAAAACTGTCTCTAATTCGCCGGTTAACGTGATTAAAGCGAAGTTTTTTTCAACATTTGGATTTGTTTCGTGTGTGTCAATTTTGAATGATGTATCACTTTCATCCTTGGTAAATTTGATGTCTGGATAGGTGCAATTATCAGGCTTAATGCTCGCTTTGATTCTAACACTATCCCCACTTTTGTAATTCTTATAGACGAAGTAATAATTGTACAAAAGTTCTCCTGTATCAGGGTCAACAGTGTCTTTTGACATCTCTGTTCTATTATCAGGATCAATAATCTCAATACTTTCTGGATAGACTTCTGGATTATAGTTTCTGATGGAATGGCCTAAAAGACCAATCACAAAGAAGGAAACGATATAGACAATGACAAGTAACAATATTGTTGATTTCTTCATATCTTCCCTCTCTTATTTCTCATAATAGAACGCCTGTATCTTTTTTATAAAAAGATATAAGTATCCAGCGAATAATACCGCGGCGATAATTAATAATCTAATAAAAGCGGATACATAGTTACCGTGTAATGTCATAGATTCCACGAGCATGAAGTATAAGACAAAGGTAATGATGAACGAACCAACGAAGGCCATAATTGTGGCTTTAGCCTCGTTTGGATTATTGAAATCACTACCAGTTGTAGCATAGACCTCATTTTGTGGATTCATGATATCTTGCGCCGCACTATAGAAGATGTGAGCGTATTGTATCAATAATACTGACACACTAAATAAGACGGCGATTAGTACCCCTAATCCGCTAAAATTTGCAAAAATAATTGAACAAGCCACAATTGATGGGACACAGAACAATAAGTTAAATAATAATTTACTAGTTAATGGAATAAATGGATTAACTGGATTACTCTTTGTTAAATATGCTGTTCTTCCTTCTTTTGAATATAGTGTCGCAACTGTGGAGTTACTCGCTAATAAAGGAAGAATGGTTAATAAAATATTAACCGCGATAGCGATGTTATTACCTCTCATAGATGTAGAAATCGCTGAAATCACTCGATCCATAAAGAATAATAGAATAGGAATAATAATATATATCGCGATATATGAACCAGAGATATCAAAGTCTCTAAATGATAACTTAAATTCCTTATTAGCGAAGGTAATGTATTTCTTATGTTTCACATTCTTTTTAGCCGCTAACTGTGGGTTCTTATCGAATTCAAAGGTCTTATAAACCATCTTGAAATAGACTGGTCTAATAAGAAGGAAAGCAAATAATGTTAATAAGCCAATGCCCCCAATAGCAATTAATGTTTTAAGGAAAGTTATACCAGTTAATTGATAGTGATATCCACTACTACATGATTCACCGAAGAAAAGACGTGAATAGTAATTAATTGGATAAACATATTTATCAAAAGTAATGATAAAGTTTTCAAAACCGTTGACCATAGATGGCCACTGTCTATCTAGATCAATATCTTCTGGAATTAAATTAATTAATCTAACGACAATAAAGATAAACGCAGCGACCGCTAAGGTGACAATAATTAAATCGAATATTTGATTACGTTTAAACAAACGATAAACATACATAAATGGAATAGAAATAAGGGAGGCTAAAAGGACTTGGATAATAACAAATAAGAGAGTTGGAATAATCATCCAAAGAATTGTTAAAGCGCTTAATTCACTACCTTTAAAGCCAATCGTTTCAAATAACAAGAAGCCAAAAACACCAGGAACTAAGATATTCACCGATTTCTTTAGTTCATAGAAGAAATAAACGAATAATTTAGAGAAGAATAACTTATTCGCGTTAACTGGGAGAGTAATCAATACTTTGTTATCGTCCGATAGATATAAGGACTTAGTTAAGTTATAAGTTGAAGAGAATAAACTCAAGATGGTGATAACCGTTAAGAACATCGTAAATAACGGTAAGACATCTTGATATTTAGAAATAAAACCAACTGAAGTTAGGGCATATAAAATAACGAAAGTAACCGCTGCTACAACGGCAAACTTCAAGATGCCAAAAACAATTGATTGGATTAAAGTCTTTTTAGACTTCATCCATGACATATCAATTTTGTCTTTGAGTTGGAATAATGTCAGTTGTAATAGTTGTTTCATTATTTACCTTCAATTTTTGTGGTGTTATCACCAATTGTCTCTAAATAGAATTCTTCAAGTGAATGACCACTATTTTCGATATCTTTTAAAGATAATTGGGCTTGGATTTCTCCATGTTTAATAATCGCGATTCTATCGCAAAGCTTTTCAACGATATCAATTAAGTGAGAGGAGAAGAAAACGATATTGCCTTTAGAAGCATGTTCTCTCATACACTCCTTAACTTGATAAATAGATGTTGGGTCTAAACCTGTTAAAG
>JAGCCQ010000012.1 GCA_017651565.1 Bacilli bacterium | reverse complement strand
ATAGAAGTATTTACAAAAAGGTTGATAACTAAATAAGGCTATTGACCTTTTTTGTTGTATCATTGTTTTGCTAACAAAACGAACGCAGGCAGTCATCAATAATGGTTTTGTGGAGAGATTAAAAGAAACCTAGTTATTCATATTGGTTCTAGAAGCGAAAATCTTCAAGATTATCTTAGCTGGGTTGTGTTTAAATCAACCATTAATGCTAAGAATATTGATGAAAAAGTACAGCAATTGGAATCGAAATGCTTCCAATTTAAGGTCACTTACAGGATAAAAGACCGATACAATCGAAATATTTAATCAACCTTTTTGTAAATACTTCTATTGATTTATTATTTTTCATTAAAATTCCTCCCCTAATTTCTAATAATCTTAATTATATATTATTTAAACAAAACTACTTAGACAGGTTTGTTACACTCCTATCTAAGTAGCTTTAAAAATTATTTAACTATAAGTGAAACACTACCAGTTAATCCACCCCAAGTAGCAGTGACAACATATGTGCCAGCACTACTTAAGTTGATAATTCCATTATCGATTGCGTTACCGTTAACTTTCCAAGTGACTACATTTGTATCATCTTCATAGCAAGCAGAATATTTTAAGTTCTTAATTACTCTTTGTGCTGACCAAGCATTGATATCAAGAGTAGAACCAGCTGTTAAGTTATTTACGTTTGTATCTCCAGTATCAATGAATAACGCAACATCAGGATAATACATATAACCATTAATCAAAACTGAACGGCCATCTCCCCACCCTGGATGCAAATAAATGACAGCTTGTTTAGAATAGAATCCATTTGAATCTGTAGTAATAATTAGACCATCAGCGTCATTTGATGTAACTAATATTAATTTATTTCCTTCATTATTTTCATCGGAATCATACCAATATCCACGTACTGTATTTCTATAAGAAGTTCCTGCAAATAAGCCGTCTTCCCACAACCATAAGTTAGCATGATATTTGTTATATTGGCCTTGATAGCCTTCAGTGTATGAACCTTCAAACTTATAAACAATATTTACACCATCTCTATTTCCATTAGTTGGAAGTGAAGTAACTTCTGAACTATTGAAATCGAAATCGCCATCAATACCTGCTAAATCAGATTTTTTGAAGTGCACTTGTGTAGGATCAAAATTATATTCTTTAGCATTTGCGAGTGCTTTGATTTGATCAGTGATTGGATTAGTTTTTTGAATTGTTCCACTGACTGGATTTCCAGTATTTAGATTCTCTACCAGTGCTTCTTTATTCATATTAAGACCTAAAGAAGATCTAGATAAAGCGTACATAATGTATTTATTTGCTCTTTGTAAATCTTTTACGACTTGTAAATCATCATTCTGTTTAACATAAGAAGCTAATTGATTTCCACGATTGCCATCAAGGTAGAAGATATCTGTACCATTATGTAACATAGCAGGACCATTAGAATAGTTAGAAACATTACTGCCTGTTAAAGCATCATCAATGATTAAGCCATTATAATGCCATTCGCCTCTCATAACACCATTCATTAAATTATTATGGCAAGCTGAATAAGTAGCACCGATTCTGTTAAAAGAAGTTGCAACACCTAATGCGTTACCTTTAGTTAAAGCTCCTTCGAAAGGTCTTAAATAAATTTCACGGATAGCTTGTTCATTACAATAAGTTTGTAAATATTGTCTACCTGTTTCTTGGTTATTTAATAATGCATGTTTAATATTCATTACTAAACCTTTTTGTCTAGCTGCGCCAACAATATTAGCAGCACAGTTATAACTCAACATACTATCTTCAGACATAAATTCAGAAGCACGTGATGTATAAGCAGTACGAACAATATTTGCGCCAGGACCGTTTACTACGTTAACACCACAATGCAAAGCTTCTTCAGCATAGAAACTACCAAATTTCTTTTGCATTTCATGATCCCAAGTAGATGTATAGACACTACCTGTTGCGAAACCTGTTGCCCATCTCTTATCACCATACTTGAATGTGGAAAGAAGACCTTCAGATCCTTCAGATATAGAATTCGCTGGTTTTTCAGCCTTTCCGACAGATAAGATTCCACGATTATCCGAAACAGAAATTATAAGGTCATCAAGTGTCATTTGCTTGATGAACATATCCCAAACATCCGCACCTTCCATACCTTTGAATCTACTATTTTCATTAGTTACTGTACCTTCTAATGGAACAAGAGCCATTTCAGCAAAAGTAATGGATGTGCTTCTACCATTAAGTTGAGCACGAACATTATATTCAGTTCCTTCAGCAGCGGAAAAACCTTTGTTTTGAGATGTAGTTGCATAAAGTTTTGACATATCTAAATCATTAGTAGTAGCAGGAGAATTAGTTGTTGTTGTAGGCCAAGTTAAATCCCAGTCTTTTCTACTTAAGTATGTGATTTTAGATTCACCGTTCAAATTTGCATGATAGTTGTAATCTGCATCATCGAACTTATTTGTTACGTCAACATTAGCGTCATAATGAGACTTTGCATATGTAATTACATCTTCTTGCATGACAACTTTTTTAGCGCAGTTAACATCACCGGTAACACGATTACCATTGTGGTCAACTAAAGAAGCATTTGGAGCTTTAAGTGCAAGAATATTATTAAGTGCTTCATGTGCACCATTACCAATTGCGAAATAATAATCTCCACCTTCTATGAAATATCTTTTATTAACTACATAATCATAGGATGCAAGGAAATATTTATCGATATTAACTACGAATTTTTTAGTTTCGCCAGCTTTAACATCAACCTTATCATAGCCCATTAAAGAGATTGCAGATTTTTCAATTCTGTTTGCTTTATCAAAATCTGTATATGGTTGTTGTACATAGACTTGGCCAGAATATTTTGCATCCATTGAACCCGTATTTTTAACTTCAATTTCTACTTCATATTGGTCTGTATTTCTATTGTAATTAACACCAGTAATTCTAGAATCAAATGTTGTATAAGATTCACCATATCCAAATGGAACTGCGACTTCGTTTGCGTAGTTCCAATAATTGTCGTTCATCTTAGCGCCTTTATTAGAATTTGCATTGCCTTGGTTAAGAACTAAATCTTCATAACGAGTTTCATAGTATTTATAACCAACATAAATCCCTTCTTTATAAACGACAACGTTAGTATTACCAAAATTTTCCATTGCTGGAGCAGACTCAACTTTAGCTGCGAAAGTATCACATAAGTGTCCAGAAGGAGAGAGTGGTTTTCCATCTCCATCTTTACCCATTAAAACGTGTACTGCACCAGCACTACCATAATATCCAGGAGTACCAATCCAAAGAGCGGCATCTACGCCATATTCTTGACTGTCAACCCAATCCATGGACATAGGCATTGGAGAGTTGAGAAGTAAAATAATTTTATTAAACTTTCCAGAATTTTTAATGATTCTAATCATTTCTTTTTCATTTGAAGAAAGTTCTAAGCTACCCATACTAGGATCAGCATTTTCTGTTCCAGCACGAACTAAAGTAATAATTGCTGCATCGTTGTAACTAGCGAATGTTGCCTTTACATCATCTGTGTAAATATTAGGGTTTGCCTCGTAGCTACTAGCAGGACTACTGATGTATCCTGTTGCATACAAATTTAACAACGTTTTGTTAATATTAAAGCCATTAGTCTCAAATGCTTTTTCTAGATCAATAACTAATCTATCATTTGGAGCAGCACCAGCAGTACCGGAACGAAGGAACATTTTTCTTGTCCCTTGACCGAACAACGAAACATTTCTTTCATTAGCTAACAACGGAAGAGCTTTTCTACCATTAACTTCTTTATTAAATAAGAGAACTGCTCCTTGTTCTTCTTCTTGTTCACAGAACTTATAGGAGTCTTTAATCATTCTCTTCCAACCATCATCAGAGAGTTCTCCATTATCATCAGCATAGTCTGAAAGAGCTTTTCTATTTATGGCTGGTTGAGTAGATGAACCATCATCATCATGATTGCCACTATCATCTACATTACCATTGCCTTCATTTTTTCCATCATCATTTCCATCGCTATTTCCACCATCAATAATTGGTGTATTTTCTTCTCTAGGACCAGAACATCCGACCACACCTAACGCAAGTAAAAACGATGATAATACAAGTAACTTCTTTTTCATAATAAGTTTCAATAGTATTGACTATCTACATAACCCCCTTAAAAGTTTCTTCATAATATTGACTTATGAAAGCCCCCCTAACATAAATCTCTTTCACTTATAAGACATTTATTTCTCAAAAAAACGCTCATTTTTCTTTATTGATATTATGTCATAATCACGATGTTTGAGAAGAAATGAATTTTTCATATAAAAATGCCTCTTACAACAAAACGGCTGTCGTAAGAGGCATCTCCTTATTATTTTATTTTAAAATATACCTTCGTTTAAATTACTTGACTGTAATTGTGACGCTAGTTTCAAGTCCGCCCCATTCAGCTTTGATTTCGAATTCGCCTGCTTTTGCAAGTTTCTTTTCTTTATCAAGTAAATCTTCAGGTAATGTCCATTTAATTTTCATTTTTGGATCATCGCCATCAGGCATATTGAAGATAGAACCATAATTTAAGTTTTGAAGAATACGGTTAACTTCCCAGTTAGATGTTGTGAATGATTGGCCAACTTTATAAACAGGGAAATCTTTTGTATCAATAGCTAACGCGATTGCATCGTAATATAAGTAGCCAGCGATTGGCATTGAACGACCATCGCCCCATCCTGGATGCATATAAATATATGCTTGATAGTTGTAGTATCCTTGTGATTTTGTACATTCGATTGAAGCATACTTTTCAGAATTTGAAACCATCTTGAGGTTGTCTGCTTGTCCATCGCCATCAAAGTCGTTAAACCAATAACCTTTGAAAGTTTGATTGTGGGATTTTCCTGTAAAATATCCATCATCCCATAACCATAAGTTACAATAATATTCGTTGTATTGACCTTGATAACCTTCGGAATAAGCACCTTCGAATAAATATACTAAGTTATGGCCTTCTCTAGTTGAAGCACCATTAGAAATAGCAGTAAATTCTGCTGTTGTAAAATCGTATGTTTCTTGTTTTGCATAGATTTTGCTTGCAGGATCAAAACCTGTATCTTTTTCTGCTGCTAAAGCTTTAATTTCTTCAGTAATAGGGTTGAAAGCATATACAGGAATGACAACATTACTTAAGTTATAAACGACTAAGCAAGAAACTAAAGAAGCGATAAGGATAAGACCTGCACCACCGCCGATTTTTGCGAGTGGAACAACGCCTTTAACATTTTTGAAATCTGCATCTTTCTCTTCAGCCTTTTTATAATAGCCTAAGAATGTAGTAACAACTGCGATAATAACAATAATTAATAAAGCGATTAAGTAGAAAATATTAAGACCTGCGTCACCACCATTGTATTCAATACCAGTTGCTAAACCAGCAAAGAAGTCTGGGACTAAGAAGATTTGCTTATAAAGAGCTAATCCGTAGAATAAGATAACAATCCAGTTGATAAAACCATATTGTGGCAAAACAAGTAAAACAATGTTAACTACTACACCAGCGAATAAGAAGATTCCAACTGATTCAGGAACGAAACCTGAAGCGTTGTTACCAATTGCTGATTCATAAGTAGCCATATAAATAATTGCAAAGATAAATGCAAGTAAACATCCGGCTGCGGAAATGAAGTAACCAATTGATTTATTCTTAAAGAAATTTTTTAAACTATCTAAAATTTTATTCATAATTGTTACCTCCTTACTCAGCTACCGCCGCTGGTTTTTTCATTTTATCTAAAACTTCGAAAACTACGTAAGCAGCCATTAATAAACCAGTAACAATAGAGCTAGCGATGACTAAGCCATCGATAGTTTTTGCCCAAGCTGGTTTTTCGAAGTCTTCAGCTTTTGGTGTATAACCACCTAACCAAGATCTTGACATAGAATACATGATATATTTGTTAGCTCTTTGTAAATCTTTAACTGTTCCTAAGTCATTACGGCTAGTAATCCAGTTGACTAATTGATCACCACGACCGCCATCAAGACAGAAGATATCAGTACCACAATATAACATTGCAGGACCGTTTGAATAATCAGAATCATTACTACCAGTTAAAGCATCATCGATAATTTGTCCTCTATAATGCCATTCACCTCTCATAACATTCTCCATTAATGGCTTATGGCAAGCTGCATAAGTAGCACCAATTCTGTTATAAGAAGTCATAATGCCTAAACCTTTACCTTTAGTTAATGCACCTTCGAAAGGTCTGAGGTAAATTTCACGGATAGCTTGTTCATTACAATAAGTTTCAACACGTTGTCTACCTGTTTCTTGGTTATTTAAGAAACAGTGTTTAATGTTCATAATCAAACCTTTTCTTCTTGCTTCACCAACAACGTTAGCAGCACATAAGTAGTTCATAACGCCATCTTCAGTCATATATTCAGAAGCACGTGAACCATAAGGTGTTCTATTAATGTTACAACCAGGAGCATTGATACATGCTACACCACAATATAAAGCTTCTTCGCCAAAGAATCCGCCAAATTTCTTTTGCATTTCATGGTCAAATGTACCTGTGTATGTAGGGCCAGTTGGGAAACCAGTTGCCCATAATTGAGTATTACCAATTTTGAATTTAGCAAGAATTCCTTCTGGACCTTCAGCAATTGAGTTACCGATTTTTTCAAGTCTGCCAACATCAAGAATACCACGGTTATCAGAAACAGAAATCTTTAATTCTTCGATAGTCATTTGTTTGACGAATGCGTCCCAAATTTCAGCACCATCTTGACCTTCAAAGATACCTTTCTCAACAGTTCCTTCGATTGGAACATCAACCATATCAGCAAATTTAATTAAGTATGGGGTTCCATCAGCTTTTTTGTAAGTTACATTGTAAGCTTTACCATCATAATCATCTGATTTAATATTAGGAACTGTTTCAGTACGATCGTACTTCTTAGACATATCTTTATCAGTGCCTGCTGTTGGTGAAGCTGTTGTTGTTGTAGGCCAAGTTCCTTCCCAGTCAGTTCTTGATAAATAAGTAATTGGATCTTTTGAATTCTTTTGTGCGTAGTAATTGTAATCTGCATCATCAAATTGGTTAGTAACAGCTATATTACTATCGTAAATAGAATTTGCATATGTTGTTAAATCATCTTCAGCAATATTGAATTTGTAAACTGCATCAGCGTTAGCAGTGTATGATTTGCCCCATTGATCAGTTAATACTGCTGATGGAGATTTAACACCGATAATATTATTAAGTGCTTCGTGTGCACCATTACCTACTGAGAAGTAATAGTCACCTTTTTCGAGCATATATTTCTTATTAACTTTGTAATCATATGTTGTTAAGAAATATCTATCAACAGGAACTGTAACAGAAACTGTTTTTCCGATACCTACGTCAACTTTTGCATAGTTCATAAGAGCAATAGCGGATCTACCTAAGCCATTAGTCTTATCGAATTCTGTATAAGGTTGTTGTACGTAAACTTGGACAGAAGCTTTAGCAACTCTATTGCCAGTATTTGTAACATCAACTGAGACTAAGTATTGGTCTTTTTCTGCATCAAATTCAACACCTGTGATTTTTTGAGTATATGTTGTATATGAAAGACCATATCCAAAAGGACAAACAACTTCATCAGCGTAATTCCAAGAATTATTTTGCGAATTATAAATACCCTTTGAACCATTTGCGTTGCCTTGACTTAAAACGCAGTCTTCATATCTAGTTTCATAGTATTTATAGCCGACATAAACGCCTTCTTTATAGACAACAACGTTACTATTACCAAAGTTTTGATATGCAGCAGAAGAACTTGCTGATGCAGCGAATGTATCAGGAGCATGTCCACATGCATCGATTGGTGTTGTTTGATCGCTTGCTAAACCAGCAACAAGATCAGCGACACCTTGAACACCATAGTATCCTGGAACGCCCATAAAAATAGCTGCGTCGATTCCATATTCATCGTTTTCAATCCAATCCATAGACATTGCTAATGGTGAGTTAATAACAACAATAATTTTGTCGAACTTACCGGAATCTTTAATCATTTTTAACAAATCTTTTTCTTTTTGTCTGAGATCAAGATTTCCAGCACTTGGATCAGTGTTTTCAGTACCAATACGAACAATAGTGACAATAGCAGCATCATTATATTCATCAAAAGTACCTGTTAATTCAGGTGTATAAATTGATGTACCTTCTTCGACTTCAGTAGCAGGTTTAGCTAAGTCTTGTCTAGTAAATTCCTTATAACTGTTGTAAACAGTTTCATTAACTTCGAATCCTGCTTCTTTGAATCCATCAAGCATTGTGATTACATTATCTTCGTTAGGTGCAGCACCACCAGCACCAGAACGCATGAACAAGTTCTTAGATCCTGTTCCGAATAATGTAACTTTTCTCTCATCTTTCTTTAATGGGAGACAATCATTATCGTTTTTAATTAAAACAGATCCTTGTTCAACTGCTTCTCTACAGAATTTCATTGAGTCGTCATACATTCTTGACCATGACTCAGCTGACATTTTGCCATTTGCATCAAGATACGCTGAACCTTCAACTAAATCTGATTTAACTTCGTCAATTTCAGTAGTATTAAGTCCGAAAAAGTCGTTGACAAGCCCCGCTTTAACATCTGCTACTTTTTGGCCAGCAAAAAGAACAGTAGTCAACATAATACCTACGGCTGACAAACCCATAAATAGTTTTGGTTTAACCATATTTTCCCTTTCTTGCGACATTATTTTTTTCGCAAATAAAACGCTCAAAAAACTCATTAGGAGATTTTCAAAAGCGTTAAATACTTTATTATTATAATAATTTTCACGTGTAATGTAAAAACGACAATTATGCGAAATGCTAGGGGTATAAGAAAGGGCTATCAAGTAGCCCATCACTTATTTATATTAAATTTATATAAATAATTAACTAATGTTAATACTTACAAAATTATTCTAATTAGTAATTATGATAGTTTACGCTCCAGCAGTATAAGTTGAAGGAAGATCGTCAAAGTTAATATAATTTTCTCTAACTCTATGATATTTATCTTTCTTTAATACTGCATAGAAAATTCCGAATGAAGAATAATCTCCTTCCTCTTCATACTTCACTACTGTCTTGAGAATTAATTCATCTCCACCCATGTAACCACTTATTCTTGTGGCGAAAGAGGATTTTATGTTTTCTTCATGATAAGTAATAACTGCGATATCTTGTTTAGCAAAATCAACTATAGGTAAGTTAATTTCAGTGTTATCTTTCTCATTAGAGACTTGAAGTAATGAATTAAATGTAGTGTTAAAATTACTGTAAGTTTCTTCGTCACTAATAACTGTAAATTGTCTATGTTCAAATGTTTGATTTATTTTGCCTAGTTCTGAATTATCTATATTAAAAGAAAATGTATTTAAGTCCGCTAATAAAGGGGTATATTCCTCAGCCTCAATATCTTCTTTACTATCTGTTTCTTCGACAATAGGTTTATCACTTTTGAATTCTTCCCCGCTTTTTACTTCCTCATTATTGCACCCACATAAAAGTAATGAAAACAACGATAAAGCAAATATAGTTTTTTCATGTATGAATTCCCCCGAATTCCTAATTTTATTTTAGTGGAAAAAAAGAAACGCCTTTCAAATTATATGAAAAAAACCGCTGGTCACAGCGGTTCATGTAGATTTTGTTTAAGATTATCTGAATAAGACAGAGTTAAGAATTTCTTGTAATTCTTCTTCTCTACCACTATTTTCAGCATCAAAGTATTTTTGATCGCAGCCGATTTTTGCTAATTCTTCTAAGTTAGCTTTACCAGCTCTAATCTTTTTACCAAGATCACTGTTCCATGTTGAATATCTATCAGCAACGAATTTTTCAATTCTGCCATCTTCGATTAATTTAGCAGCATTGATTAAACCTAATGCCCATGTATCCATACCTAAGATGTATGCTTTAAACATATCTTCATAAGTATTTGAAGCTCTTCTTGTCTTAGCATCGAAGTTTAAGCCACCGCTTAACTTACCAGCTTTTAAGATTTCTAACATAGCGAATGTTGCTGTGTAAACGTTTGCTGGGAATCTATCAACGTCCCAACCTAAGACACAGTCGCCTTCGTTAGCGTCGATTGAACCTAACATACCGTTTAATCTAGAAACTCTTAATTCGTGTTCGAATGTATGTTTTGCTAATTCAGCGTGGTTAGCTTCAATGTTCATCTTGAAGTCTTTGTCTAAACCATATTTTCTTAAGAAACCAATTGATGTTGCTGCATCGAAATCATATTGATGTTTCATTGGTTCTTTTGGTTTTGGTTCGATGTAGAAGTCGCCTTTTAAGCCAATCTTTCTACCATATTCAACTGCCATTCTCATTAATTGAGCAATGTTTTCTTCTTCTAAGCCCATATCTGTGTTGAGGAGAGTTTCATAACCTTCTCTACCACCCCAGAAGACATAGTTTTCACCACCGAGTTTAACAGTGATGTCTAATGCTTTCTTAATTTGAGCAGCTGCGAAACAGTAAACATCAACTCTATTTGATGTACCAGCACCAGCCATGTATCTTGGGTTACCGAATAAGTTTGCAGTACCCCATAAACATTTGATGCCTGTTTCTTTTTCTTTTTCTAAGATGTAGTCACTAACTTCATCCAACATCTTGTTAGTATCATTAATGTCTTTTTGTTCTGGAACTAAGTCGACATCGTGGAAACAGAAATATCTAATTCCCATTTTTGTCATGAATTCAAAGCCAGCATCAACTTTTGCTTTAGCGTGTTCTAATGTACCTGGGACAACGCCGAAACTTTTGTCAATTGTGCCACGACCGAACATATCTGTTCCATCAGCACCAAGATTGTGCCACCAAGCCATAGCGAATTTTAAGTGTTCTTTCATTGGCTTTCCAAGAATGACTTTTTCTGGATCATAAAACTTGAATGCAAAAGGATTTTTGCTTTCTGGGCCCTCAAAAACTACTTTTTTTACAAAATCAAAATATTCCATAATTTTTTATACCTCGGTTTAATATTACGTTTTTTCCTTTAATACACGCACGATAACTTATTCATTTTTTATATGATAATCTTGCGTTTTTCCGTTATTGTGCGTATTATATGTATGTATGAGTAAACAACTCGAGTTAGTCCAATTCCCTAAGATTAACCACATAAGAATTCTAGTAAATGAGATTTCTTTTAGAAACGCTCACTTACATAAAGAATTTGAACTTTTAATGGTAATCAAAGGACACGGTCAATTTACTATTAATGGCGCTGAATGCAAGTGTGAAGAAGGCGATGTTTATCTTATTGGTTCACATGACATTCATAGTATTTCAGCTATGCCACTTGAGGACGGAACACTAGATTTAGAAAATAGTCCTGTTTTCTTAATTCTCCAAATTTCTAACCACTTCTTACTAAACTACTTCCCGCAGATTAGAACCACTATGTTCAAGTCTGTTAAATTAAATGATGTATTGCCAGGCGACAGAGCTAAGATTGTTAACGATTTATTAACTGACTCTGCTCTTTCATATTTCAAACAAGAAAAATACTATCAGATCACATTAGTTTCTGAGATTTCACAAATTATGGCATATTTGTATAAATATGTAGACCATGAAATCGTTAGTGAAATCGAAAAAGAAAAAATTAAGAAGAAAACAAATAGATTAGAAAGAATTATTTCTTATATTGATTTAAACTATGCTAACCACATCCGTTTAGAAGATATCGCATCAGAAGAAGACTTATCGGTCACCCACTTCTCTCACTTATTCTCTTCTTACTTCGGAGTTACTTTCCAAGAATATGTCAACTTAAGACGTATGGAAAGCGCTATTCGTTTAATGGAAAATAATGAAAAGAGTTTATTAGAAATTTCTTACGAATCAGGATTCAGTGATCCTAAATATATGACTAAGATGTTCATTAAGAAATTTGGATGTACTCCAAAAGCTTATAGAAAAGAACATATGTCTGCTGACGGTGCTTCTTCTACTAAGACATATACTACTGAAGAGAAAGAAAGTATTTATTCAGCATCTGAATCTATTAAAGTTCTTGAAGCATATAAAATTGCTAAAAATATCGAGTAACAATAATAAGAAAGTCTTAATTTTAATACCTTTAATCAAGTACAATAGCGATTAGAGGTATTTTTTATATGAAAAAACAGGTTTATAACCCTTATTTACCATTGTACGAATATATTCCTGATGGTGAACCACACGTTTTTGGTGATCGTGTTTATGTTTATGGTAGTCACGACCAATTCGGCGCATTCAATTTCTGCCACAATAACTATGTTACTTGGTCAGCTCCAGTAAACGATTTATCTGACTGGAGATATGAAGGTGAAATTCTTTTAAGAACTGAAGATCCAGATAACAAAAAGAATAAACACGATTTATACGCACCAGATGTTTGCCAAGGCCCAGATGGAAAATATTATATTTATTACGCATTTGACTGGGTTGGTCATACAGGTGTTGCAGTTGCTGACAAGCCTACAGGCCCATTCAAATTTGTTGGACACGTCCACTTCCCAGATGGCACTGTTTTAGGTGCTAGAAAACACGACGTTTTCCAATTTGACCCAGGTGTCTTAGTTGATGATGACGGAAGAGTTTATTTATACTCTGGTTTCGGTGCTACTACATTCTTCCCACAAATTACATTTAAAGGTTTCAAAATCGATGGCGGTTACGTCATGGAATTAGAAAAAGACATGGTCACTATTAAAGGTGAACCAAAGAAGATTTTCTTCAAGAGAGGCGAATGTGACCCAGAATGGAACGGACACGAATTTTTTGAAGCTTCTTCTATTAGAAAGATTAATGGAAAATACTATTTCGTTTACTCCGCATATGACGGACACGAATTATGCTACGCTACATCAGATAGTCCAATGGGACCATTCAAATTCGGTGGCACTATCGTTTCTAACGGCGATGTTGGCTTAAATGGTAGAGCTAAAAAAGATGCTTGCTACCCTATCGGTAACAACCATGGTGGTATCGCTTGCATGCCTAACGGAAAATTCTATATTTTCTATCACAGACACACAAACTTCACTAACACAGATAGACAAGGTTTAGCTGAAGAAATCAAGATTGAAAAAGATGGTTCAATCAAGCAAGTTGAAATGACATCTTGCGGTCTTAATGGTGGACCATTAAAAGGTGAAGGTGAATACCCAGCAAGTATCTGCTGCTGCTTAATGCCAAAAGAAGGAAATATCTTCTATAACTTCTTCCGTTGGCCATGGCAAAAAGGCAAAATGTGTATCACTCAATCCGGTAAAGATACTGATACAGTTGAAACTCAATATATCGAAAACGTCAAAGATGGTGCACTCATGGGTTATAAATATTTCGATTTAAGAAAAACTCAACAAGTCGCTTTAGCAGTTAAAGGAAAAGCAAAAGGTAAAGCAATCCTCGAATACGCAGAAAATGGCGAAGCTATTTCTAGCGTTGATTTCGATATTAAAGGCGAGGGCGAAATCGTTCTCAATATCGTTAATGGTACTGAGAAAAATGCTGTTTATATCAAATTCACTGATATGAAAGGCAAGCTCGACGCTTATAAATTATGCTTAAAATAAGTAAATCTCTCTTAATTGCATCTGCTGCCCTACTTTTAGTAGGGTGTGGCGGAAGCGATGAAAAAGCTCCAAGAGAATATTTAACAATACTTACATTTCCAAATAAAACTCTATACAACGCCGGAAATAATTTCGACAAAGAAGGTTTAACTTTAGATTACACAGACAAAGAAGGAAATAGAACAACAGTAACTGACTTTGCTATTACTGGTGGAAAGAATTTAAAAGCTTCTCAAGATAGCATTACTGTTAGTTATAGAGGTCTTTCTGTTGACGTCGATATCAGTGTTAACAAACTTATTGAAGGTCAAATTACTTGTGTTGGTGATTCATTAACCGAAGGACACAGTTGGCCAACTGAATCTTATCCTAATTATATTGATGATAATTTAGGTGGACATTTAGTCACTGTCAGCAACTGTGGAAAAAATGGCGCTTCATTTAAAGATTTTGGACGGTATAATCCCGCATACAACGCTACAGAGCAATATCAAACTTCATTAACAGGTAGTCCTATCGTTTTATCTATCTTATTAGGTACTAACGACGCAACTAACTGGGAAAACGAAAAGAACGATTATGTTAAGGATTATACAGATTTAGTTAATACATATCGCACTACTTTTGGAGAGGATTTAAATATTATTATGATGACTTCTCCAAGAACTAAAACTCCTAATCAATTTAATATTCCTAGTGATGTAATATGCAATGAAGTAGTTCCGCTTCAAAGACAACTAGCACAAGACTTAAATTGTTACTTATTAGATTTAAATAGTGAATTCGAAAAATATACCGATGATCAACTTTTTAGACCTGATAATAATGACGGCGTTCACCTTACAAAGATGGCAGCTGAAATAACAGCTAATCTTCTAGCAGAGAAAATTAAGTCAATTTACGGCATTTAAAAGGCAAAACAAAACTGGATAGAGATTTACTCAAATCCAGTTTTTATTTTGCTCTATTAATCTAAAAGATTATTGTTAAGAATTATATCAGCGTAAGCTTCACCTAAGATAAATGCATCTTTAGTATTGTAGTGATATGTGTTATACCCACCTTTATCAGCATCACCTATCTTTAACGAAAGTCCGTGGTCAGTAAATGTGCCATCAACGATATAATTCTTTTCGTAATTTGCATCAGTAGGATCCAATTGGCCTTTTGCTGCAATAGCATTCTTTCTAGCGTTAATTCCGTTATTTATTTCGTCTTGTGATCCATAAGGACTTTGAGGACCGTCATAAATTGTGCAATCTAAGAATGCAATATTGTCACCTTCTCCATCAGTAGCATATTCTTTGTAATCATCACGGAATCTAGCAATCAAACCCTCCATTTCTGTTTGGTAGTTCTTGTTGCCAGCATCACTTTCTCCTTGATGCCAAATGAATCCCTTTATGACAGGTTTTTTGCCTTGGTCTTCAATTACTTTTAAAGAATTATCAGTGTATCTTTTCAATAAATAATACAAGGATGAATTAGCATTTTGTTCATCTGTTTTTGACTCATCAGGATAATTTCTCCAGTTAACAGTACCTTGGCTAAATCCTGAACCTGAAAATGCACATTTTACGAGATGAATTGGTTCTTCCCCGTTATATGTTTTACCAAGTTTATACGCTAAACCTACCTCAGGGCCAAAAAAATCATCCTTGTCGCCATCACTTACACCCATTCCAACTGTAGTAGGTTTAAAATTTGGAGTTAATCTAGCTTCAGGAGTGCTTGTATCCAATGAAGCTGTGTGGGCTTGTGTCCATCCTTTAGGATGATAAAAACCATAATATGTGGTTAAAACATTTTCAATTCCATCTTTTCTAGTAGCCTTTTGGTCAACTGTATTATTGGTTTCATCAGGGTCGACAAATGAATAATCTTCTCCAAGTTCTTCCATGTATTTCTTAAGAAGATTTTCACCATTAAGTCTCCAGTTGGTGCTTCCTTCCATGTTGGATTGGCCAGACAAAACAAATACTGGAACTTCATCTACTTCCACTTCTGGTTCTGGGTCTGGTTTTTTTCCATTATCAGGTTTTGGTGAATCATTTGAACATCCAGCAAGACCTAATACTGCTGCAGAAACTAAAGTTAACCACAACTTTTTGTTCATAATTTACTCCTATAGAATTTTGTAAATATCTTTTAAGTTTGGATAAATTTGTTTGAATGTTTGATATTTCTTTTCGTATTTTGCAACGATTTCTGGATCTGGTTTAATAACTTTTCTAACTTTAACTAATTCGTTAACTGCGTCTTCAATAGTTGGATATTCTTTATTAGCAACCATAGCTAACATAGCACCACCATATGATGGCCCTTGTTCTGTTTCTAATAAGCAGATATCCATATTCAAAACGTTAGCTAAAATCTTTTGCCATAAGCTAGATTTTGCGCCACCACCGCATAATGTGGACTTAGGAATAACAACGCCTTCTTTTCTAGCAATTTCAACACAATCTCTTAATGCGAAAGAAACACCTTCTAATACTGCTAAAGACATTTCTTGTCTTGTAGAATTAATAGCTAAACCAACAAAAGCGCCTCTTGCATTAACATCGTTGTGTGGGCTTCTTTCACCGGAAAGATATGGTAAGAAGTAAATTGTATTTTCGCCCATTTTTTCTTCCATGCCTCTAACGCTACCTGAATAATCATCAGTGCTTAAGACATCTTCTAACCACCATTTGTTAGCACTAGCAGCAGAAAGGATACATCCCATTAATGAGAATTTACCTGTTGTATGTGCAAAGCTATGTAATGAGTTATTTTTATCAACAGCGAATTTATCTGAAGAAATAAATACTGTTCCACTAGTACCTAAAGAGATGTTACATGAACCATCAAAAATAGTTCCTGTACCAATAGCTGCAGCAGCGTTATCACCTGCACCAGCAGAAACAATTGCGTTTGGTAAATTGAATTTTTCTTTAACTTTACCAACGACTTCTAATCCAGAACATAAACGAGGTAATTGTGAAGGCTTAATTCCACAAATGTCGCACATTTCTTCTGACCAATTTTTGTTTTTAACGTCAAAGAATAATGTTCCTGAAGCATCTGAATAATCAGATACAAATTTACCTGTTAAATAGTAAACAAGATAATCTTTTGGAAGCATAATCTTGTTAATTTTCTTGAAGTTTTCTGGTTCATTCTTTGCTAACCAAAGTAATTTTGGAGCAGTGAAACCTGCGAAAGCGATATTTGCAGTTAAGTCAGAAAGTTTCTTCTTTCCGATAACTTCGTTTAAGTATTTTGTTTCTTCTTCAGTTCTACCATCGTTCCAAAGAATACATGGTCTAATAATATTATCATTTTCATCTAAGATAACTAAGCCGTGCATTTGACCACCGAATGAGATACCACCGATTGTGTTTCTCACGTTATCGCAAAGTTTATTTAAAACGAACTTTAAACCTTTAATCCAATCTTCAGGATTTTGTTCACTGAAGTTAGGAGCAGGATATGAGACATCATACATGTATGATGCTTCGTTTAAGATTTTGCCTTTTTCTGTAACGAGCAAGCCTTTAATTGAAGACGTGCCTAAATCAATTCCGATATAATTCATTATAAAAACCTCTTTTATGTAGTTTTAGATTACAAAATAAAAAGAAATCAAATAATGATTTCCTTTCTATTTGCTATCTCTTATTTTGTTATTATCTTTTAATTCCAAGTTTATCTAAGAGTTTGAAAGCTTCGACGATTGTATCGTCCATATCGAGATACTTATATAATCCAAGTCTTCCACCTAAATAGAGATGGCCACTCTTATTAGCAAGTTCTACGTACTTTGCGTATAACTCATTATTTCTTTGATTGTTAACTGGATAATATGGCTCTCCACCTCGTTGGTAAGTGGATGAATATTCTTTAGAAATTAATGTTTTGTCACCGTATTGTTTTAAGAAGTGACAGTGTTCAATAATTCTAGTGAATTTAGTATCTCCATCAGTGTAGTTGATAACTGCTTTTTCTTGGAATTTGCTCTTATCCAACCATTCATTTTCAAATCTAATTGAACGGTATTCTAAGTCGCCTAATTCATAGTCAAATAATGCATCAACTTGGCCTGTGTAAATTACATCAGTTGCGAGTGAATCATAATATTCTTTATCCTTTAGATAATCAGCGGATAATTTTACATCAATTCCTTCTAATAATTTTTCAATAATTCTTGTATAGCCATGTTCAGGCATGCCTTGATATTGATCATTAAAATAGTTGTTATCGTAAGTTAATCTGAATGGTAAACGAGAGATGATGAATGGAGGAAGTTCTGTACATTTTCTACCCCATTGTTTTTCTGTGTAACTCTTAACTAAAAGTTCATAGATTGTCTTACCAACTAAAGAAATTGCTTTTTCTTCTAAGTTTTTTGGAACAGTAATTCCTGCTTCAGCTTTTTCTTTCTCAATAATCTTCACTACTTCATCTGGGTCTTTAACACCAAAGACTTTTTCAAAAGTGTACATATTGAAAGGAAGGGAATAAATCTCATCTTTATAGTTAGCGTCAACACTATGGTTATAAGGAATGAAATGGTCTAATGAATTTACAAAATCCCATACTTCTTTTTCAGTTGTATGGAAGATATGCGCACCATAGACGTGAATATCGATTCCGTTCTCTTTTTTTGTGTAGATATTGCCTGCAATATGGTCTCTTTTATCTATGATAAGAACCTTCTTACCATTCTTTTTTAGAAAATAGCCTACAGTCGCGCCAAAAAGACCAGCACCTACTATTAAATAGTCATATTGTTTCATATTATAAAGTCCTATCCATCATATCGTTGATGTCTGAATATAAATCGTCAATGAAGCTCATTGCGTATCTCTTTATTGGGAGTTCTTTTCTTCTCAATAAAGTAGTCATATTAATTGCCTTAGCAGTTAATTTTGCAGACTTTTTCTTTTCATCTTTGTTAAAAACTGCGTTTACAAGTCTTCTTCCAATAGTAGCGTTTACGTAATCTCTAGAGATATTAGCGCTTTTATGAGCGGAGATTAATTGTCTTTGCAAACGCATATTTTTACTAATGTTGAAAGTAACGATTTTATCTTGGTTGACCCACTCTAAATCTCTTTCAGATTCGCAACCATAAAGTACTTTTGGTTGGTCTCCTCTTTTCATAGTTCTAAGCGCGTTAATAACTTTGACCGCTACTGCTACATGCAAAGGATTTCTATCTAACAAAGAGTATGTATAAAGAATACGCGGTTTTAATTCTTTAATGATTTCTACGTATTCATTGATGATATCTTCGTTTTCTTGATCTTTAACTTCATCAGTAGAATAGTTCATGAAATAAACGGAATTATATCTACCAATATTAGCCGCTCTTTTTTGTTCTGCCATGACTACTTGAGCCATTCTTTTATCTGTTGCTTTAGCGTATCTACCACTTCTTTCGGAGTCAGCTCCATCAGAAGTTACAACGCATGCAAAAGTATATTTAGATGCTCTATAGCCTCTTTGAATGCCATCAATTGCCATGACTTCGCAATCAGTTGGGCGTAAACAAATTCCAAGGAACTTTACAGGTCCTCTTTTTCCTTTTCTAGGTATGTATATAATTCCTTTTTTAAGTTCCATAACTATTACCTAAAAGAATAATGCTGCAGCACCGATTTTTCCTGAATCATATCCAAGTTTACCTTGAACAACTTTAACTTCAGGAGAATTCTTATAACCGTAATCTCTTTCTTTAATGTATTCTTGAACTCTTTCGATTAAGTAGTCACCTTCATTAGCAACACCACCAGAAAGAATGATTAAGTTAGGTCTAAAAATGTTACAAATATTTAATAAACCTTCGCCTAAATATGAAATGTATTGGTCAACAACTTTAATTGCCCATGGATCTTCATATTCTCTTGCGGCTTTAAATGCTACTCTACCGTTAACTTTACCAAATTGAATAGCAATCTTTTTCATCTTAGATTCTGGGTGTTTTTCAATCATTTGTTCTGTGTCGTAGATTAAGCCAGATGCAGAAGCATAAGCTTCAAAACAACCTTTTCTACCACAGCCACATTTTCTTCCACCTAAGATAAGCGTTGAGTGACCTAATTCAGCACCTTTACCTTCGTTACCTTCAAATAATTGTCCATTAAGGACAACACCACAACCGACACCAGTACCTAAAGTAAGCATGATAGCTGTTTCACAGTTATCACCTGCACCAAATCTAACTTCACCTAAAGCAGCAGCGTTAGCATCGTTAGAAACTTTAACTGGTAATCCAGTAAGTTTTTCGATAATTTCTTTAACTTTTAAATCTGTCCATAAAGGTAAGTTTGCAGAAGCACAAACAACGCCTTTCTTTGAATCAATAACGCCAGGAATGCCCATACCAATACCTTCGATTGTTCCGATTTCATCTTTATAAGTAGCAATGTAATCATTAACAGCTTGAGCAAGTCTTTCCATAACTTCTACGCCCTTTTCGTATTTGCTTACAGGTACAGTAAAAGTTTTAAACATTTTTCCTTCGCTTGTTACAGCAGCACCCTTAATTGTTGTTCCCCCAACATCAATTCCAATAACTGTCATATTGACACCTCCTATCTGTTAAAAACAGTAGTTTTATAAAAAACAAAGTTATTATCTAAATCAATATATCCAACTTCAGCATCATTAATAATGATGTATCCATCTTCATCTACATAGCCGACGTGCTTATCACTTAAAGAGATTTCACCGTCTTCTGTAATATCTGCAAACTTATGCCCATTGATAAACAAGCCGTTACGATCGATGTACCCAACTTGTTTACTCTCTATAAATATATTTTTACCAAAACTATTTACAATGTGCATTATTTTCCTGCCTTTTCTGCTAAAGCAGCTTCTTTTTTAGCTTTTGCTTTAGCTCTAAAAGTTGTATATCCATGTTCTAAATCCACTTGTCGTGCTCTTGCAATTGCCATAGTATCTGTCTTCACGTCTTTAGTGATAGTACTGCCTGCTGCAGTGAAAGTTTGGTCTTCTAAATTAATAGGAGCGACCATAATTGTCCCACTACCAACAAAACATTCTTTACCGATGCTAGTTCTAGTTTTGTTAAAACCGTCATAGTTAGCTGTAATTGTGCCACAACCAATATTTGTCTTGTCCCCAACTTCAGCATCGCCAATATAAGTTAAATGAGCGCATTTTACACCGTTATGGAAATGAGCATCTTTAAGTTCAACGAAGTTACCGACTCTACAATTATTCTCAAGAACAGTTCCTGCTCTAGTTTTTGTGTATGGGCCGATTTCGTTTTCGTTTCCACATGTAAAATCAGTGAGCCATGAAGAGAGAACTTTATTGTTGTCTCCAATGACTGCATTTAATAAATAACTGTTTGGACCGACAATATTGCCTTTACCCACTTTTGAATTGCCTAAAATTGAAGTGTTTGGTGCAATAATTGTGTCTGGTTCAATTGTGACTTCAGGACCAATATATGTTGAGCGAGGGTCCTGGATTGTGACACCATTTAACATCCATTTGTCATTAATTCGATTTTGTAAAACCTTAGCTGCGTATGCGAGTTGTTTTCTATCATTGATTCCAGACATTTCTTCGGCGTCCTCGACGACGAACGCACCGATTTTATTTTTATGGTTTTTAAATATAGTAACGATATCTGTCAAATAATATTCATGTTGTGCGTTATTTGGTTCGATTTCACTTAAATATTCAAATAAAAGTTTGTTATTAAAAATATAGAGGCCAGAGTTAACTTCGTTGATTGCTAGCTCATTAGGAGCGCAATCTTTATGTTCCCTAATTGCGACGATTTCGTCGTCGCCGCTGCGCAAAATTCTGCCATATCCAGTAGGATTAGATAAAATCATTGTTGCAACAGTCATATCATTACCATTTTTGATGTGGTAGTCGAATAATTCTTTAACTGTTTCGCCTCTAATTAATGGAGTGTCGCCGCACATGACAATTGTTGTACCTTCTTTACCAGAAAGGTATCCACTTGCGGCTTCGACTGCTTTTGCAGTTCCATTGATTTCTTTTTGTTCCGCGCATTTTGCGCGGTCGCCGACGATTTTTTCAGTCTCTTCACGACCAAAGCCAGTGATAACAACTGTATTATCTACTTCTGCGTAACTTAAAGAATCTAAAACGTAACCAACTAATGGTTTTCCAAGAATTTCAAAAGCAACTTTAGATTTATTAACATCCAAAGAACGCATTCTTGTTCCTTTACCAGCAGCTAATATAACCCCGTACTTATTCATAATTTCCTACCTTAAAACTTTTGCTTTTATTACTTTGAAATTTCCTTCGATTGTTTTAAAAGCGTTGTTGACTAAATTCTTATCAGTGCTCAACGCGAATACTGAGCTTCCTGATCCAGACATCATTACGATTTTGAATCCAAAATCTCTAAGTGCTTTCTCTATGTCTGCGATTTCAGGTACAAACTTCAATGCAGGTTTTTCTAAAGCGTTGCCGATACATTTAGCTAACTCTTCATCGTCACCATTCTTGAGACAATCTATTACCTTTTCGACATCGTAAACATCTAGTTTGATTTTGTCGCCTTCTTCATAGACATCTTTTGTGCAACATCCTGCTTTAGGTTTGATAATCAAAACATAGTAATCATTTTTAACTTCAATTGGAGTGCAATCTTCGCCGATTCCTTTACATCTACTTGGTTTGCAATCTACGAAGAATGGAACGTCTCCGCCTAGTGTTTCACACAATTCTCTTAGTTCTTGGTCAGGAGCATTTAACTTTAAGATTTTGTTAATTGCTTTGACTGTAAACGCTGCATTAGAAGAACCACCACCTAAGCCAGCTTGAATTGGAATATTCTTATGAACGAATACTCTAAATAAATCATTAAATTCGTACTTCGATTGTAACTTTTCAATAGCCGAAGTAACTGTATTGTATTGTTGTGAAGTTACAGAAAAATCATCAATTGTTATGTTGTGGTTCTTTGCGTTTGCCTTTTCTTTAGAAATCAAGATTGTGTCATGTAAATCAATTGGAAGCATGACCATGTCCAATTCATGATAACCATCTTTTCTTTTTCCAAGGACGTTTAAACAAATGTTAATCTTGGCGTAACTCTTTATGACTGTAGTTCCCATACTTGTAATTATAATTACATTTAGGTTTATATTAAAGTTATTTTTACTATGTAAAAGATTTTATTTTGTTAATTTATATATCTCTAAGATGTTCTCAGGCGATATTTCTTCAATTCGAGCAGTCTCTGGGATGCCTAATTTTTGGAAGATTTCTACAGCTTTTTCTTTTCCACAAGCATTAGATAAATTGTTCATTAAAGTCTTTCTTCTATTGAGAAAAAGTTTCTTTGCTAGCTTGTAAACCTCTAAGACTAATTCTCTAGGATATTTATCCTCAACGTTGATTTCAAAAACAACAGAATTACATTTTGGTGCGGGGTAGAAAGAACCTGCTCTAACTATGAATTGTTTTTTGATACTTCCAAGTAAGTGAATAAGAACAGAAGCCGGACCATAATCCTTACCTTTAAGTTCAACAAACCTATTTAAAGCTTCTGCCTGAATCATAAAAACAAATTGCTTACAGTTCGTAGCTTTTTCTAAAAGAAACACTATTAATTCTGTAGTTATATTGTATGGAAGATTACCAATTATTTTTGAATATGGTTCTAAATCAATTTTTCTAACATCATTTAAAACTAGGTTAACTTTAGAAACTTTATAAATAGTTTCTAAAATTGATATCATTTTTGCATCTACATCAACGCAAGTAAGTTTGCCAGGTTTTTGTAATAAAAAATGTGTTAAAGATCCTAATCCTGGTCCGATTTCTAAAACATCATCTGATTCATTAGTTACTAAAACGTCTGCGATTTTATTACAGATTGCTGGCTCAATTAAAAAATTCTGGCCAAAGTCTTTAGATGGTCTCGCGCCAGTTATGTTTAATAGTTCAAAGACGTTACTTTTACTTATTTCCATATACTTTTTTTAATCATTTGAGATGTAATTCCATTATAATTCATTCTTTTAAAAAGAATCTTAGAATTGCATACGCCTAAACATAGTTTCTTGCTAATTTCGTTACGTTTTTTTTGAGAATTCATAAATCCAAACGAGTTAAATTCAGCTTGGGTGATGCTATTTTTAAAAGGATTTTCATCAATTAAGTCATTGTCTAAAACTCTTAAAATCTCTTCTTTTTTACACTCGGCAACGCCGTGTTTGCCATGTTTATTGCACATCTTAGAATCAACTGTTCTTACTTCATATTTTAATCCAGTTTCTTTTAATCTTTTTTCTATAGAAAAACCTGCATCATCTGGATCAGTCATGACAAGAATTTTTCTATTCCTTATATGCTTTAGATAATCCACTACATCTTCTGGCATGTCATAACCATTTAAGACTACGTATTCAGCATTAATAAAAGAAGAAAGATATGAAGAATCTCCCGTTCCTTCAACCACTATTACACCGTTAAAGTATTTCATTTATTAATCCTAAATAATTTACACGCATTATCAAAAGTAACTTCAGCAATGTGTTTCTTCGATAATCCTTTAATAGCCGCGATTTCATCTAAAACCAAACGAATATTTACTGGTTCATTTAAAGTCCCTCTAAATGGATGAGGTGTTAAATAAGGGCAGTCAGTTTCTAAAAGAAGTCTATCTAAAGGAACGACGTCCGCGACTTCTTTTGGTGTTTTCGCATTCTTAAATGTGACCGGTCCGTCTAAGCCAATGTACAGTCCTAAATCTAGTACGTTTTTCAACAATTCAACACTTCCTGAATAACAATGCATCGTGCCGGAGGCGACCGGTTTATTGTTTTCAAGGATATTAAGACAATCTTCAAAAGCTTCTCTATTGTGAATAATAATAGGCAAATTGTGCTCGTTTGCATACTTAATTTGCTTGATGAAGAACTGCTTTTGAAGTTCTCTTTTCTCTGGTTCTTTTGTCCAGTGATAATCTAATCCTATTTCGCCGATGGCGACGACTTTTGGGTGTTTTGACAACTCTAATGTGTCGATGAGACTTATCTCATCGACACCGTAAATATTTTCGGGGTGAATCCCCACGGCCGCGTAGCAAAAATCGTACTCTTCCGCAATTTTAATAGCCTTTAAGCTAGATTCATAATCCCAGCCCACTACTAAAAGCTTTGAAACGCCTGCTTGGCGCGCTCTTTCAATAATTTCATCTATTCTTCCATATAATTGATCATCATTAAGATGACAATGAGTTTCAAATATATCCATTATTTACCTACACAGAACCTAGAGAAGATTTCTTTAGCTAAGTCCATTTGGTTTGCTTCTCCAAGAATTTCTAAAACACTTGTATATGCTTCTAAAATTGAGACAGAAACTAAGTCTATAGTTAAGCCATTTTCTATATCGTCTTTTGCTTTGAGTAAATTCTCTTTAACGTTTTGTAATAAACCAATTTGTCTAGTGTTATTTAATGCAGGAGTTTTGAATGATTTTTCATCCAAACCTACTACTTCTTTAATCTTTAAAATAAGGTTTTGAATATCATTATTTCCAGCAGAAATTGTTACACCTTCAATTTGTGCGACACCTTCTAAATCTGATTTATTTAAGACTACGATTCTACGTAAATTTTTAGTTTCTTCTAAGAGTTTTTTATCTTCTTCATCAATAGTCCTACTATTGTCTATAACTAAAACGACTAAGTCAGCCTGGTAGATACTGTTTTTTGCTTTTTCTACGCCAATATTTTCAACTTTATCGTCAGTATCATGAATTCCTGCAGTATCTAATAAATGAAGCGTTAGACCGCCTAAATTCACATCTCCTTCAACAATATCTCTAGTTGTACCAGCAATATCTGTAACAATAGCTTTTTCTTCTCCAACTAAAGCATTTAATAAAGAAGATTTACCAACATTTGGTTTACCAACAATTGCGACTTTTAAGCCGTCTTTAATAATCTTTGCTTTATTGCCTTCTGCAACGAGTAAATCTATTTGAGGGACTAACTCGTTAGCCAAATTTACAATTGTGTCTTTATTTGCTTGTTCAATATCTTCATATTCAGGGTAATCAATATTAACTTCTATCAAAGATAGTACGTCCGCTATTCTAGTTTTAATTGGAACGATTTTTTCAGATGCTTTTCCATCTAAAGATAATAAGGAAATATTCTTAGCTTCTGCAGTTGTTGCATTAATAACGTCATTAATTGCTTCTGCTTGGACTAAATCAATCTTATTGTGCATAAATGCACGGGATGAATATTCCCCATTTGTTGCAAGTCTTGCACCGTTTTTAATTAATACTTGGATTATTTGATTTGCTATAAGCATTGAGCCGTGACAAATAATCTCTACGCTATCCTCACCAGTAAAGGATTTTGGACCTTTATAAGCGAGTAAAACTACGTCATCAATCTTTTGTTCATTATCAACTATTGAGCCGTAGTACATTTCTTTTTTAGTAATATTTTCAATATTTCTAGTGAAACATTTTGAAACAATAGTTAAAACATCATCACCAGATAATCTAATGATGGCTAAAGCGGATTTCATTGGAGGTGTTGCTAAAGCTACTATTGTTTCAAACATAATAATTAAAATGCGCTCGTAAAAGCGCATGTTTATTAATCAACGTAAATGATTTGAACTTGACGATGAGTTCCTTCGCCAACTGATTCTGTACGAACATTTGGCATTCCACTGATTGCGTTGTGGATAATTCTTCTTTCATCCGCACTCATTGGATCAAATGTGTAAGTTGTCTTTGTTTTTTGAACTTCGTGAGCAAATCTTCTAGCCATTTTTGATAAGTGATAATATTTCTTATCCTTATAACCATTAACGTCTAAGAGAATTCTAAATTTCTTATGGAAATGATTGCTTACTGCAAGTTTAACAACTTCATTCAAAGCTTGAAGTGTCTTACCATTTTTACCAATTAAAATTGGATTATGAGTGGAATCGATTGTGATTCTAACGATTTCGTCGTCGATTTTTGATTTAACTGTACTTTCGATTTCTAATGAATCTAATACCTTTAAAACATAGTTTTCTGCATATTCAATGATGTCTGCTAAATCGTAGACTTCAATGATAATTTTCTTTTTTAAAATTCCTGCTGTTTTGTCAGTAACTAAGTAAATTAAGTTTTCAACAGGGGTTCCGAGTTCTTCACTAGCTTTCGCTAATGCTTCCTCTACTGTTTTTCCAATATATTCGTTCATAGAGTACTCCTATTTAGTTTTCTTTTTTCTGTTGCTTACTGCGTTAGTAATTAATGTTTGGCAAATTTGGAATAACGCACCAACAATCCAGTAAATTCCCATAGCGGAAACAAGTGTAAAGCCCATGATAATGATCATACTCATCATGATGATTGTGAACATTCTTGTCTTGCTTTCATTTGCTTTCATCGCAGGGTTTGTACCTAATTTTGCAATATTTTTTGTTTGCTTCTTTTGAAGAATTCTAGGTAAGAACATAGCTAAGACTTGTGTACCTGCCATTAATAAGAAAACTACTAAAGCAGTAAATGCAGAGCCATTTGCCCAGTTAGCACCATTGAACAAAGTTGTATAAATTGAAGAATTAAAGTTTAATCCTAAGAATGCACCTGTAGAGATTGAAGCACTACCTTGAATAGCACCTAAAACACAGATGAAGATAGGGAATTGGAAGAACATAATAATGATACTTCCGAGTGGATTAACGCCATGCTTTTTGTACATAGCTTGCATTTCCATAGCCATACGTTGTTTATCATAATTATTAGTATTGCTGTTTGGATATTTAGCTTGAATCTTAGCAATTTCTGGTTGTAATAATTGCATCTTTGCAGTAGCTTTTGTGTTTTTGAAAGTTGCAAGTAACCATAATCCTCTAACAATAAATGTGATAGCAAGAATAGCTAAAATTTGAGGAATACCATGTTGCAATGCTGCTGGATCTCCACCACTGAATAAACTTACGAATGATTCTAAAGTCCAAGCGATTGGGAAGACTAATAATCCTTGGAATAATCCTTGTTTCCAAGCAGAACCCCAGGTCTTTTTAGTCATAGTTACTGCGCTTGGAGTTTCTCTAAAGCCTTTGATACCACTATCATAGCCGTAGTAACCATATTCTCTTTCTTCGATTGCAAAGCAAGATCTAGCTCCATTGACTGCTGATGTTAAAGCTGATTTGTAATCTTTTAAATAGTCTTCTGTTGGACAATCATCAACACCAACTTTTTTAGAAGCATCTGCAACATATGCATCAAAGTTTGCAAATATAGTTTTATTTTCTGCTGAGTCAGCAAACTTTAAATAACCATATTTGTTAAGTGATTGGAATAAATCATTGTATGATACTGTGGATTTGTCAAAACTAGCTTTTTCTAAAGCTTTCTCTAAGACTACATCATCTAATGCTTTCCAGAATTCTAAACTTGGTTTTGGAGAACCATTTTTATCTGCACTAGCGTTAGCAGTAGCGATACCGCTTTTTTCATTCAAACTACTTAAAGCAGTGTACTTAACATAAATGTTAGTATTGCCTTCAAATAGTTGATTACTGCCTTCTACATTAGAATCGTAGTATTCTGTAATGCCGTACTCATACATATACATGATATGAGCTGTATCTTCGACAGTACAAAATGATTTAGTACAGCTGCTCAACAACATTGAACCTAATACTAAACCTAATCCACCGATAATAAGTTTATTAGTTTTCTTCATTTTTTTATACCTACTTGGTTTAACAATAAATCGCACAATAGCGACTTATTTTCTTCAAAATTTTTATTCAAAAAATCTTGTCTTGCGATGAGGACTATATCGAATTTGTTCAAGCTATAGTTTATTAAAGAGTCACACATCGCTCTTAGTTGTCTTTTGACCCTATTACGAGTCACAGCGTTACCAATCTTTTTGGAAACGGATATACCTACTCTAGAATGATCTAATTCGGTTTGATTGAAATGTAATACGAAAGATTGGTTTTTTACTGTTTTACCGTGTTTAATCGTAGAAGCAAAGTCTTTGGAATCTTTGATTCGATTAATAACTTTCATTAGTTACCTCAAATTAAGCAGCTAATTGTTTTCTACCTTTTGTTCTACGGCGAGCTAAAACTTTACGACCTGTAGCACATTTCATACGAGCTCTGAATCCTGCTCTGTGTGCATGTTTTACTTTACTTGGTTGATATGTTCTTTTCATAAAAGGACCTCCTATACATAGCGAATAGATATTACAAAAAATTAGTTCGCATGTCAACACAAGCATATACACATACATATAAATATGATATTCGGCTGACACGCCGAGCCGTGTGGAAAAAATTCGGGGTTTTGGGTATTTTTTTGAGAATTTTACACGACTTTTTTGACTTTTCCACATGAATTTATACTACTTTTAAAAATCACGAAAAATCCTTAATAATAATTATTAATAATTATATTAGTGAAAACTGACTTATATCACTTTATTCTTTCCACCAACATCTCTAAGTGAATTAATTGTCGAAATAATTTATCCACAAATTCTTAGATGTGGAAAATGTGGAAAACTATCTCTAAAATCAAAATAACGCGCGCGAGAAAGTGTGCAAATTGTGGAAAAAGAATTTTTCTCACTTTTTCACTTGTTTTTAATGTGGATTACTCTATACTAAAGCCATGCTAAATAACATTTCTGAGATAACAGCCTTATGGCAAAAAGCACTTTTAAAAATAGATGAAAGATTAGATGATCGTAACATTTATGATTCATTCTTCTCTGACACTTATATTTATGAGATTAGAAACGATACTATTGTTATCGTCGTTAATTCTGCTGTTGCAGTTGCATTATTTAATAATAAATATATAGATTTAATAAGCGATGTTATCAGTGATATTACTGAAAGTAATTTTAAATTAGAATTTGTTCAACAAAGTGATATCGCAGCTAAGAAAGAAAAAGATAGTTCTGCACCTAAACAACCAGCATATTTTAAGGATTCGTTTTTAAATCCAAATTTTACTTTTGATTCCTTTGTTGTTGGTGATTTTAATAGAGAAGCTAGCCAAGCTTCATTAGTTATTGCGTCTAATCCAGGGCAAATGTTCAATCCACTATTCATTTACAGTAGTTCTGGTTTAGGTAAAACTCACTTATTACACGCAATTGGTAATTACGTTTCTAAAGTTTCTAGACCTGGAAGCAAAATTTTATATATTTCCGCAAATGATTTTGTTGAAGAATATGTAAAATTTGCAAAAGGTGAAAAAGAATCCGAAAGCATTAAAGATTTTATTTGCACTTACGATGTCTTACTTCTTGATGACATCCAATTCATGGCAGATAAAGTTAAAACCCAAGAAGTTTTCTTCACTATTTTTAATAAAATGCGCGATGCTGGTAAACATATCGTTATCACATCCGATAGACAACCAAATGAATTAAAAGGTATTGAAGAAAGATTAGTTACTAGATTCTCACAAGGTTTATCAGTTCAAATTAGAGAACCTGATCAAAACACTTGCGTGGAAATCTTAAAGAGAAAAATTGAATCTAATGGCTTAAGTTTAGATATTTTTGATGAAAACGTACTATATTTCTTCGCTGAAAAGTTCTCCAGCAATGTCAGAGAGCTTGAGGGTGCGTTCAATAGATTAATTTTCTATTCAATTCAAATGCAGAAGTCTTCAAAGATCACTATGGACACTGCTGTTGAAGCTGTTAGTAATTTAATCGGCGCGAAAGGTGCTATTACTCAACTTAATGAATCCAAGATTATCAATATAGTCGCAGATTTCTATAACTTATCCCCTTCTCAAATCACAGGTAAGATAAGAACTGGTCAGATTGCTCTTGCTAGACATGTTGCAATGTACTTAATAAGAATAAATCTTGATGTTCCTCTCAAGAGAATCGGCGATATGTTTGGCGGTAAAGACCACACCACTGTTATGAACGCAATTCAAAAAGTGGAAAAAGGGTTAACAACTGATGAGGGTTTAAAAGCCGCTATAGAAGAACTTACAAAACGCATTAAACCACAATAAGTTTTATATAATAAAAAAGAGTATCAAAATACACTACAAAATGATAACATATGATAGTTAAGCATTTTATTAGAAACAGTTATCCACACAATCCACACGCCTAATAATTATTGTTAATAAATTTAAACAAGAAAAAGAAAGGAATAAAATCTATGAGATTTACAATCGTTAGAGATGAATTAGTTAAAAGTGTTAATGTCGCTTTTAGAGCTATATCCAATAAAGTTTCTTATCCAGTTTTAGAAAATTTAAAATTAGATTTAACTGATGATGGATTATCAATCATTGGTAGTAACTTCGAAATTAGCATTAAAACTTTAATTCCATACACCGATGGGGATAAAGAAATCATTCGTAACTACAAAAAAGGTTCTGCTTTAGTTAAAGGTAAGTTATTCGCAGATATCATTAGATCAATGGATGATGAAGAAATCACATTTGATGTAATTGATAACAATGCATCTATTACTGATAATCATTCAGAATATAGACTAAACTGCATTAGACCTGAAGAATATCCAGATTTAGATTTAGAAGCTATTGGAACTGAATTAGTTCTTCCTAGAGAAGTTTTCCACTCTATTTGTGACCAAACAGCATTTGCTGCTAGTACAAAAGAACAACGTCCAGTATTAACAGCTTTAAACTTAGAAGCAGCAAGTGGAGTTCTCACCGCTACTGCTACTGACTCAGCTAGAATGGCTAGAAAGACAATTGATATTCCACAGGAAATTAACTTTGTCGCTAATGTTCCAGCTAAGATGATGGTTGAAGTTGATCACTTAATGGAAAATCTCCCTGATGTAAGTATTTCTTTCTCAGATAAAAAAGCATTATTCAAATTAGGCAAGACAGTTGTTGCTACTAGATTAATTGCTGGTGATTATCCAAATACAAAGAACATTGTTCCTAAACTTACTAACTTTGCATTAGAAGTAAACGGTGCTGATTTATTAAAAGCTATCGCAAGAGCTAACTTACTCTCAATGGATAGAGAAAATGTTGTTGACTTAGCAATGAGTGATGAAGGCGTTTCAATCTCAGCTAAGAGTTCTCAAGTTGGTTCTGCTGTTGAAAAGATTGATAATTACAAATTTGATGGTTCACAACTTAAAGTTTCTTTCAATTCCGAATTCGTATCTTCTGCAATTAGAGCTTTAAATGCTGAAGATGTCACTATCGCTTTCGTTGGTGAAATGAAACCATTCGTTATCAAGAACACTTCTGATGACTCAATTATTCAAGTTGTTACTCCAGTTAGAACTTACTAAAATAGCCCATTTAAGAGGTATAATATAAGAGGGAATAATTTATATTCCCTTTTTTATTTATATGGCGTATAATGTCTAAAAGGAGCGAAAAATGGCCGAGAAAATAATAGAGTTAAGGCACGATGAGCCTTATATCACTCTTGGTGTTTTACTTAAAGTGACAAAAGTAATATCAACTGGTGGTGAAGCAAAATTCTTCCTTAATGAAAATGAAGTTTTGGTCAACGGGGAAAAAGAAAATAGACGCGGTCGAAAACTATATCCGGAAGATAAAGTTGAAGTCGCAGATAATGTATTTCTAGTAAAAGACCATGGTTATAAGTAATTTAATCCTTAAGAATTTTAGAAATCATAATTACAGAAATTTTGATTTCAAAGAAGGATTGAATCTAATAACTGGGGAAAATGCAGTTGGTAAAACAAATATTATCGAAGCTATTTACTACTTATCATTAGCTAGATCGTTTAGAACAAATGAGGATAAAGACTTAATTCTAAACGGTGCAGAAAATACATTAGTAGAAGCCACTATTATTGAGGGGGAAATTAAAAGAAAGATAGCAATTAAACTTAGTGAGAATAGAAAAGAAATTTTTCTTAATAACAAGAAGATTAACAAGCTATCTCAATTAAGTTCCGCTGTTAATGTAATTGAATTCACTCCTGAGGATGTAATGTTATTCAAAGGTTCGCCACGAGATAGGCGAAAGTTCTTAGATATAGCGTTATCGAAAAAGAATCCTCTTTATCTAGATTATATTTCTCGTTATGAAAAGGCATTGAAAGAGAGAAATGAAATCTTAAAATCTGATAATTTTGATGAAAAATTGTTAGAAGCTAGTACTGAAGTATTAGCAAAATTAACTGGGCCTATCATGTCTTATAGGCAAAGTTACGTGAAGGACATCAATGATGTCTTGTTGTTTATTACACGCGCGCTCACAGGCGTATGTAGCGATAAGTTCGAAATTAAATATGAACCATTCATTGACTATAATTCGGACTACATGGATAACGCACTAAATGCATTTAATAAGTCATTAGAGCGCGATATTCGTACAAAACTAACTAATGTTGGCATTCATAGAGAAGATTTCTCAATGAGCTTAAATGGCCGCGATATTGCAACATTTGGCTCGCAAGGAGAAAACAGAATTGCAGCATTAGCGTTAAAACTCTCTCCTTACTTCTTAATTGAAGATGAGGATAAACGCCCTGTTGTGGTGTTAGACGATGTTATGAGTGAGTTAGATAATAATCGTCGAGAAAATCTAATTAAGTTTCTTAATAAGTTTAAACAGGTATTCATTACTGGAACTAAATTAAGTTCTAGCAATGCACATCTAATCGAACTTAAGAAAAATATTAAAGACTAGGAGGTCTTCTAATGGAAGAAGAGAAAAAGGTTGAGTCAGCTGTCGAAGAAACTGCTACACCTGCTGCGGATGCTCCAAAAACTGACATCCACGAATCTGAACTCAAAGAAGAGGAAATTGAGTTAGAAAAAGCAGATGCTAAGTATGACGCTGACAACATTCAAGTTTTGGAAGGACTTGAAGCTGTTCGTAAGAGACCAGGTATGTACATCGGTACTACAAGTAGTGCGGGTCTCCACCACCTCGTTTGGGAAATCGTCGATAACGCAATCGATGAAGCCTTAGCAGGTTATTGTACTGAAGTTAACGTAACAATCAACGAAGGCAACACTATCACTGTTGTCGATAATGGTCGTGGTATTCCTGTTGACGTTGTTAAAAAGAGCGGTTTAAGCGGTGTTGAAACTGTTTATACTGTTTTACACGCTGGTGGTAAATTCGGTGAAGGCGGAGGCTATAAAGTTTCCGGTGGTTTACACGGTGTTGGTGCTTCTGTTGTTAACGCATTATCTACTTGGTGTGAAGTTACTGTTCATAAAGATGGCGGTATCTACTACATTAAGTTTGAAAAAGGCGGACATATTATTAATCACTTAAAGAGAATTGGTGATTGTGATCCAACTAAGAACGGAACTGCTGTTACATTTAAACCAGATCCAACAATCTTTACAGACACTACTATTTATAGTTACGACATCATTAGAGATAGAATGAGACAAGTCGCGTACTTAAATAGAGGTATTAAAATTACTGTCGAAGATAATAGAAGTGACCATGAACATCAAAAAGAAGAATTCTGTTATGCAGGTGGTATTAAAGAATATGTTTTATTCATTAACCATAACAAAACAAAATTAATCGAAGATGTTATTTACTGTGAAGGTACTGCACCTATCGAATTAGCTAATGGTAATACTGCTCACGTATACGCAGAAATCGCACTCCAATATGATGATGGATATGCATCAAACATCTTCTCGTTCTGTAACAACGTCCATACTCATGAAGGTGGTATGCACGAATCAGGATTTAGAGATGCAATGACAAGAATTATCAACAACTATGCAAGAGAGTACAAATACTTAAAACAAGATGAAGATAATTTAACTTATGACGATGTTACTGAGGGTATTACAGCAGTTATTTCTGTTAAACACCCAAATCCTCAATTTGAAGGTCAAACAAAGACTAAATTAGGTAACTCAGAAGTTAGAAAAATCGTTTCTGGTATTGTTGGCGAACAATTAAACAGATTCTTATTAGAAAATCCACAAGTTGCTAAGATCATTATTGAAAAGATTTTAATGGCTGCTAACGCTCGTTTAGCTGCTAGAAAAGCAAGAGAAGAAATCAGACGTAAAGGTGGTCTTGAACTAAATACTTTACCTGGTAAACTTGCTGACTGTTCAAGTAAAGATCCAACAAAATGTGAATTATATATCGTTGAAGGTAACTCCGCTGGTGGTTCAGCTAAGAACGGTAGAAACCGTGAAACTCAAGCTATCTTACCACTACGTGGAAAAATCTTGAACGTTGAAAAAGCTCAAGCAAAGAGAATTTTTGCTAATGCTGAAATCGGTAACATGATTACCGCTATCGGGGGAGGAATCGACCCAGAATTTGATACTTCCAAAATCAGATATCATAAGGTCGTTATCATGACTGATGCT
>JAGCCQ010000079.1 GCA_017651565.1 Bacilli bacterium | reverse complement strand
GCTTAATTGGCGTCTTATTTACATACTTAATACAATTAATTGCTAACTTAATTTTAAAATCCCTTACTTATCCAGCTATTGTATCTCTTTCAATTCCTACAGCGCTAATCATGATTGGTTTATCAATTCTCTTATCTGTAATAAGTGGCGCAATTCCTTCAAGAAACGCTTCAAAGCAAGATCCTGTTGTTGCTTTAAGAACTGAATAAAAATATGAAAAATGTAGGTTTAATTTCTTTAGGCTGCTCAAAAAACTTAGTCGATAGCGAAAATATCCTTGGTCTTTTATCTAAAGATCATTTCAACATCGCTACTAATATTGAAGAAGCAGACATTATTATCATTAATACTTGTGGCTTTATCGAATCTAGTAAAAAAGAAAGTATTGATACAATTTTTGATACATTAAAATATGGCAAAAAAGTCGTCGTTACTGGATGTTTAGTTGAACGTTATTATCATGAACTCAGACATGAAATGCCAGAAGTAGATTTGTTTATCCCAATTCGTGATTATTATCGCTTTAACGCACTTCTAAGCTCGGTTTGTGAAGATGTCAAAGACAAAAAAGCAGGTGTAACTGATGAATATAGAATAGTCTCTACTGGCGACTTTTCTGCGTATTTAAAAATTGGAGAAGGCTGCTCTAATAGATGTGCGTATTGTGCTATTCCTATTATTCGTGGAGACTTTGTTTCTAGAGCACCAGAAAGCATCATTAAAGAAGCAAATAAATTAGCAAAAGCCGGTTATAAAGAACTCGTAGTTTTACAACAAGATACAACAAAATATGGTATTGATTTAAATAATCCAGAAATTAACATTGTTTATTTATTAAACGAACTTTTGAAGGTTAAAACTTTAGACTATATTAGATTGCTATATTTATATCCAGATGAAATAACTGATGAATTGATTGATTTAATTGCAAGTGAACCTAGACTTACTCCATACTTTGATATTCCGATTCAACATAGTGAAGACAAAATTCTTGAAGCTATGAATAGACGTGGAAATAAGGAATTTTTGAGGAATTTATTTAAGAAAATCAGACAAAAATGTCCAAATGCAATTTTAAGAACTACAGTCATGGTTGGTTTTCCTGGTGAAACTGATGAAGACTTTAATGGATTGCTCGATTTTATTAAAGAAATTGAATTCGACCATTTAGGATGTTTTACATATTCAAGAGAAGAAAATACCCCTGCATTCAATTATTTAGATCAAATTGATGAAGACGTTAAACAAGATAGACTTGATAAAGTAATGAAATTACAGCAAAACATCTCTTACAGAAGGAATAAAAATCATACCGGAGAAGAAATGGAAGGTTTAGTAGTGGGTAAGGACCATGACTATTACTGCTTAAGAAGCTATTGGAACGCTCCTGATGATGTAGATGGAAAAATACTATTTAAGAGTGAAAAAGAATTAAAACTTGGCGACAAGGTAAAAGTTAAAATTAATTCAGCGTTTGTATATGATTTACTTGGTGAATTAGTTTTATAAATATTTCTTGTCTAAACACTCAAATTAAGTATAATTAATAACGCTAACTCATATTAGCTAGCACGCCGACTTAGCTCATCTGGTAGAGCAATTCACTAGTAATGAATAGGTGACTGGTCCGAGTCCGGTAGTCGGCACCAAACGATATCTAAACTTCGATGGTAAACCGTTGGAGTTTTTATTTTATTTCCTATATATCTTATTTAATAGCGTATTTACATATGTCCGTATAAATATTCTTAATAATAAGAAAAAATAAGCAAACAATAAAATTGTCCGTACTCTAAAAATAATTAGTCATATTTCATATATGGCTTTCAAGTTACATTTAAGGTACAAATTGCATTGCGTAAAAATGAATCTAGGCGACTTGTTGCGCTGTTTGATTCCGTTTTATTTTGTTTTCACTCGGAACGAGGAAAACTAGTTAATGCATAAAAAATAATAGTGAAAGGAAAACTATATGAAGAAAAAACTATTAGTTCCACTTTTCCTTGCTGGTATGGTAATCCCTGCTTTAGCTGTGGAAGGTGAAATCAAAGGTGTTGATGCTGCATTCATAGGCGAGTACGGGGAGAAGGCTGCCTATATTGAGCATGGTATCAAAATCAATACCGAATTAGCTGAAGAAGGTTTCGTTCTTTTAAAGAATGACGGAACATTCCCTATGGCTAAAGGATCAAAAATCTCCTTGGTAGGTAAAGCATCTATCAACATTGCTAGAGGTGGTGGCGGTTCCGGTGAAATTAAGAGTATCGCAATTGGAAATGACAAAGCTTATGATCTTCAAAAATCATTAACAGAAGCTGGCTTTGAAGTTAACGAAACAGCGACTAACTTCTACAAGAATGCATCTGGCGGCCGTACAAATGGTAACGATGGTTGGAAAGGTAACTCCGAAGTTACTATCGGTGAAACACCAATCGCTTCAGTTACTGGTAATCAAGGCTTAATCGATTCATTCAAAGAATATCACGACTTAGCTATTCAAGTTATTACTCGTGAAGGTTCTGAAGGTTGTGACGTCTTAACAATCGATGCAACTGACAGTGGCAAATTCGGTGCTTCTGAAAAGCACGCTCTTGAATTATCAGATAATGAACAAGCATTATTTGACGAATTACACAATCATTTCGACAAAATTTTAATCTTAGTCAACTCATCCAATATCTTTGAATGTGAACAATTCGAAAACGACTCTAAAGTCGCCGGCATTCTTTGGATTGGTAACCCAGGTGACGTAGGACCTAAAGCAGTTGGCGAAATCCTCTGCGGTGATGTCAACCCATCAGGCCGTACAGTTGATACTTGGACACGTGATTTTACAAAAGATCCAACATTCCAAAACTTCTCAGATAATAGACATAATACAGGTGTAGCAATTGCTAACCATTCAGGAAGACAAAATCACCAATCAGCAGATACAATGTTCAACGCTGACGGTACTCCAATGAGATCCTATGGTACTGATAAGTCTTACAGTAATACATCTAGCCCTAGATGGCTTGAAGGTGAAGAATACAAAGTCGTCAGTGGTGGTATCAATGGTGTTAAACCTGCATCATATGTTTCATACGAAGAAGGTATCTACCTTGATTATCGTTACTATGAAACACGTTATGCTGATATGGCAAAAACTGATAAGAATGCTGCAGATAACTGGTATAACGGTGAAGAAGGCGTTCTTTATCCATTTGGCTATGGCTTAAGCTACACAACTTTCAACCAAGAAATCGTATTCGTACAACCTGCTGAAGGTACAGAATTAAACGATGAATCAGATATTATCGAAGTTTCTGTTAAAGTAACTAATACTGGTAATGTCGCTGGTAAAGACGCTGTCCAATTATATTGGAAAGCTCCTTATATTAAAGGCGGAATCGAAAAAGCTGATCACGTTTTATGTGCATTTGGTAAAACAAAAACTATTAAACCAGGTGAAAGTGAAACACTTCACTTATCATTCCACTTACAAGATGTCGCTAACTACGACTATAAAGACGCAAATGGCAACAATCACAAAGGTTATGAATTAGACGCTGGTGATTACGCTATTATGTGTATGAAGAATGCTCACGAATCTTACTGTGAAAAAGCACTCAAAGTTAAAAATGGTGGCATTATTTATGAAAAAGACCGTTTCACAGGTCACGAAGTCACAAATAGATTCACAGATAGAGGTTTCTATTCATCAATGCCTGGTCCAAACGACATTGAATTCACAGAAATGAGCCGTGAAAACTTTGAAGCTACATTCCCTTCATATCCAACATTTGAAGATAGAAAAGTTAAAGCAGGTAGTAGATTCGAAGAATTCTTAACTCACGAATATGACTTAGCTGCTTTCGAAGAAGGCACAGACTTTGAATACACACCAGAAGCTGCTCACAGAACAGCTGAGGATGGTGCTAACTGGAAACAAACTGGTCAACATACAATCATGTTAATCGACATGAAAGATTGCGCACCAGATGATCCAAAATGGGACGAATTCATTAACGAATTCTCTTGGGATGAATTAATGAAATACGTCGAAAATAACAGAATGTCCTCTCCTTCATTAGATTCAATCGGCAAATCCGGTGCATCTGAAGGTGATGGTCCTCAACAATTCAGTATCATGGCATGGGTTTCTTCTCCAATCATCGCTGCTACATTCAACCAAGAACTCGCACACGAACAAGGTGAATGTATCGGTATGGAATCACAAATCCAAGGTAAATCAGGATGGTGGGGCTGTGCAGTTAATACACATCGTTCTCCATTCGGTGGCCGTAACTTCGAATACTATTCAGCAGATCCATTCTTAATGGGTCGTATGGCAGCTCAAGTTGTTGGTGCTGCTACAGATAGAGGTGTCTTCGCATACTTCAAACACTTCGCAGTTAACGATCAAGAAAAGAACCGTGAATCCGGTATCTCATTCGTAAACGAACAAGCATTACGTGAAATTTACTTAAAATCATTCCAAATGGTCTTCGAAGAAGGTAAATCACTTGGTGTCATGGGTTCATATAACCGTTTAGGTTTAATGGAAACAGCAGCAAGCTACCCATTAATGACAGAAGTTCTCCGTGGTGAATGGGGCTTCAAAGGTTCAGTCCTTTCTGATATGACTCACTCTGGTAACTCTAGTGTTAACTTCAAATGCTATGAATGTGTTACTCCACGTATCCTTGCTGGCTGTAACTGTCAATTAGATAGTGGCGGCTTCAGTGGTCAAATCGCCGAACAAGCTAAATGGGATGCTAGTGCTAACAATGGTAATGGTGCTCCAGTTTGTGTCGGTGGTAACAAAGTTATCGCTTGGTCATTATGGAATGCATGTAGAGAAGGCGTTAAACAACACATGTATATGTGTGTCAACTCAACATTAATGCAACGTGGTTTAACTCAAGTTGTTGGTCAAACAGACGATACAGTTAGCGCATGGAAAGATGTTGAATACAATGTTAAGAAAGATTTAAGTGATAAAGATGTTTCTACAGGATCTATGGTTAATGTTTACGATAACAAAAACAATAAATCCACTAAAGAAATCGCTTCAATCGATTCATTTGAAATCAACAAACGTTGTGATTTACCTTCAGGTATCACATTCGATGCTGATAACGCTGTAATTTCCGGACAATTCGAATACGCACAAATCGCTAGAATTGATGTTGTTATCAATGTTACATTTGATGATTCAACAACAGGACAAATTGCTTATAAGTACGTTATTAAAGTTGAAGCTGCTGAAAAACCAACTAAAAAAGAAGGATGCTCTATGTCAGTTGTTGCTGCTAGTGCATTAGTCTCATCTCTTGCTCTTGCAGGTTCTACATTACTTGCTTTAAAGAGAAGAAAAAAAGAAGATTAGTTTAATTAACTAATTATAGAATTACTGCTAGGACGATTTTTTCGCCCTAGCAGTTTCTATGTTGTCACGCACGCGTTTGCGTGTATAATATATAAAGATTATTAAATTGTAAATAAAATTATATCGGGGAGATATGGTTTATTTATAGATAATACCCTAGGAAGGAGAAAAGTTGTTTGGCATAGTCTAGGGTTACCGAGCAACAAAAATATTAAAATGAAAAAGAGAAACACTTTACTATCATTAAGCTTATTGGGCATTTGCACATTAGCGCTTGCTGGTTGTGAAAAACACGAAACACATACTTGGGGCGAGTGGGAAAGAACAGTTGAACCAACTGAATTACAACCAGGTAAAGAAGTTGCAAAATGCACATACAAAGGTTGTGATAAGCAAAAAGAACGTGATGTTCCTGCATTAGGATTCCCATTCAACGTTACTTTTAAAAACGCAGATGGTTCTGTCCTTAAAACTGAAGTAGTTAGAAGTATTAAGAACGTTGAAAAACCTGCAGATCCAACAGCTCCAGCTGGACAAGTCTTCTATGGTTGGAAGAACGTTAAAAATGGTGGACAAATTTGGAACTTCGATGATGAAGTTTTAGCAAAACCACACGCTGATCTTGAATTAGTTCCATGTTTCATCCCTGCTGGCACTAATGCAAAGGTTTTGGAAGCAGAGTTCGCTCCAGATATCGTTGCAAATGGTGGCATGGATGGTGCTACATATTCTGGCGCAAATAAAGGAAAAGGTTTAATTATCGCTGATGATGATTACGAATATGGCTCAACTTGTGAAATCGAACCATTCAAATACTATGTTGATAGTGATACAAGACAAGAAATTGTTACTGAAACTGCACCAGAAGGCGTTACATTAAAAACAATGGATCCTAAAGGTTCAAACAAAGGATACTTCGTACACTTCAACTACATCAATGGCAATACTTTAACATTCACAGTTAATTCAAGCGCTGATGTTGATGACGCTGTTATCTTTGGTAGATTCTCTGCTGAATACGGCAAAGTTGATCAAACAACAAGTGATAGATATATGACATTTACTTCAACATCATATCCAATCACAGTTAACGGTACAGCTTTAGATTACGGCACAATCACAATGCACGATATTCCTGAAACTGGTAAATTCTTACCATTCCAAGATTACTTACTTGGCGTTAATGTACATTTAAATGCTGGTGAAAACACAATCGTTATGAAAGTTGATAACCACGATGAATTATTCAGTGCAATCAAATGTACAGCTCCATGTTCAGATAGCTTAAAGATTTACACTTCAGCTACTCTTGATTGGACAAATGCATCAGTTACAAACATTATCAAATAAGGTTTTATTATGGATTTCAGTAAGTTAAAAAGAAAAAGAGTAATTGTTTGGGGCGCTACTTCTGTTTTCTTAACTGGCTTATTAATTACAGCTAATGTATTAATGAGAAACGAATTTAGCTCAGTTTTAAATCAAACTTTTGGTGGAAAACGTGCTATTACAGTTAAGAGTGATGAAACAATCGAATTCCCTCAATCATACTTCACAAAGAAAGAAGCTAGAGATAACGGCAATAGAGTTACTGAGAAGATTTGTGAAGAAGGTATGATTCTTCTCAAAAATGACAGCAATGCTTTACCATTAAAGAAAAATGCAAAAGTTTCTGTTTTCGGTAACAACTCAGTTAATCTAGTTTATGGTGGTTCTGGTTCAGCTAACCCTGATGCTGATGATTCTGCAGAACCAAGAAAAACAATTTTTGATTCATTATCTGCACAAGGTTTTGAATATAATCAAAAATTAGTTGATTTATATACAGCAAAAACAAACGCTGGTGAAAAGCGTAGTGATAACCCAGAAATGGAGCATAAAGACTCAGACGCTGCTTCATTATTAACTGGTGAATTACCAGTATCTGTATATGATTCAAGCATCACTTCATCTTATGATGAATATGGCGACGCTGCTCTCGTTGTTTTCTCCCGTATTGCTGGTGAAAACTGGGACTTACCACGCGTAGCTAGTGATGATGCTAATCGTCATTATCTTGAATTAGATAATAATGAAAGAGCTTTATTAAAACACATTGTTGATAGTGGTAAATTCGCTCACATTGTCGTTTTAATGAATGGTTCTAACTACATTGATTTAGGATTCTTAAAAGACAATTCAATTGTCGATTCTTCTAAAATTGATGCATGTATCAATATTGGTTCACCTGGTGGATACGGTATTATGGCATTAGGTAGAATCTTAAGTGGTGAAGTTAACCCTTCCGGTCACACTGTTGACTTAGTTTACACAAACTACAAGAACGATCCAACTTGGCAAAACTTCGGTGGTAACTTCAAACCAAATGGTGATGAATATCTTACTTCATCAGGCAATAACGGAACATACTTCTTCGTAGAATACGAAGAAAACATCTATATGGGTTATCGTTACTATGAAACTCGTGGTAAAGATGATGCTGCTTGGTATGACCAAAACGTCGTTTTCCCATTCGGTTATGGTTTAAGTTATACAACATTTGAAGAAACTATTGATAACAAGAGCGAACTTGAAAGTGCTGCTTTAGATGCCAACCAAAAATTCGAAATTGAAGTTAAAGTAACTAATACTGGTGATTGTGCTGGTAAACAAGTAGTTCAAGTCTATGTTGAAGCGCCTTACAAAACAAATGAAATTGAAAAGCCATATAAAGTATTAGCAGGATTTGCTAAAACAAAAGAATTAGGTAAAAACGAATCTGAAACAGTCAAAATTGAAGTTGATCCTTATTACTTCGCTTCATTCGATAGTCACGATGCAAATGGCGATGGATTTAGAGGCTACACATTAGATGAAGGTGATTATATCTTCCACGTCGCAACTGATTCACACCATGATATAGACACATTTACTAAAACATTGGGTGCTAAAGCTACATACGCAAATGACCCTGTAACAGGAACAAAAGTTGAACCTTTATTTGACGATGTTTCTGGTATCGTCGAAGATCAAAATAATCCAGGAAAATGGATTAAAGACGACAAAAAAGGTGGTATGGAATCACTTTTATCTCGTACAGATTGGACCGGAACATTCCCAACAACTGTAACTGATGATGAACGTAAAATCGATGGTGCTCTTTTTGATAAATTAGACGCTAAAGAATCTGGAAATAACGACACATATACCACAGTTCCTAAGATGGGTCAAACTAATGGCGACTTAATTAAATTAAGAAAATTAGTTGGTCTTGAATACAATGATCCAAAATGGGACGAATTCCTTGATCAATTAACTTTCGAAGAAATGGAATTAATTTTCGACGAAGGTTGTTACTCAACTACTGATATTACTAGAAAAGTTGACGGCGAAGAAGTTATTATTGTTCCTGCAACTACATCGGCAGATGGCCCTACAGGACTTGTCAGCTTCTTAGGTAACGTTGTTAAAGGTTCTAAACCAGCAGTTTATGGATGCTGTTACTATTGTTCAGAATGTTTGTTATCTCAAACATATAACTTAGAATTAGCTAAAGAACAAGCTGCTGCTATTGGCGACGAAGCATTAGTTGGTAATGAACGTGGTGATGGCCTTGCATATCCAGGTTGGTATGCTCCAGCTGTCAACTTACACCGTTCACCATTCTCTGGTCGTAATACTGAATACTATTCAGAAGATCCATTATTAAGCGGTAAATTTGCTGCTACAGTTATTGACGGCGTTCAACAAAAAGGTGTTTATGCAAACGTTAAGCACTTCGCATTAAACGACCAAGAAACACACAGATCTGCAAAAGGTATTGCTACTTGGTGTGATGAACAAGCAATGCGCGAACTTTACTTCAGACCATTTGAAATTGCTATTAAAGAAGGTAAATCAAAAGGTTTAATGACTTCATTCAACCGTCTTGGTACAACTTGGGCTGGTGGTGACTACAGATTAGTTACAACTGTCCTCCGTAAAGAATGGGGATTCGTTGGTTCAGTCATTTGTGACTTCCACACTGACGATTACATGGATAGTAAGCAAATGTTATATGCTGGTGGCGATATCAACCTCGTTTCCGCTGATACACACAAATTAAAGAAAACTGATGTAAAAGCAACTAACGCAAAAGATGTTACATTATTAAGAAATGCAGTACATAATACACTTTACTGTATTGCTAACTCTAACATCATGAAAGCTGAAATTGTCGGTTATAGAAATCCAGTTTGGGTCAACGTCTTAACTGGTTGTACAATCGGTGTTGCAGTTGGTATCGTTGGTTGGGGCGCATGGGCTATTGCTTCGTCTTTATTAAAGAAAGAAGAAGCAGGAACTGCTGCAGAAGCAGTTAGCGAAGCTACAGGCGAAACAAAAGCTAAATAATTCAGATTAAAGTTAGAACCCTATGATTTTCATAGGGTTTTTCTTTTGCTTTTTAAATTATATTGCATAATACTATAAACGCGTTTATATTATTTTTGAGGTAAATTATGCCAACAAAGCCACGAATACCAAAGGAAAAAATATTAAAAGCAGCGTTTGAAATATTAAACAAAGATGGTTATTCAAATGTAAATATAAAAACAATCGCAAAAAAATTAGAATGTTCAACCCAACCAATCAGTTGGCATTTTTCTAATATGAATGAATTTAGAAAAGAATTAGCACTATATGCTTTAAATTTTGCTAATAATTTCATGAAGCCAAATGAAAATTCTGATCCTTTTAAAGCGGTTGGCGAAGGATATTTAAATTTGGCTTTTGATTATCCTAATCTATTTAAATTCATTTATATGAATGATTATAGCGGCATAAATGTTGGTGGTGTAGAAGATATATCTAATGATGAAGGTAATGAAGAATTAATTAGCCATTTTGTTAATACATATAAAATGTCGAAATATAACGCAGAAAAGTATCTTACAAGCGTTATTATATACACTCATGGCTTAATGACTATGATTGTATCAAAACTTATTAATATGTCTAAAAACGAAGCAAGAGATAAAATAAACGAAATGTGCGCTCTTTTATTAAAGGAATATAAAAATGAAAACTAGAAATATTATTTTTATTATTTTGATATGTATAGAAATAGGTACTTTATTATTTTTAGCAATTAAAAAGAGCAATCACAATTTATTTGGTTTTATTGCTTTAGGAGCTACTATTATTTTATTAATCGCTTCTTTTTGTTTAATGCTATTCCCGAAAAGAGAAATTATAAATCCAACAGGCAAATATGAATACGAAGTAGCGGATGTAACTATGGTGGATGAATCGAGAGTTGAAACTTATGTAAATAGTGGCGAAAAAAGAAGTTTAGAAGTTAAATTTTGGTATCCTAAAGGGGATTTATCTCCTTCTTCTTGTCCTTTGGTTATTTTCTCACACGGCTCTTTTGGAAACGTAAATAATAACGAAACATTAATGAAAGAGCTTGCTTCTAAAGGATATATTGCTGCTTCTATTGGTTATACTTATTTAGCTTCTGAAGTAACTATAAATTCTAAAACAATTAAAATGTCTTCTGAATTCAGAAAAGAAGTTATGAAAATTTCTCCTGAAAAAAATAAAGAAGAGGCATTTAATTTATATAGAAAATGGATGGATTTAACCACTAAAGATGCTTCTTTTGTAATTGATACTATTTTGTCAAAAAACGAAGAATTTTACTCGCTAATAGATAAAACAAAAGTATGCGTTATGGGTCATTCATTTGGTGGTGCTACTTCGTTAGCATTAGGGAGAATTAGAAGCGATTTATATTGTGTTATATCTTTAGAAGCTCCTTTTATGTATGACGTCAAAGGCGTAGAAAACGGGAAATTTGTTTTTGATGAAGAAGTCTATCCAACAAGAATGTTAAATGTTTATTCAGACTCTTCTTATTCAAATTTAAGTAAGTGGGATCAATATTTTCAAAATAAAAAATATTTAAATTTGAATGACGAAAAGTATCAAAACGTATATCTTAAAGGACTCGGACACATGCATTTATGTGACTTCCAAATTGTATCTCCTTTCCTATCATGGATACTTTCAGGTAAGGATAGTTCAAACTCCGTAAGAACAAATTTAGAAATAGTAAATAAAACAATTTTAAATTATTTTGAGGCAATTAACTTCTAAATAAATATCTTAAAATTGACTCTTTTTTGTTAGATAATTGCATATTTTTAAAATAAATGAGCAGAAATCCACTTTTGGAATGTCTTAATTAACAAAGGGAGGGTTTACTATATGAAAAAGAAAAATATTCTATTAGGGGTAATGGGTGTTTTGTTGTTAACTTCTTGCGACAATGGAAAACCAATTATAAAAGTAAACAACGGGGGCAACAAAGATAATGACACAGGTACAGTTGTACCTAATATAAACACCGACAAAATATATTATAGATATTATTCGGATAAGATTGCATATTGCCCATTTATTCAAGATTATACAATGGCAGAACTTTTCGAAAAATATGAAGTACGTTGTAGTTTAGATGATAAACATGTAACTAATTTTGATGATTTTTCTTACACTTTTACATGTGGATATGACGAATTTACTTTTGATAAAACAGTAGATGTATTATCTTCCGCAAAAGTCTCTGAAGCATTCTTGCTCATTGAAGAAGTGTATAAAACAGAAGACTATGGCAGATATATTTATTTAACAATGAGGGATTCTAATAATGTAAGTTTTTCACAAAAATTCTTCTACGATTACTATATTCCTGACTTTGCTCGTGAAGCTAATTATCCAGAAGTTTGTTCTGACATAAAAATCCCTCAATATGAAGGTGAAAAAGCACAATATTATATTTACGATATTTCTAACACTAATGAATATCCATTCTGGCTTAGAGTATATGGCTCTAACAAGCAAGAATTAGATGCTTATTATGATAAATTAGTTCAAGAAGGTTACACTAACTTTATTCCTACAAGCGGATATGATGACATAGTAAAAATATACGAAAAAGCTATAGACGATGAGAATGTTTTACATCTAGAAATTGTCGCTTCTTGTAATAGAAGTTTCATACTTACAAACACTTATGAATATGATTTATGCGGCGATATTATAATTAAACCAAAAATGATTAGAAAAGCAAAAAGTGACGCAGTAACATATCAATTACCAGAAGAATTAACTCAATACGGTATTCCAGAATTCATGGTTAATGGTGTAGGATTTACATTTGAAGAAGGCGAAACAAATTTATTATTTGTTTATAATTTGTCATCAACTGGTTTATACGAGTATTTTAAAAAATTAGAAGAGCTTGGCTTCGAGAAAACAATAGGTAATTATGTAGAAGGCCTTACATCTTATGTTATAAGAGTGGAACAAATTAATAAAAAAGTAGCCATTACTCAATTAACTAATAGCTATTGCTCTTATAACGTTTTACAAATTGACATTCGTTAATTGAGAGCAAAAAGTAAAAAAGTGATTCACCTACGAATCACTTTTTATTTGCTATTAATTAAAATAAATAGACTACTTTGCTTCTTTTTCAGCTGTAATTTCAGCTCTACGTACTTTTGCCAATTTTGCTAAGTCTAATAAAGCTTTACGAGCTCTTGCAGCAGCAGCTTTGACGCCTTTGTTAACGAATTTATCGTTTTCTTCAACGTATGCGTTAAAAGCAGCAACGATTGCATCATTTGTTTTCATATGCTTTTCTCCTTATGGGTGTAGTATAAAGCAATTTTAGCAATTTTAAAATAGGTTTTTTTCCTTAAATTTAATTTAAGAATGCATAAAAGTTTAATTATTTATAGAAAATCAGTATCATATTTAGCAAATGAAGAAGAATTATCTAAGAACTTTCGTTAGTTACTATAAGAAGTATGCATTTAGATTTATTACAGTTCTAATTTCTTCTTTAATCATGGCATTACTTTCTGTAATGTATCCAATTATTACTAGAAGAGTATTCCAAGTATACGTTAAAGAAACCCCTGCAGATGTTGATGCAATTGTTATCGCAGGAATTATTCTTATAGCTATTTATGTATGTAGATTTGGCCTTAAATTATATGTCGATTACTTTGGCCATAGTGTTGGTACAGATATGCAAAGCGACATGAGAAGGGACTTATTTAATAAATATGAAGATCTTCCAATGCAATATTATGACACTCATGAAACCGGCGAATTAATGTCTAGATTAACTAATGATTTACAAGATATTAGCGAATTAGCACATCACGGACCAGAAAATATTCTTATTTGTGGCGTTACTATATGCGCTAGTTTAATCTACTTATTATCAATTAATGTCATTTTAGCCCTTGTTTTATTAGGAATGGTTCCTATTCTATTTTTCATCACTCTCTTTACTAGAAAGAAACATTTAAGAGCGTATGGAGAAAGCAAAAAGCATATTGGTGGAATTAACGCACAATTAGCATCTTCTATTTCTGGTATTAGAACTACAAAAGCTTTTAATAATAAAGAATTAGAAATGAAAAACTTCAATAAAGCAAATACGGACTATAACAAATCTAGAAAGAAAGTATATGCGTATATGTCTTTATTCCACGCATCAAATAACTTTGTTATAGATTTATTTAATGTTGCAGTAATTATTGGTGGCGCTTTATTAACTGTTAAAACTAATATGTTTGCTATCGAAGACTACTTAGCATTCGCAATTTCTGTTTCTTTATTTACTAACCCAATTAATACATTGGTGCAATTTACTGAACAATTAACTGATGGTAAGGCTGGCTTTAATAGATTTATGGAAATTATGGAAACTCCAAGTGATATTGAAAAAGAAAACGCTATTAAAGAAATCGCTTTAAAAGGCGATATAGAATTCAAAAATGTTTCATTCAACTATATTAAAGATGAAGAAATTTTAAGCAACGTTTCATTTAATATTAAACAAGGTGAATGTATTGCTTTAGTCGGTTCTAGTGGTGGCGGTAAAACAACAATTTGTCATCTTATCCCTAATTTCTATCATGTACCAGATGGACATATTTTCTTTGATGGAATAGATATAAATGATATTTCTTTCCATGGATTAAGAAATAACATCGGTATTGTCCAACAAGATGTTTTCTTATTCTCAGGAACAATTAGAAACAATATTGCATATGGCAATTTAGATGCTAGTGATGAAGAAATATTAGAAGCTGCTAAGAAAGCAAATATCTATGATTTCATTATGTCTTTAACTGAAGGATTAGACACTAGAGTTGGCGAACGTGGCGTTAGACTTTCTGGTGGTGAAAAACAAAGAATATCTATCGCTAGAATTTTCTTAAAAGATCCATCAATTCTTATTCTTGATGAAGCAACAAGTGCTCTTGATAACTCTACTGAAATTGCTATTCAAAATTCACTTAACGATTTAATGAAGAATAGAACATGCATAATAGTGGCTCATAGACTTTCAACTATTAAAAACGCTAATCGTATTTTTGTTATTGAATCAGGCAAGATTATTGAATCCGGTAATCACGAAACTCTTATTGAAAAGAACGGCAGATATAAAGAACTTTATGATCAACAGTTTAAATTAAACTAATAGTTACAAAAACAATAATTACTATATATTAATATAAATCTACTAATTACTTACTAAACAACGCTTTTTCTATCGCAAACAAATACGTTAATTTTCTAAAAACAATACTATTCTTATATTTACAATACGAGAGATAATAAAGTATCAAAAGGGGGCTTTTGTAAAATCCTTATGGGCAATAATGCTCATTATTATTGATGCAATATAACTCTTTTGATTTTGTATCTTTATTTGGAGACGATAATATGGAACAAGTATTACTTGAGGCGGGACCATTGCTAGACAAAAAAGGCTGCTTATGCCAAGCAGGCTACGCATTCGATTTAGTTAAAGAATATGATAGAAATGCAATTAAAGCTTCTAAACTAAGAATTAAAGAATGGGATTATTACTACATTGGAAATAACCATTACGGTATTGCTATTACTATTGCAGATAATTCCTATATGGGCTTAGCTAGTGTTTCTATTTTAAATTTTGATGAACCTAATTATGTTACAAAAAGTTCGATGAAATCTTTCACTAAAGGAAAAATTAAACTTCCTAGCACAAGCGCAAATGGTGTTTCTCATTGGAAAGATAAAAATTACGATATCAAAATCGTTACAGAAAATAGAAAAAGAACTATTGATGTAGAAATTAAAGATTATGATGATGGAAAGGGCTTATTAGCTCATTTTGATCTTGCGGAAAAAATCGATGGAAGCATGGTTATTGCTACTCCGTTTTTAAATAAGCCAAAACATTTCTACTATAACCAAAAGATTAATAACATGGCTGTACATGGCTATTTCTTCTTTGATGAACAACGTGTTTATTTCTCAGAAGAAGATACTAGAGCAGTTTTAGACTGGGGTAGAGGTGTTTGGCCATACAAGAACTCTTGGTACTGGTCATCATTAAGCTCTGTTGTTGATGGTCACGAAATCGGTTTTAATCTTGGATATGGCTTCGGAGATTTAAAAGCTGCTAGTGAAAACATGCTATTTTATGATGGAAAAGCATACAAATTAAGAGATGTTACATTCAATATTCCAAAAGATCCAAAAGGAAACATGAAACTCATGGAAAAATGGACTATGACAAGCAAAAATAGCGATATCGAATTAGAATTTACACCTATTTTAGATAGAAAGGATGAAGCAAAAGTCTTATTTATAAAGTCGATTCAACATCAAGTATTCGGCAAGTTTAGTGGCAAAATAAAAGTAGACGATATTGTCGTCGAAATTAATGACGTAATCTCATTTGCAGAAGTTGTTACTAACTGGTGGTAAATAATTTACCACTTTTATTTTTAGATGATTTGTTCAATAATATACACACTATGAAAAAAGAAAATCCTGCAAAACAATTTGAAAAATGTTTAGATATCTCAGACAGGTTCGACCTGTTTTTTACTGAAAGAGCATCATTACCAATCGCAAAAGTTTTTTGTAAGTTAGATGCCTCACCTAGCTTTGTTAGCGTATTAGGTGGTTTATTTGGTATTGGTGGTGCAGTTTTATTAATATTCAATAACTTAATCTGCACAATCATTGGTATTTTAATGATTATTTTCTGCTCAATTTTAGATTGTGCAGATGGCCAAGTCGCTAGAATGTCACACAAAGGATCTATGTTTGGTAGATGCTTTGATGGAACAATTGATAGCGTTGTTTATTTTGCTATTTACTTATGTTTATCGATTAGAGTAATTCTCATGAGCGGAACCAATATTCCATTTACCGATATCGGATGGTTCTCCTGGTGGGGATTAGGATTATTTGTGTTTGTTGTTTTCTTCGGCATATTTATTCACGCTGCAGAAAGTAGAGCAGCTGACTACTATAGAAATGCTTATATGTATTTAAGTGCTTCTGATAGAGGCAGTGAATTACATAGCTCTACAGATATGAAAAGAATTGTTGAAGAAGCACCAACAAAATTCCAAAAATTCGTTTTAAAATCATATATTAGTTATACTAAACTTCAAGAAAAGTCCACTCCAGATCTTCAAAAGTTATTAACACTTATTAGAGAAAACGGTGGAGAAATTCCTCCTGAAGTATCAAGTTACTATAGAGAAAGATCTAAAAAGATTGCTAGATTACCAAACATCCTAGTTTTCAATTTTAGAACATACGTTTTATTTGGTTTATTATTAGCAACTGAAATCTTAAGATTAACAGGTGTTTGTGATTTTGCTTGGGAATTATTAATTTTCCCAATCGTATTATTGGTTTTAGAGCCAATCAGATTCTTCTTAAAGCGTAAATTTGCAAAAATCGCTAGAGAGTCTACTGAAATAATGAAAAAGGTATTAGATGACAGAAAAGAAAAGAAAGATTAGTGTAGGTAGTTTCTTTAAAAGATACTATAAATATATTTTCCTTCTCCTAGGTATTGCTGGAATCGTCGTATTAGTTATTGCAAACGATCCTGCAAATATTGAATGGAGTCTTTTTACTGAAGGAAGATTTTTTATCATTCTTGCTGAATGCTTTGGCGTTTGGCTTCTTATTTATTTCTTGCATACGCTGACGTATTACATAATTCTTAAAAAAGACGGCAAAAAGATAGATCCATGGCACATGTTTAAGATTACCTTTACAGGTTTTGCTTTAAACAATGTTACTCCAGCTGGCTTAGTTGGTGGTGAACCATATAGAATTATGGAACTTAAGAAGTATGTTTCTACTGAAAAAGCTGCTTCCGCAACTTTCTCTTTTACTATCGTCTATGCCGCTGGTCACTTATTACTTTGGGACGCTGGTGTTATTACATATATTTGTTTTGGATTGCCAGGAAGTACTTTAGTAGACATTCTTCTTTTAACTACAGGTGGATTTAATCTTATCGCTACATTCTGCTTAATTTTCTTAAGAGTTAATTTAGTTTACCCAATTATGAGATTCTTAACCAAATTACCTGGAATCGGCAAGAAAATCGCACCAATGGTTGAAGCTAAAAAAGAAAAATATATGGAAATCGATAGAAGAATTAACGTTTTCCGTAAAGACTGGTTTAGATTTGGCATTGTTTTATTAATTCAATTCGTAAGTAGATTATTAGAAGCTTTAGAGTATTTCTTAATCATTAGATTCTTCTTAAATGGATATACACCAATGGATGGTAAACCATTTAATTACTTCCAAGGATTAATGGTTATGTCTACTTGCTCATTAATTGGCAACCTCTTATTCTTAATTCCAATGCAAGCAGGATCAAGAGAAGGTGGTATGCAACTCGTTTTAGCATTCTTATTTAATGAAGCAGTTAAGAAACAAATTGCTACCCCAACGTTCCTTGTTTATCGTTTTAGAGAATTTATTTGCACTTTAATCGGCATTATCATGGTTGCTGGTACTAGAAGAAATAAGCGAGCTATTGCAGAAGCAGAAAAACGCGAAGCAGAACTAGCCTTAGAAGCAGAAAAAGCGGAACAAGCTGCAAAAGAAGCCGCTGAAATTAATAACGAACAACAACCAGTTGAAGTAGAAGAAATGGAAGAACCTATCGAAGAAAAAGTAGATGAAAATAGTGTAGAAGAACCAAATAATGAGGATAATCTTCAATAGTTGGTTTACTAGGTAAAAATATGATTATTAACGATGAAGAAAGAAAACAAAACAATAAAAATATGTTAAGATCTAGCCTTTCGGCTGGTGGTTTTGCTTTATCTATTTTGACTGCTTTTACTTTTATTACTATTGGTGCAAGTTACATGGAAGATAATAAAAAAGCTAAAGCTGATTCAGATTTTTCTTATAAACAAGACGCAGAAGATTTTATCGAAGCATTAACATATTTAGGAAATAAACAATACCAAGATAAAATCGGTGTTTCTACAGTAAGCAACTATGTTCTTAGCATTTCTGCTATTGAATATAGCGAAAATGGTTTACTTTACTGCGCAAACGCACAAAAACATGGTTTAGAAAGTTCTTTAATAGTCGTTAACATCGCTGATAGATTTGGCTCTTTAGATAACTGTATTTCAACTATCAAAGATAATTATATGAGAAAGGATCGTTTTAATATTTCTTCAGAAATGTTCAAAGAAGAAACTAGCGAAGAAGCAAAAACCAATAGTATTAATAAAGTTGCTTCTCAATTCCCTGATTTTCAATTAGATAAAGCACATGTTTATAAAACTTACGAAGCTAAATCTATTTTTGCTTTATCTTTAACATTTAAAGACAATGATGAAACATATTGTTCATGTGTTAAATATCAACCTTTAGCATCAAAAAACGTATTTAACGTAATTAAATATAGCGAAAACAAAACCATGTTTTACGCATTAGAAAGTTTAGTTAACGAAAAATAGTATATTTTTATACTATTATATTGAAAGATACGCGATTGGGTGTTATCTTAAAGACAATGTTTTTATTTAAAATATTTATTTGCCAATTCTAAAAGAAATAACTAACTCTTTTATTGTTGTGTCATGAATAAATTAAATAAAAGAGGCAAAGAGGGTTTAATTATGTACAAGAACAGACTTGCAAACTACGAAACTTATTACAAAGTTACTGGTGGCAACTACGAAGTTGATACTTCACGTAGCGTTTATGAAGTATTCATCGAATTATCTAGAGACAAAGATGGTAATGTCATGAAAAACAAAGATGGTAGTGACAGATATCACGCACTTGATGATGCATTAATTGCAACATTAAACGAAGATAAATTAGTTAAAGTTATTAGAGATGGTTTCTATAAAGATGTTTACCAAGTTAATGGTGAATGCGTTGAAAAAGTCGAAAGAGATGGCAAAAGAGTTTACTATCCAATCGAAGAAAGCAAATTAACAACTTTAAAAGCAGGAACTAATGTTATTGCTAGAAATGGTACTTACAAAGTTCCTAACGAAGTCGGCTATGTCTTAATGGATGAAAGAGATATTGAACATCCAAAGATGATCGCTGTTAGAAAATTCAAAACAGATGATCATAAAGCAGAAGCTGAAAAAATCGTCAAAGGCAAAAATCGCAAAGACGACGAAGAAGATGAAGACTAATTAAATTGAGAACGACTATTATGTCGTTTTCTTTTTATATTGTATATTCGCTAAACGCTCATTTAGTGAAATAATAAAAATGCGATTTTTGTATTAAAGTATAAGTAAAAAACTTATAATGTTTAATATGACTGACAAGAAGTACTTTAAAACAATGCTTTTTAGTATCGCTGGTTTATTCACTTTAACTGTATTTTCAGTTATTTTCTGCGTTATTAAAACTGGTGGTGTTGAAGAAGTTCAGAAAACTTCGCACATAATGTCTATTGTTTATTTAGTGTTCCAATTAGTTATGGAAGCAGTTGCTTTCTATTATGCTTTTAGAGCAATGGTTAAAGGCTCATCGCTTATTAGACCTGTTATGTATGTGAAAGACGATATAGTTAATCGTAAAAGTAAACGTAACGCATTAATTACTTTTATTATTTCCTGCGACATTGCAATATTTTTCCTAATCACTTTATTTCCAATTGAAGTATTATCATTCTTTTCATTAGGATTAAGATTTGCATTACTTAATTGCGGATTACTAATAGCAGTTGTTTCATTATTTTTCTCCTGTTACGCAAGAAAGCCTGAGGTTCAATAATGTATCCAGATTTATTCGGTATTGATAATTTCTCATATATTTTGATGATTGTTATCGGTGTAGCAACCGCTATTTTTTGGTTAGTGTTTTATTTAAAACATAGAGGATATTCTAAAAATACAATCATTGATGTTATAGCATGTACATTATTTACAGTAGCTATTGGTATTGTTGGTGCTATGTTATTCCAGAATGTCTACGACTTAATTAAAGATCCAGCTAACTATAAGTTCTCTTTTACTATGACTTTCTATGGCGGACTTATTTTTGGAACCATAGCATTTATTGTGATTTTCTTCTTATTCGTTAAAAAGAATAACGATATTTCATTGAGAGAAATTTTGATAGTTGCACCAATTTGTATTGCATGTGCTCATGCATTTGGAAGAATTGGATGCTTTTTAGCAGGATGTTGCTATGGACAAGTTACTGATTCTTGCATCGGAGTTGATTTCCCTAATATCGGAAAAAGAATTCCAACACAGCTATTTGAATCTTTATTTTTATTCCTTTTAACAGTGGTTTTGTATTTCTTAATTTTTGTAGTTAAGTTTAAATACACAATGCATGTTTATTTAGCAAGTTATTCTATTTTTAGATTTATTCTCGAATTCTTCAGAGGAGATGAAGCTCGTGGTGCTACATTATTAGGATTGTATCCTAGCCAATTAGTTTGCATATTCATTTGGATTATATTTGTTCCAACATTGATACTAATAAAGAAAAAATTCTTTGATGAACCGGTAAAAAATGACAAAGAGTAAATTATTAGACACATTAATTTTGATTCTTCTATATATAGGCATTTCATGCTTTCCTTTTTCTTTATTTGGAATCAAGGGAACATTAGAATTAATTTTCCAAATTCTTTGCCAATTAGTTATTTTCTTCTTATTTAGACTTGTCTTAAAAAAGAGTCCGTTAAAGTTTAAAGAAAGAACGTATAACCGATTCTATATGATTTTATTCATACCGGTTTTTATCTTATGTTTTTCAAATTACTTTAATTTATTTTCTCCTGATTATCATTTAGAGTTTTCATTCTCGATTGATTTACTTTTAGCAATTCTTTTAAGCTTCTGCGTTGCATTTAACGAAGAATATTTATTTAGAAGTGTAATTATCGATAATATCGAAGCATCTGAAAAGCCAATTGTTAAAATTATTATTTCTGCATCTATTTTTGGTATAAGCCACATCACATATTTCATCAGTTCATTTAATCCTGTTGATTTGCTTCACGTAGTATATACATTTGGGCTCGGAATTGTATTAGGTCTTATGTATGTTTACGGACAGTGTCTATGGTACTGCGTTTTATTCCATTTTGCTTTTAACGTAATTAATGGAAATCTTGTAGAGAAATTTATGATAGGTCCAAGAAACTTTATGTATTACTTGGTAAATGGTCTTATTGGCTTAGTTATTGGTATTTACTTATTTGTTATCTATTTTTTGATATTCAGAAAAGAAAAAACCGAGGAATGAGTTTTTTTAAATCTATTAACAACACATTAATAATGTGATATTTTTAATTTATAAAAGAAAAGGAGATTTAAAATATGAAAAATAAATCCAAACTCTTATTATTACCAGCATCATTAATGCTCTTAACTGGTTGTGGTGCTAGTGCTAACACATCAATTCCAAGAGGTTATACTCCAATTGATAAAACTGACGCAGCAGCTCGCCAAGCATTCTTTAACAAAGTTGGTGAAGATATTGCATTAACATATGCTAAAGGTGTTGAAGGCTTCTTAGCTGAAGGTTCATTCTCATTTAAAGAACTTTCCTTCACACAAACAAAAACTGATAAAACTGTTAATTCGTTCAAGATTGCTGATTTTAAAGCTAATTACTCATTTGGCTTAGTTGGTTTAGACAAAGGTACATCAAAAGCAAAAGCAATGATCAAAATCGAAAACTTAGGCTTCAAATTAGAATATAAGAAAAAAGGTAAAGAATATACATTAAATGCTTCTGATATTGACGCTGCTGCATACTTTGTTGATAACACTGTTTACTATGATGCATCAGACAAAGACGTCAAAAACTTTGCTAATGATGCAGTTGATTTTGCAGCTTCTCTCATGGAAACAAAAGATGCTAATGACATTGCTGACGCTAAAAAGGACGTAGAAAAATATCTTGGCAAATACTACATTAAAGATAACGACGACGTTGAAGATATCGCTGATAGTATCCCATCTTCATTAACTACATCTGAAAAAACAAAAATTAAAACTGTTGTCGGTAGCGTATTAGAAGCTATCTTAGGCGATAAAGAAACAAAAGATATCTTAACACTTGCTGAAGACAAGAATTCTAATGGTGCAGCTATTTCATTAGCATTATCAAGTGATCCAGTTGAAGTCGAAGAAACTGCTGTTACTGGCGATATGAAAGCAACATTAGTCTTTGATAAAGAAGGTCTTTTCTCAAGATTCGGTTTCCAAGGAAATGCTGATGTAGTAACTGAACTCGACAGTCCAAAAGATTCTGTTGGTAAATTAACTAAATTAGACTTTGGTGCTAATTTCAAATATGGCGCTAACGTCGTTAAGATGCCAAGCTTCACTGATTACGCAGAACTTCCAGCTGAATTACTCTAATCAATTAAAAATTGAATTTAAGCTGCCGAATGGCAGCTTTTATTTTTATTTTCAGTTATTTCCTATATAATAATTAAGACTGACTTATGGAAAAGAAAAAATTAGACGATTATACAAAAACAAAGCTTATTTATAGCGGTGAACTAATCATTATCGCACTTATTTTAATAGTGGTAGGTATTCTTCAAGCAACTGGAGTTATGAATGTTTCAGAAACCTTCTTACACATTTTTAAATTTCTTGCGATTGCTGGTGGTTGTTATTTTTTATACGACATCATTACTACATTTACTAATAAAAGAAAAAGAGAAAAAGCATGTTTGGTTGATAAATTTACAACGATAATTATTCCACCTTACACAATCACAATTTCTATTTTATTATTCGCGAGTAATGAATTTGTCTGGCAAAACCCAAAATATTTCATTACTCCATTAATCTTCTATATCGCAGCGATTTATATCTTCCAAGGTATTTATCACTGGTTCTTCCCATTAAAGATTTTGTTCGAAGATGAAGAAGAAAAGAAAGATGATAATGTAGTTGTCGATACACAAGAAGCTCAAGTAATAGAGGAAGAAGACAAAAAGGACAGTGAATAACTGTTCTTTTTTGATATAATCAAATTATATGAAAATCTTATTTATAATTATTGGCTCAATATTAGTTATATATTTAATAGTTTCCTTTATTTGTGCATACTGTATTGTTGAAAAAACTACACATCCAAATTATTCAACTAGAGAGCAACGCCAAGAAAGAAATAGAAAGCACGGTTTTCTTGAGGGAACCGAGTGTTACAAAAGAGAAGAAACTACTTTTGAACTTGAAGATGGATACATCATTCATGGAGATATTTCTTTAAATAATCCTAAAAAGTTTATTGTCTTCGCACATGGACATGGTTCTACACGTGAAGGTGCTTATAAATATACAAAAATCTTTTATGATTTAGGATACTCATTAGTTATGTATGATGAAAGAGGACACGGAGATAATGAACGTGTTCCTTGCACAATGGGGTTTAAAGAATCTAAAGATCTAGCAGAAATAGTGCGAATTATTAAGAAAAGATACGGAAAAGATATAGAAATTGGCCTATTTGGATATTCTATGGGTGGTGCAACAACTTGTCTATCAAGTCAATACTTACAAGCGGATGTAAAGTTTTTAATTATTGATTGTGCTTATTCATCTTTAAGAGCGCAATGTCATAACATCGCTTTTACTCACTTTGTTCCGTTTTTCCCAACATTAATATTTGCTAATTTATTGTTCAAAATTAAATATAAATTTTCTTTTAAAGATTCAAACGCAAAAGCAGCAATAAAGAAGAATAAACTTCCTATATGCTTCTTCCATGGAAGAAAAGATAAAACTGTTTTTCCAATTAATTCAAAAATCTTGTACAATGCTAGTAGCTCAGAAATTAAGAGATTATACTATTTTGAAAATGCGGGTCATTCAAAGAGTATTGAATCTGACCGTGAATCATATAAGCAAAAAGTTGAGGAATTCCTCAAAACCATAGGAGAAGAAAATGGAAACTGAAAAGAAACCCCTTAAATTAAATGTAAAAAGAACATTTATTATTGGATTTGCCTTCTTTGGCATCCTTATGTTATGGCAAGTTTATAACACCTACTGTCCGTTGTTCCTTACAGATATTCTTGTAAAGAACTATGGTGGTAAAGACACTGATTATCAATGGTTAGTAGGAACATTGATGGCATTAGATAATTTATTCGCTTTATTTATGCTTCCTATATTTGGTGTTTGGAGTGATAAAACAAACACAAAATTCGGTAAGAGAATGCCATTTATTGTTATTGGCACAATCCTTTCCGCGATTGTTTTCCCATTAATTGTTGTAATGTATGTAATTAAATCATTAGCAGGCGTTATCATCATGATGTGTTTAACATTAATCTTCATGCAGATGTATCGTAACCCTGCAGTTGCATTAATGCCTGATATTACTCCAAAACCTTTACGTAGTAAAGCTAACGCAATTATTAACGTTGTTGGTTATGTTGGCGCTATTTTAGGTGGTGCTGTTGCTTTGATTATTCCTTTTAAGAGTTATCAAGATAGTACAATCGGTTTATTAATTCCATTCCTTGTTTGCTGTGTAGCTATGTTAGTTACTATCGCAGTATTATTTATAAAAGTTAAAGAAAATAAGATTATCGAAGAAATGGTCGACGAAATGAAGCGCGGCGAAGAAGAAAGTGAATTACAAGAAAAAATCGTTGAGAGTGCTCCTTTAAGCAAGAAAAACAAGATTAGCTTAATTATCATGATTGTTGCGGTTTTCTTATGGTTCGCATCATTTAACGCTGTTGAAACTTTCTGGTCATCATATGGAACAAATTTCTTACATATTAAAAACTTCTCAATTTTCACAATTGTTTTAACAATTGCTTCCTTAGCATCCTTTATTCCAGCTGCTATGGTAAGCGAAAAAATTGGAAGAAAATGGACTATTGTTATTGGCTTAGGATTAATGATTCTTGGATTAATGCTTATTTGTTTTGTCAAAGAAGATCCAAGTAAATTCACAGAAATCGTTGATGAAAAAGTAATTACTTACCACAAAACACCTGGAATTTTATATTTATTCTTTGGTATTTGTGGTATCGGTTGGGCATTTATTAACTGCTGTTCATACCCAATGTTTGTCGAACTCGCTAGTGGTTCTAATGTTGGAAAATACACAGGCTTATATTACGCAGCTAGTATGTTAGCCCAAACATTAACTCCTATTTTAGCTGGTTTATTAGTTTATCAAGCAGAAAAATGGGACATCTTATTCGTATATTCAACTATAGTTATGGCTTTAGCTTTAGTTGTATTCATATTCGTTGATAACGTTAAAACTAAAAACGTTAAAATTAAGAAAGGCTTGGAAGCTTTAGACCAAGATTAGTTTATGCCAGCATTTTATACACATTACACATTTGTAGAAAAAAACACTGAACAAAAAGATAAATATGCACGTATACGTGCACTAGGCGGTCAAGGACCAGATGTTTTCTTCTTCTATGGACATTCTTTAGGTAAAAGAGAAAACAAAGCTAAGGTGCGCGATTTTGGAACATATTTGCATCACACAAATATTTCTAACGCATATAACTTTCTTTTAGAGTACTCTGATACTCAAGAAGACAAGAAAATGTTACATGCATTTATTAAAGGTTTATTCATGCATTATGTATTAGATAGAAACTGCCATCCATATATTTTCTTTAGAACAGGATTCCCAACTTCAGAAAACCCAACTGATAAAGAAAAAGAAAAGTATATGAATTATCATGTTAACTTTGAAAGTATCTTAGATACAATTTATGGAAAACTTAATAATACTTTCAAGGGCTCTGGAAAGTGCGCAAAATGTCCTGAGGCACAAGTTAAAGCAGTTTCGAAAATGTTCTATGAATTAGCTAAATTCTTAAACTATGAAGGTATTGAAGAATTAACCTACTATAACGCATATAAAGACATGCTTTTTGTAGAGAGCGTTTTATATTCTCCATTGGGTGTTAAGAAGTTCTTAGTCCATAACATTTTCGCAAGAAATAAGAATATCGACTGCATGATGTCACCTGCAAAAACTAAAGCATATGAAAAATATGACATTTTAAATTTGCAACATAGTAGATGGTTCAACTGCGTTAGTGGTGCAGAAAGAAGAGAATCATTCTTCGATTTAGTTGATAAGGCAAGAGAAGAATTACTTACTGTCGATGCAATCATTAGAAAATCATATAGAGGTGATAACGTTAAGCGCGATATCGCAAAATTTGTAGATAATATTGATCACGATGGATTTGAAGTTGGTGCTAAAAAACTTCATTACCAAGTATTTTCTGATTTAAGGGACACAAAATAAAATGCAAAAACCATTAGCGGATATTCTTAGACCTACAAAGATAGAAGATATGGTGGGCCAAACTCATTTAATTAGTGAAGGCTCATTATTTCGTAACGTCATCGAAGGTGAGAAAATCCCTAATATGATATTTTATGGCCCTCCAGGAATTGGAAAAACCACATTAGCTAATATCATTGCTTTAAAAGCAAATATGTCTTTATATAAGCTAAATGGAACTAACTGTGGAACAGAAGATATCAAAGATATAATTAAACAAATAGGTGATGTTTTTAATCAAAACGGAATCCTATTATATTTAGATGAGATTCAATATTTAAATAAGAAACAGCAACAATCTCTTTTAGAGTTTGTAGAAAACGGCGACATTACATTAATTGCTTCTACAACTGAAAATCCTTATTTCTATGTATATCCTGCATTACTTTCTAGATGTAGTGTTTTTGAGTTTAAAGCAATTAGTAGCGAAGAAATCGCAAAGGGTTTAACTCGTGGAGCAAAAGCTTTAAAAGTTAAAATAGAACCTGAAGCATTAAAGATTTTATCTTTAAGCGCGAATGGAGATATGAGAAAAGCTCTTAATTCATTAGAATTTATTGCTTCAGGAATTAAAAATTCAAAGATTACTGTAGCAGACGTAAATGAAGTAATTCAAAAAGGAAATATTTCTTACGATAGAGGTGAAGATAAACACTACGATAATTTAAGTGCTTTAATGAAATCGCTTAGAGGTAGTGATCCAGACGCTGCAGTATTTTACTTAGCAAAAATGTTAGAAGCAGGAGATTTAATTGCTGCTTCACGTAGGTTATTATGTAGTGCATCAGAAGATGTTGGAATGGCTTATCCTCAAATTATTCCTATAGTTAAAGCTGCTGTTGATACTGCTTTACAATTAGGAATGCCTGAAGCAAGACTTCCTTTAGTCAATGCGGCTGTATTAATTGCAACTGCCCCAAAAAGTAATAGTGCCTATATGGCTTACGATAGAGCACTCAGCGATATTAACCAAGGTAAAGGCATATCTGTTCCTAGATGTTTGCAGAATACTCATTACGATGGAGAAGATGCTGAAGTTAAAGGACAAAACTATAAATATCCTCATAATTATAAGAATCATTGGGTTAAACAACAATACTTGCCAGATGATATAAAAGATAGAGTGTATTATATCTATGGCGATAATAAATTTGAAAACACGTTAAAAGATTATTGGGAGAAAATTAAAAAGTAGTTAATATTTATATTATATCTACTAATAAATTACTAATATGGATACATTGAAATCATTAATGGATAAACATGAATATGAGTTAGTAATCAAGTTAACAGAGAAATCTGGGGATGTTGATTCTATCTTTTATCGTATTTCCGCTTTACTAGCTATTGGCCAAGGCGAAAAAGCTTTAGCGTATTTAAAAGAACATCACATCGAATTGCATAAGAATCTTTTATTATTGATCAAAGTTCATATCGATTTATTACTTATCTTAGGCAGATTTGACGAAGCGTATGATGAACTAGATTATTACAAGAATCTTCCATATGAATCTCAACAAGTTGAAGAACTTTTATCTAGTATGGTAGGCCATATTAGAGAAGAAGAAAGAGCACAATATGGTAAGAAATCTATACCTGATGAAGAAATTAAAAGTAGGTTAAAGAATAACGACAAAGGAACCGCAATGTCTGGCTTAGAAATGGCTGGAAATCGTGGTGTTGAACCTTTTATTAAAGAAATCCAGTATTTGATGCTAAATAACCCATCTCAAGCAATCAAAAGTTTTGCTTTAATGCTTTTAGTTCAAAAGAAATGGGAAAAGGAAGTTGAATTTAAATCAAAGGATTCAGTTATCAAAGTTATTCCAGCAAATACCAAAGCACCTTTTATTGGAGAACCTTTCAATAGACTTTCCAAACGTATGATTTCTGAATTTAAGAATCCTACAATTAGTGATAATGCGATTAGTATTTTCTCTAGTTATATCATAGATATATATCCTAATGAAGTTGCTGAAGAAGATGATTATTTAATCGCATCATTATATTTATTAAGTTGCGACTGCCTGCAAATAAAGGACGCGCCTAGTATTGAAGAATATTGCGATACTCATAAATTAGACGAATCTAAAGTTAAAGAACTATATAATCGTTTTGCTGAAATGATTCAAAATTTCTAAAATATAGTACAAAAAATAGGCTCAGAATATATTTCTGAGTCTTTTTTACTTGCGAAAAGTCCATTATTCATATAGAATAAACCTCGCTATAAATTTAGAGGTATATAGATATGAAAGAAACAAAAGTTAATCAAGTTGGCGATGGCCTCGTTGAAGTAGAAGTTGTCGTCAAAGAAGCTACTTGGAAAGAAGCTCAAGATAAGGCTTTCAAAAAGTTAGCAGCTAATGTCACTGTTCCTGGATTCCGTAAAGGTAAAGCTCCAGAAAACATGATTAAAGGCAAAATCGATCAAGTTAAAGTAATGGACGAAGCAATTAATTCATTATTACCAGTCCTTTATAGAGATATCTTAAAGAACAACGATATCAAACCATACAATCAACCGATGGTTGATGTTACAAACTTAAGTGATAAAGAATTAGAAGTTAAATTTACAATCACAACTTTACCAAAACTTACTTTAGGTGATTACAAAGGCTTAAAGATTGGTAAAGGCGAAGTCAATGTTACTGATAAAGATATCGACAATGCAATCGATGCATTAAGAGTCCAAAATGCAACAATCGCTGTTAAAGATGGTGCAGCAGCAAAAGGTGACACAGTCGTTATGGACTTTGTTGGTAAAGTTGGCGGTGTCGCATTTGATGGCGGTACTGCTGAAAACTACGAATTAGAATTAGGTAGTGGCACATTCATTCCTGGATTTGAAGATCAATTAGTCGGTGTTAAAGCTGGTGAAAAGAAAGATGTTAACGTCAAATTCCCAGAAAACTACACACCAGAATTAAAAGGCAAAGATGCTACATTCGAATGTAAAGTTCACGAAGTTAAAGAAAAGAAACTCCCTGAATTAAACGATGAATTCATTGCTGATATTAAATTAGATGGCGTTAAAACTATTGATGATTTAAAAGCAAAGAAAAAAGATGAAATCACAGCACAAAAAACTGCTGAAGCTAGAAGAGAATACATTAACAAAGTTATTGAAGCTATTGTCGCAAATTCAAAAGTTTCAATCCCAGATGCAGTCATTGAAAATCAAGCAAATTCTCACAAGAAAGATTTAGAAAACAGAATGCAACAATCTGGTTTAACTCTTGAAACTTACTTACAAATCCTTGGTCAAAAACCAGAAGAATTTGAAGCAAAATTAAGAGAAGATTCAAAGAAAGAAATCGCTGGCTACTTAGTATTGGAAGAAGTAGCAGTTGCTGAAAAATTAAACGTTACTGATGAAGAATTAGAATTCGAATTATCTAAGATTGCTGAACAATATAAGATGAAAATCGAAGATGTCAAAAAGGCACTCAACAATCAATTAGGTGAATTCAGACACAACATCATGATGAATAGAGTCGAGGACTTATTATATAAGAATAACGACTAGTAAGGAGGTAAAATATGGCTGATAAAGCTCAAAAATTAACTCTTCCTCTGTTAGTGACAAGATCCAAGGTTATCTTCCCTAACAATTCACAAGTCATTGCTGCAGGTCGTTCCTTCTCCGTGAAGGCTATCGAAGCTGCTAGAAACCAAACCGATTCATTATTGTTTGTTTCATGTCAAAAGAACGCTGACGATGAAACACCAACAGAAGAACAAATTCATAAGATTGGTTCTCTCTGTCGCATTATTTCCTATACAGTAAGAGGCACCGAAGTTAGAATTCGTGTCGAAGTTGTAGAGAGAATTAAATTAGAAACAATTTCTGAAGATCCAGAAGGATTTATTTTAGCTACTGGCTCAATCTATAGAATTCCTGAACCAGACTACATCACAAACAGTTCTATTATTAAAGCTGTCCAAACTGCTTTAGAAGACGTTCCTCAAATCGTTGCTGAAATGCCAAAAAGTGTTGCTAACTTAATTGCTAGCAACGATTCAGCAATCAACGTTTGTTTTGCAATCGCAGAGTTCTTACAAGGTAGCAAAGACGATAAACAATCCATCTTAGAATCCTTAAGTGCAGAAGAATTAATGCAAAGAGTTGTTCTTCTTATTTCTGGCGAAAAACAAAAAGATGAGATTGAAAGAAATATTCAAAACGCTGTTCGTGAATCTAGCGAAAAGAGTCAAAAAGAATATTTCTTAAGAGAAAAGCTCAAAGCGATTAAGAAAGAGCTTGGAGAAAACACTGATGATAAAAATTCTCCTGAATCTATCTTAGAAAAGTTAGAAGCAAATCCTTATCCAGATTACATTAAGAAAAAAGTTAAAAATGAATTAAAGAAATACGATATGATGCCTCAAGGATCACTCGAAAGTGCTTTAATTCAAAGTTACGTAGATGTTTTAATGTCAATTCCTTGGTTTGAAAAAACTGAAGATAATAACGACTTAAAAAACGTCGAAAGAATTCTTGATGAAGACCATTATGGTCTTGAAATTCCTAAAAAGAGAATTGTTGAATACTTAGCAGTTAAACAATTAACTGGTAATTTAAAATCTCCAATTCTTTGTTTCTATGGTCCTCCAGGAACAGGTAAAACTTCCTTAGGTAAATCTATCGCAAGAGCTTTAGGAAGAAAATTCTTCAAAGCATCTTTAGGTGGTATCTCTGATGAAGCTGAAATTAGAGGTCATAGACGTACTTATGTAGGATCAATGCCAGGTAGAATCATCCAAGGTATGAGAAAAGCAGGTGTTACAAACCCTGTCTTCTTACTCGATGAAATCGATAAACTTGCATCTTCTTACAAAGGAGACCCAGCAAGCGCAATGCTTGAAGTTCTTGATCCAGAACAAAATACACAATTTAACGATAATTTCGTTGAAGAACCATATGATTTAAGTGATGTTTTATTCATTTGTACTGCTAACTACCTCGAAAATATTCCTGGTCCACTTAGAGACAGACTTGAATTAATCGAACTCAATTCCTACACAGAAATTGAAAAAGTTCATATCACAAAAGACCACTTAATCAATAAGCAAATTACACTTAATGGTTTAAAACCTGAACAAGTTAATTTCACTGATGACGCTATAACCTACATTATTCGTCATTACACAAGAGAAGCTGGTGTCCGTGACTTAGAAAGAAAGATTGCTTCTTGTTTAAGAAAAGTAGCAGTCGCTATTGTTAAAGATCCAACAATCGAACACGTTGAAATTAATGAAGAAAAAGTTAGAGAATTCTTACTCATGCCAATCTTCGAAGATAGTAAGAAAGAAGCAAAGCCACAAGTTGGTGTTGTTACTGGTCTTGCATATACTCAATTTGGCGGAGATATTCTCCCAATCGAAGTTAATTACTTCAAAGGTAAAGGCGCACTCGTACTTACAGGTAAACTAGGCGATGTTATGAAAGAATCTGCTGCAATCGCATTAGATTATGTCAAAGCAAACGCTGATAAGTACCATATCGATAGTGAAATCTTTGTTGGTAACGACATCCATATTCACGTTCCAGAAGGTGCTGTTCCAAAAGACGGTCCAAGTGCTGGTGTTGCAATTACAACTGCATTAATTTCTTGCTTAAGCCATACACCTGTAAATCCAGATGTAGCTATGACTGGCGAAGTTACTTTAAGAGGTAACGCATTACCAATCGGTGGTTTAAGAGAAAAATCATTAGCAGCATTACGTAGTGGTATTAAAGCTATCATCGTTCCAAAAGATAATAAGAAAGATATTGAAGAACTTCCAAAAGAAGTTAAAGAATCTCTCATTATTAAAACCATGGAAACAGTAGATGATGCTGTTGAATTCGCATTATTAAAGAAAAATGATTAATTTTAAAAACGCTAACTTTGTTAAATCTGCTTCAAAGCAAGATGAAAGAGCCACAGGCGGTCTTGCTGAAATTTTAGTAGTAGGCAAAAGTAACGTTGGAAAATCTACTCTAATTAACTCAATCACTTCAAGAAAAAGTCTTGCATTTACTTCTTCTAAACCTGGCCATACTAAATTACTTAACTATTTTAATATAGATAATAAGTTCTATTTAGTTGACGCACCTGGTTATGGTTACGCAAAAGGCGGAGTAGATTTAGATGCTTTATTCGGAGAAATGATGGAAGATTATTTCTACGATAATAAATTCTTAAAAGCAGTTCTCATTTTGCTCGATTCTAGACGCGAAATTGATGAATCAGATAAAGAATTAATAGGCTTTGTAAACGAATCTAATATTCCTTATTACTTTGTAATTACTAAGTCTGACAAACTTAACCAAAGCGCGAAAGCTGCTACGGTTAAACGTATTAAAGAATACGGTTTCCCAACAGATAGAGTTGTATATACCTCAAGACTTGAACCTAGAAGTTGGGATAAGCTTAGACAAGTTATTGAAAAAATAGTCTAATCTTGTATAATTTAATCGATACCTGAGAAAAAGAGGAGTAATTGAACGTATCTTATAGAGAGCCGGGGATGGTGGAAGCCTGGTAGAAAAACTCAATGAAGGTCGCTTTGGAGGAATAGTTACCTAAACTATATTAGGAATAATTAAGTGCGGAGAAATCCGAACTAAGGTGGTACCACGTTAATAGCGTCCTTAGAATTAAGGACGTTTTATTTTAGGAGGAAAAAGTCTATGTTAGAAAAACGTTATGATCCTCATCAAGTAGAAGAGGGAAAATACGAAAACTGGAAATCTAAAGGTTATTTTACTGCTGGCGATAAGAGTAAAATTCCTTACACAATTGTAATTCCTCCACCAAACGTTACAGGAAAATTACATATTGGACACGCTTGGGATACAACAATTCAAGATATCATTGCTCGTTATAAAAGATTACAAGGATTTGATATGTTATATCTTCCTGGAATGGATCATGCTGGAATTGCAACTCAAGCTAAAGTTATGCAAAAGTTAGTTAATAACGGCATTGATGTAACAAAAATCACAAGAGAAGAATTCTTAAAGTGGGCTTGGGCTTGGAAAGATGAATACGCAGATAACATTCATAAACAATGGGCTAAGATGGGTATTTCTCTTGATTACACTAGAGAAAGATTCACATTAGATGAAGGTCTTAATTATGCTGTTAGAACTGTTTTTGTCAATTTATATAACAAAGGATTAATTTACCAAGGCGAAAGAATAATTAACTGGGATCCAGTCCAACAAACAGCTCTTTCAAATATTGAAGTTGTTCACCAAGATGACCCAGGTAAAATGTTCTACTTTAAATATCCAATCGTAGGAGAAAACGATTCAATTATTGTCGCAACAACTCGTCCAGAAACTATGTTTGGTGACGTCTGTGTTGTTATCAATCCTAACGATGAAAAGTTAAAGAAATATATTGGAAAGAAGGTTATAAATCCTGCTAATGGAGATGAGCTTCCAGTCATCGGTGACGAATACGTTGAAATCGGTTTTGGTACTGGTGCAATGAAGTGTACTCCAGCTCACGATCCTAACGACTTTATTATTGGTAAAAAGTATGGTTTCCCTATGCCAATTATCTTTAATAAAGACGCTACAATGAATGAAAAATGTGGCAAATATTGTGGTCTAGACCGCTTTGAATGTAGAAAAGTGCTTGTTGAAGATATTAAAGCAGCAGGTAACTTTATCAAGACAGAAGATATCGTTCACCCAGTCGGACATAGTGAAAGAAATAACTGTGTTGTTGAACCTATGTTAAGTAAACAATGGTTCGTTAAAATGCGTCCTTTAGCAGAACAATCTTTAAAGAACCAAGATAACGAAACGAAGGTTAATTTTGTTCCTGAAAGATTTGAGAAAGTTTTCACTTCTTGGATGGAAAATGTAGAAGACTGGTGTGTCTCTAGACAATTGTGGTGGGGACATAGAATTCCTGCTTACTACAATAAGAAAACTGGTGAAGTTAGAGTCTCAATGAATCCACCAGAAGATATGGAAAATTGGGATCAAGAAAGCGATGTTCTTGATACTTGGTTCTCCAGTGCTTTATGGCCATTCTCTACTTTAGGTTGGCCAAATAAAACAGAAGATTTAGATAGATATTTCCCAACAGACTGTTTAGTCACTGGTTACGATATTATCTTCTTCTGGGTTTCTAGAATGATTTTCCAATCATTAGAAATGACAAAGCAAAGACCATTCAAGAATGTTGTTATTCACGGTCTTGTTAGAGATGAATTAGGTAGAAAAATGTCTAAATCATTAGGTAACGGCGTTGATCCTATGGATGTTATCGAACAATATGGTGCTGATGCTCTTAGATATTTCTTAACTACTAACTCAACTCCAGGACAAGATATGAGATATATCGATGAAAAAGTCCAAGCAGCTAGCAACTATTTAAATAAAATATGGAATAGTGCACGTTACGTGTTATCTATCTTACCTGAAGAATTCGCTCCAAAAGCATTAGATAAGAAAGAATTCGCTCCATTAGATCAATGGATTATCAATAGATTAGAAGAAACCATTAAGAATGTTACTGCAAACATGGATAAATTTGATTTCAATGCTGCAAGTAGCAACTTATATAATTTTTTCTATGATGATTTCTGCGGACAATATCTCGAAATGAGTAAGGTTGCTTTAAATAGCGATAACGCTAAAGCAAAAGAAGTAACTAACCAAATCCTTTACTTTGTTCTTAAGAACATTATTCTCTTAATCTATCCATATACTCCATTCATCGCTGAAGAAATGTATCTTAACATTCCAGGCCATAAAGATAGTGTTATGTTAGAAAAATATCCTGTCTATGATGAATCATTAGTAGATGAATCTAGTGAAGGACAAGTTAATGTTCTCTTTGCAATGATTAAGGATGTTAGAAACTATAAGATTGAAAACAAATTAGCTCCAAACGCGAAGCTTGAACTCAAGATTAAACTTAAGATCAATGTTTTCGATGATTTTGTGACTTATTTAAAGAGGTTTACATTCTCAGACGTAGAATTTGTTGAAAACTTAGAAAATAAAGGCGACATCAACGTTTATAACGAAGGTAGCATGCTTATTAAAAATGAAGCAGGCAAAGAAGACTTAATTAAAAAGCTTGAAAAAGATATTGAATCAATCAAGTCAGAAATATTCCGCTGTGAAAAGATGTTAGGCAACCCTGGTTTCGTTTCTAAAGCTCCTGCAGAAAAGATTGCTCTTGAGAAAAATAAGCTTGAGCAACATAAGAAAAATTTAGCAGAACTTGAAGCTAAATTATCTTCTTTAAAATAATATTTTCAAGCCTTCCTACTTTGTAGGGAGGTTTTCTTTTTAATTTTTTTCAACTTTTTTTCTCACATTTTCGAAAAAAACCCCTCTAAAGAAGTAAGGAGGTTTTTATGAGATTCAGAGAACTAAGTCTAGAAGAATGTAAAAGCATTCAACCAGGTGAAGTAATTACTGTTACAACAGTTATGGCAGTAGTCCTAGCTGCAGTAATAGCGGTAGTTGTCTATCGTTTATTTCGTTCTGGCAAAGGCACATTAACCGTTCCTGGCGGATGGAAATTCGATTGGAAATAGAATATGCCTAAAATGAATGAAATTCCTAATATTGATCAGCCTAGAGAAAGGGCATTACGATTCGGCATCAATAATTTAAGCGATGCTGAACTTTTAGCGATACTTATTGGAGTGGGGAGCAAGGATAATAATGTATTGCAGCTTGCTAATAGTCTTCTTGCGGATTCCTTAACTATGTTTAACTTAGCAAGTAGCCCGTATCAATATTTCTTACAATTCAAAGGAATTTCAAAAGTAAAAGCTCTAAAACTATGTGCTGCGTTTGAAATTGCGAAAAGATTGGACAATCGTAAGCACATTCTTTTAGAGCAACATGCCGAAGTAAATTCAGAGCTTTTATATGAGCGTTATTACCTAAAAATGGTGGAGCAAGATAAGGAGATTTTGGTGTTAGTGGTCTTAAACCGAAATAGACAAATTATCTACGAAACAACGCTATATAAAGGCACTGAATTAGGCATGTCATTATCTCCAAAGGAGATATGTCAAAAAGTTATGCTTTCAAAAGGGTATTATTTTTACGTAATGCACAATCACCCAAATAACACAATTAGTCCAAGTGAAGAAGATGAAATTTTTACTGACGAATTAGTTAGAATTTCAAGAAAATTTGGTTTAAAATTGATTGACCATTTGATTATTGGAGCAAGCGGTTATTATTCCATAATGAATAAAATGTAAAAATAAGTTTGCACGATAATATTATCTATGATATATTACTAGCGTTGTCGCCTCACTAGCTACAACCGCATAGAAAAGGTTTCTAAAGATTTATCTACCTTCATAGCGAGTACTTAGTGAAGAAAAAGAAGGAGGCTAATTATGTACGCAATTATTGAAACAGGCGGAAAACAACTTCGTGTTGAAGTCGGCGAAAAAATCTACGTCGAAAAACTCGAAGCTGAAGTCGGTTCTACTGTCACTTTAGACAAAGTTTTATTTGTCGGTGGTTCAGCTGCTAAAGTTGGTAAACCATACGTTAAAGGTGCTACAGTCACTGCTAAAGTTGAAAAACAAGGCAAAGAAAAGAAAATCCGCGTCTTCAAATACAAAGCAAAGGCTAACGAACACAAAACAATCGGTCATCGTCAACCATACACTTGCTTAGTTATCGAAGCTATTAACGGTTAATCAAATGATTAAAATCAAAATCTGTTACATACAAAACGAATTCAAATCAATTGAAGTTAAAGGTCATGCTAATGCAGCATCTTATGGACAAGATATTGTCTGCTCTGGTGTTAGCGCAGTAGTGTTTGGCGGTTTAGCAAATATCAATTGTGAAGAGAATTATTCGTATGAAATAGATGAAGAAAAAGGATACTTCTACATCGAAAGTAAAGGTAAAAATTCTGAACACGATAAAGTAGTTCTAGAAACAATAATTACTTCACTTAAGAAGATTGAGAATGAATATCCTAAAAACGTTCACATCGATGAACAAGAAATGAAAGGAAACAATTAATATGAATTTTAAATTAAATTTACAATTCTTTGCTTCTAAAAAGGGTGTTGGTTCCACAAAGAACGGCCGTGATTCTGCTGGTCGTAGATTAGGTGCTAAAGTTGCTGATGGTCAATGGTGCCATTCAGGTAGCATCATCTATCGTCAAAGAGGTACTAGAATCTATCCAGGTGCTAATACTAAAAAAGGAAAAGATGATACTATTTTCGCTTTAGTTAGCGGTATTGTTAAATATACTCGTGAAGGCAAAGATAAAACAGTAGTTACTGTTATCGCAAAATAAGTCTTAATAAAATAAGATAATAAAGACCACATTCAATTTTGTGGTCTTTTATTTTTCTTTATAGTAAAATAATGACCGGAGAAATTATGCCTACATTTATTGATCGTGCAGTTATTGAAGTTAGAAGTGGAAAAGGTGGCGATGGTGCCATCGCTTTTAGACGTGAAAAATATGTAGCAAAAGGCGGTCCTGCTGGTGGTAACGGCGGACGTGGTGGTTCTGTCATTTTTAGAGCAAATTCTCACATTAATACATTATTTAATTTCCGTCATAGTAAAACATTCATCGCAAAAGATGGTGAAAATGGCGGTATTAAAAACCAATACGGACACGCAAGTCCTGATGTCATCGTTGATGTACCATTAGGCACTGTTATTTTCGAAGAAAAAGATCACGTTTTCTTAGGCGACTTAGTCGAAGATGGTAAGACCATCGTAGTTGCTAAAGGTGGACGTGGCGGTAGAGGAAATACTTGTTTCAAGAGCTCTACAAACAGAGTTCCAAAGATCGCCGAGAATGGCGAACCAGGAATTAGAAAAAGATTAATCCTAGAATTAAAGATGCTTGCTGATGTTGGCTTAGTTGGATTCCCAAGTGTTGGAAAATCTACTCTTTTATCAGTTGTTAGTGCAGCAAAGCCAGAAATTGCTGATTATCCATTTACTACAATCGTACCTAACTTAGGTCTTGTTTCTGCTAAAGATGGACGTAGTTTTGTTATGGCAGATCTTCCAGGGCTTATCGAAGGTGCTCATTTAGGTAAAGGTTTAGGTCTTACTTTCTTAAGACACATCGAAAGATGTAGAGTTATTGTTCACGTTATTGATTTTTCAGAAACTGGACGTGACCCATATGAAGACTATAAAGCTATTCTTAACGAATTAGATTGTTATGGATTTGGTTTAAATAAACGTCCTAGCATTTTACTCGCATCCAAAATGGATGAAGAAGGTGCTGAAGAACGCTTAAAAGGATTCAAAAAGAAAGTGGATCAAGAAATTATTCCAATTTCTGCAATTACTGAAGAAAATATTGATCAAGTTATTTATAAATGTGCAGATTTAATCGAGAAAACTCCATTATTCCCACTTTATAGTGAAGATGAAGAAGAACTTCTTGACCACAAGACATACACTCTTGAAGACGAAGAACAATACTTCTATATTAAGAGACTCGACGCTCATACTTGGGAGATTTTAGGCGACAAGATGATTAAGTTCTATAAGATGACTAATATCTCTACTGATGAAGGCATGATGGTCTTAATGAGCAAGATTAGAAAACTTAGAATTGATGATAAATTAGAAGAACTTGGCGCTGAAGACGGCGATACAGTTATTCTTGATGATTTCTCATTTGAATACGTGAGGTAATTTTTATGACACTCAAAGAATATATCGATGTAATCGTAGATTTTTTAAGAGATTACAAAGAAAAACATCCATTTTTAAAAGGATATGTAGTAGGTATTTCCGGAGGCGTTGACTCCTCTTTAGTGGCTACTTTAGTTAAAAAAGCAGTTGGTAAAGAAAATATGATGGGTATTTTAATGCCTATCGATTCTAATATTGCAGATTTAAATGATGGCATCGAACTTTGTAAAGCAATGGATATTCCTTATAAAGTAATTGATGCTACAGAAGCATATAAGGTTTTTAGAAAAGAAATTGAAACTGCAAGTGGAGAACTTGATATTTCTACTGCAGGTAATTTAAAAGCAAGAATGAGAATGTCTATGCTTTATGCATATGCTCAAAAACATAGCTATGTTGTTACAGGTACCGATAATGCCGACGAAGAATATACTGGTTACTTCACTAAATATGGTGATGGCGGTGTAGATATTTTACCAATCGTCCATCTTTTAAAAGGTGAAGTAGTAGAAGCATGTAAAATGCTCGGCGTTCCAAATAAATTAGCAGAAAGAGTTCCTACTGCAGGACTTTTTGAAGGCCAAACAGACGAAAAAGAAATGGGTGTTACTTATAAAGATTTAGATAACTACCTACTAGGTAAACCTGTTGATGATGCAGTAAATGCAAAAATTGAAAGACTACACGCAGTTAGCGAACATAAAAGAAATCCAATTCCCACTCCAAAAGAATTTATTAGAGACTAGAAATGAACAAAAAACATACTAATGTAATAATAGGATTAATAACTGGTCTATTAACTATCTTATTGATAGTGTTGTTTATTATAGTCAACAATTAGGAGGAATTATGATCAGTTTTCTTAAAGGCAGAATTGATTCTGCTTCTAAAGAAGCTGTAGTAATCGACGTAAATAACATAGGCTATAAAGTCTATGTAGCAAGAGCCTCTTCTTATGAAATAGGTTCCGAAATAAAACTTCTTACATATGATGTACAAAAGCAAGATGAATCATATCTTGTTGGTTTTCCTACAGTTGAAGAGAAAAATCTCTTTTTAACATTAATTAAAATTCAAGGTATTGGAGCTAAGACTGCTCTAGCTATGTTTTCTGTAGGCTCTCCTCAAGAAATCATATCCGCTATCAATCGTGAAGATATTAAATATTTAAAGACTTTACCTTTGGTAGGATATAAAACAGCTAGACAAATTATCTTGGAACTTAAAGGATATTTTGTATCATCAGAAATGGAAGAAGATGATGCTTTTGCAGATGTAAGAAACGCATTAATAACATTAGGATTTAAAGCATCAACAGTCGATACTGCACTTAGAAAAGTCTATAAAGAAGGAATAGACAAAGAAGAATTATTAAAGTTAGCGCTTAAAGAGGCAAGAAATTTATGAGCGCTATAAAAGATAACGATATATTCTTAAGGCCAAAAACTCTTGATGAGTACATAGGCCAAGAAAAATTAAAACAAAATTTAAGTATTTATATAGGCGCTGCAAAACATAGAAAAGAAACTCTTGATCACGTACTTTTCTATGGTCCACCTGGATTAGGTAAAACAACATTAGCAAATATTATTGGAAATGAAATGGGTTCTAAAGTTGTTTTAGCTAGTGGACCTAGTATAGAAAAGCCATGCGATTTAGCAGGAATTTTATCTGAATTAGAGCCGAATAACATCTTATTTATCGATGAAATTCATAGACTTCCTCATTCGGTAGAAGAAGTCCTTTATAGTGCAATGGAAGATTTTAAACTTTCTATTATTATTTCAAGAGAAAATTCCTGCAAAACTTTAACTATCGATTTACCTCCATTCACACTCGTTGGAGCAACAACAAAAATCGGTAGTTTATCATCTCCTTTAAGAGCGAGGTTTGGTATAATAGAAAAGATAAACTTCTACAAAGTAGAAGAATTGGCAAAAATTGTAGAAAGAACAGCGTCTTTTTATAATTTTACAATCGATAAAAAATCCGCTCTTGAAATAGCAAAAAGAAGCAGAGGAACTCCACGTATTGCGAATAGAATTTTTAAACGTGTGAGAGACTTTGCTCATTATAAAAATTTAAAAAGAATAACATACGAAAAAACGCTAGAATCATTTGAAAATATTGGCATAGATGAACTTGGTTTAGATTATGTTGATATTAAATATTTGGATACGTTGGTAAATAGATTTAATTGTGGACCTGTCGGACTAGATACATTGTCTAGTTATATAGGTGAAGAGCCAGAAAATATTGAACAAGTTTACGAGCCATATTTGCTTAAACTTGGAATGATCGATAAGACAATAAAAGGTAGGATTGCAAACAAGAAAGCGGTGGAGCATTTAAAGACTCATAATAATTGCTAAAAAAATAAATGTCTTATATTGAATTTATTCAATAAGTGTAGTAAAGTATTAAACGACTATGAAAAGCGCACACGCGCTGGAGGTATATAAATATGCGTAGAATTTGGGCTCACATTATTATTGCTATCACTTCGCTTATCATGATGGTTGTAACATTTGCATCTATCACAAATAAGTTAACTGTTGGTTTAGATTACGCTAAAGGTAAAACTTTAACATTCCAAGTCACAGAAAAGACAGATAATGGTGAAAACAATCCAAAAGAATTTAATGACAATTCAGTAAATGAAGTTGCAGAAATTATGGAAGCACGTCTTGAAGCTTCAAAATTAGACGGCTATGATGTTGCTCCATTCGGAAAAGATTTAGTTAAAGTAACTGTTTACCAAGATTCAGTAGACTATACCCAAATAAAAGAATACTTGGCATTCAATGGTGATTTATATCTTTATTCATTCGATAGTGATAAAGTCGGTCACTACATTGGTTCAGAAGCTTTCATCAATAGTGATAAGCCAGCTTACTTAACAGAAACAAATAGTGTTTATCCAACAATCAACATTCCAGTTGATATTGAAAACGAACAATATAAAGAAGTTGTTGTTGGCGCAATTAATTCAGAACAAATCCAAACTAAAGCTGAATCTGAAGAAGGTGCTGGAGATGCTGAATATGCTAAATTTATGTATTTAGTATATGGCTTCGTTCCAGGACGTGATTCATTCGAAGATGAAAACTTCCAAAGTACAGTTTTATTAAAGTTCCAAGTCAAATCAGAAGATACTGAAGATAAAGCAAAAATCTTTGATTATTACGAAAAAGATGACGTTTATGCATTGAGTACAGTTTTAAACATTGCAGACTCTGAAGGTAACGTTAATGAAGAAAACGTTCCTACTGCATGGAAAAATGGTAACTTCTATGTCAACTTATTAAACGCTGGTGCATATGACTACGATGTCACTTGCATTAGTGAAGTTTACGCAGCTCCAGCAGTTGAAGAACTTCAAAAAGGCGGTGCTGTTAACCAATCAGTATTCACAAGTTCAACATTTATTTCATTCGCTTGTGCAGCAGTATTCATCACTGCAGTATTATTTATCTTCTATAAGTTAGGTGCATTAAGTATCTCAGTTACTTCATTAGCAACTGTATTCTTCGGAATTTTCTTCCTTATGATTTTCGGTACTGAATTCAATGTACTTGCTGTTGTTGGTTTAATGATTGTTGCTTTCGCATCTATCGTCAGTGGTTGCGTTTACTTAAATAAATTTAAAGATGAAGCATATCGTGGACGCTCAGTTAAAAAAGCAAATACTGAAGCAAGCAAAAAGAGCAATTTAGTTATTGTTGATATTCACTTCGCATTACTCGTATTAGGTGCATTCTCATACTTAATCGGTGGTGTTGGCATGAAGAGCTTTGCTCTTGTTACAGTCTTAGCTGGTATCGTTAGCTTAATTCTCAACTTAACAGTATTAAAAGGATTTATGTGGTTAGATACTAATGCTTCTGTCGCACAAGGCAAATACAGCTTATTCGGTGTAGACGAAACAAAAGTTCCTGATCTCGTTAATGAAGAAAAACAATCATACTTTGGTCCTTTTGCTGAAAAGAACTTCAACAAAAACGCAAAAGTTCCAACTATTATTGCTGGTGTTGCTTTCGTTGCTGGTTTAGCTGCTATGTTAGCATTTGGTATTGCTACAAAGTCAGTTTATTACACACCTGCTAAAGCATATGACGATGAAATCGTTATTAAAATTGACAATGAAAACAACGTTGACCTTTCAATTGTTTCAGACAACATTAGAACAATTTTAGATGATGTCAAATTCAAAGACGGTTCTACAGAAAAATCATTATCTGAAATCGTTGTTACAGAATCATATGAATATCAAGTTTTAGAATATGATAGCGGTGAAGAAAATCCTTATGTCAATCATCAATATGTAACTTATGTTATTAAGGCAACAGAAGATAAAAAGATGCCTGAAACAGTTACTTATGAAGCAAAAGAATATAAGATAGGCGATTTATTCTCATTCAACACTTCAACAAACGTTGTTGCTGAAAAAGTATCATCAGCTTGCATTAACGTTGAATATGCAACAGGTGAATCAACAACACCTTCAACTCCAGTAGTTTATAAAGTTATTATTGCAGCAGCTGCAGCATTAGTAACAACAACATTATATATGTTAATAAGATACAGACTCTCAAGAGGTCTTGCATACTTTGTCGTCACATTAATTGGCGCAACTATGGTCGCAGGATTATTCGCATTAATCCACTTAGTACCTATGTCAAATGCTGCAATTATCGGCATTTGCGTTGGCGAATTTATGTGTTCAGTATTTGCAATTCTCTTCATGAATAAAGAAAGAGAATTGGTCTTAGACGATAGAAAACACGACAATTCTTACGAAAATAGAAATGATCTTATGAGAAAAGCAGTATCTTATGGATTCGCAGATGTCTTAGGCATCATGTGCATCGGATTATCTATTTTCTTGGCATTTGCTGGCTTCGGCCCAATTGCAATGAAATTCCTCTCAGTCGAATTATTTTACTCAGTAGCAGTAGCATTCGCATTAGCAATGTTTGTCTTAGGCCCTATGAGCCAATTCTTCTTCAAGAAGTTTGCAAACGTTGGTAGAGTAAAACCTAGAAAATCAAAATCAAAAGGCCCTGTCCAAAATAAGAGCGCAGAACCTGAAGAAGCAATTTTCATTGGTATTAACGATTAAAAAGCATGGCTACTGAAAAGGTAGCCATTTTTTGTAACATGAACAATTTATTTCATAGATTATTAGATTATTATTCAATCACAGAATTAGATTTCGAATTATTAACAAGAGACGTTAACCCACAATCTTTTGTTAATGAATATCGTTTTAACAATGTAAATGATGCGGTTGAATTAGTTAATAATGCTGTGAAAAGTGGTAAGAAAATCCATATCTACGGCGACTATGACGCTGATGGAATTATGGGTGTTTCAATCTTAGTTAAAATGTTTGAATATCTTAACTATGATGTTACTTATTGTGTTCCTAGCAGATATAAAGATGGATATGGCATAAACATGTCTAAAGCAAGTCAAATGGTCAAAGATGGCATCGGACTTTGTATATGTGTTGATAATGGTGTAAGCGCTGTAGAACCAATCGCATTTCTCAGACAAAACAATGTGGACGTTTTGGTTCTTGATCACCATGAAGCACCTGAAGTTTTACCTAACGCAAATGTAATTTTGCATCCATTTTTATCAAAATTGAGTCAATATTCAACAAGTGGTGCCTCAGTTGCATTCTTGTTCTCTGTTTATATGCTTAAGCGTTTTGATAAATATCTTTCTACTCTTGCATCTATTTCTATTATTAGCGATATGATGCCTTTAAGAGGATACAATAGGGATTTATTAAGAATAGTTTTTAAAAGATATACAGATGGCGAATTTTATCAAATCGATTTACTCAAAGGTAGCGATCCATTTGATGAAAATGCAATCGGTATGTCAATAGCTCCAAAAATCAATTCTGTAGGTAGAATTGTAGAAGATTCATCTATTAACGACATTATCAAATTCTTTACCAATACATCAAAAGATAGTATCTTAACCTACTATAATTGGATAGAAAATTTGAATAACGAAAGAAAAGATGCTTCTAAATCATTATTAGAAAGCGATATCGATATTAAAGATGAAGATGCTTCGATTGTTGTTGAAGTTGACGAAAAAGAAGGCCTTATTGGTCTTATCGCAAACTCATTACTAAACAAATATAAAAAGCCTTCGATTGTCTTTACATATAATCCTGAACAAGGAATATTAAAAGGCAGCTGCCGTTCTCAGGAAGGCTTTAACGTAGTAGAAGCATTTGGCGAATTGAAAGATTTGATGATTGCATATGGAGGTCATTCACTTGCAGGCGGATGTTCTATTAACAAAAAGGATTTTGATGAATTCAAAAGAAGATTCAACGAATTCGCAATCAAAAATCCAGTTACAAAAGTAGAAAAACCTTCTATTCCATTATCAATTACAGAAATTAGTTTCGAGAATTTCGATTTAATTTCTAAATTCGGTCCTTTTGGAGAAGATTGGAAAAAGCCAATTTTCTACCTACAAAACATTAGAGTTGGATCATTAAAATACTCAAGAGATTTCAAACATATAATTACTCAAATCGGCACAAATAGTAAAATTACCGGTTTTAACATTTCAAAAGAAATGCTGTTTGGCAAAGACACTGTAGATTTCTTAGGTAGTCTAAGAGTTTCATTCTACAAATCAATTAAATCTATAGAATTTTTGATTTCCGAAATCAAATAGAAAGGTGTTATTATTTACTTTAATAGTAAATTTATTTAATAATTACAGTATGTTATTCAGTAAGTATTTAAACAAATATTACCGCAAATACTGGTACTTTTACCTTATAGGTATACTAGCGCTGGTATTTGTCGATTATATTCAACTATTCATCCCAGAGTTCTTGGGAGACTTAGTCGAAATTTTTGAAAGTGCTGCTGAAGTTGGTTCTTTCTCACAGCAAATGCGTGACGACATTATTAAAATAGTTCTCTTTACTGTTTTAATTGGCGCGGGCTTAATGATAGGAAGAATGCTTTGGCGTTTCACTTTATTTAGAGCGAGTTTCAAAATCGAAGCAGAACTTAGACACGATATGTTTGTAAAAGCTGAGAAGCTTTCTGTCGAATACTTCCACTCAAACAAAGTCGGAAATATCATGTCATGGTTTACAAACGACATTGAACAGATCTCAGACTACCTAGGATTTGGTGTCGTTATGATGGTTGATGGTTTTGCACTCTCTTTCATGTGCTTCTTAAAAATTAGTTTATTATCATGGCAATTCTTAATCATTTTATTAATCCCAATGATTTTAATTGTTGTTTGGGGATTATTAGTTGAAAAAATCATGTCTGATAATTGGACAAAAAGACAAGAAGCATTCGATAAATTATATGATTTTGCACAAGAAAGTTTTACTGGTATTAGAGTTATCAAGGCTTTCGTTAAACAAAGACAAGAAATTATTGCTTTTAGCAAAGTAGCACATCAAAACAAAGACGTAAACGTTAAGTTTGCTCTTATTTCAATAGGCTTTGATGTCGTTATTGAAGTAGTTATCGGCTTATTATTTGCTATGATTTTAGGCTTTGGTGGTTATTTAGCTGTTACTGGAGAAACAGTTGATTTCTTAGGCATGGCTTTTGCTATTAGTGGACCAGATTTAGTTGTCTTAGTTGGTTACTTTGACTCATTGATTTGGCCATTAATCGCTATGGGACAAATTGTTGCTGCGTACTCAAGAAGTAAAGCTTCAATGAAGAGAATTGAAAACTACATGAACGCTCCGGAAGACATTCAAGATGCTCCAAATGCAGTTATGTTAAATGATGTTAAAGGCAAAATTGAATTTAGAAACTTTTCATTTACATATCCAACAAAAGACAAAGAAAGTCTTGAGGATATTAACTTAGTTATTCAACCAGGTGAAATTATCGGCATTGTCGGTAGAATTGGTCGTGGTAAAACAACTTTAGTTAACGCATTATTAAGAATATATAACGTTAAAGAAGATACAGTTTTTATCGATGATATCGACATTATGAAAGCAAATGTTAAATCTCTCAGAGATTGCATTTCATATGTCCCACAAGATAATTTCTTATTCTCAGACACTGTCAAACGTAACATTGCTTTTGGTGATGTAGATTTAGCAGATGATAGAGTTAAATTTGCTGCTGACTTTGCTTGTGTTGGTGGCGATATTGAGCATTTCAAAGACAAATATGAAACAGTTACTGGCGAACGCGGTGTAACTCTTTCAGGCGGTCAAAAACAAAGAATTAGTATTGCTAGAGCATTCATCATGGATAGTCCAATCATGGTCTTAGATGATAGTGTTTCTGCAGTTGACGTTAAAACAGAAGAAACAATTTTAAAGAACATAAAAGAACTCAGAAAAGGCAAAACAACATTAGTTGTTGCTTCTCGTGTTTCTACAGTATGTCACTTAGATAAAATTATTGTTTTAAATGATGGTCGTGTCGAAGCTTTTGACACACCTGCAAACTTATTAAAGATTTCTCCAACTTATGCAAAGATGGTTTATTTGCAAGAATTGGAAAAAGAAGTGGAAGGGAGGTAGTTATTTATGGCTGTTGAAGATATAGATAAATTACAAGGCGACCGTAAAATGTCGACTAAAGAAATGCTCCCTCGTATATACAAATATTTAAAACCTCAAATCGGTTGGGTTATTTTGGCATTAGTATTTTCATTTATTAACGTTGCTTTAGATGTTATTGCTCCTAAGTTTATGCAGGGAGTTATCGATGAAATTCAACATAAAGCAAGAATTATTGATGTTTTGAATTCTGTTAGTGCTCCGACTTATGTAATTGTTTTAGCTGTCTCGATGTTTATATTAACAATTTTAGGACAAGCATTCATTTTCTTAGAAACCCTTGTTCTTAATAAAGCAGGTCAAAAAGTTGTTTATGACTTAAGAATGGAAGTCTTTGAACATGTACAAAACATGTCTCAAGATCAACTAAATGAAATGCCTGTTGGTAGTTTAGTTACTAGAGTAGCTAACTATACAGCTTCCCTTAGTGAATTATTCACTAATATTCTTGTTAATGCATTAAAGAACATTATTACTATTGTTGGTGTCTTCATAATTATGTTTACGATTGAACCAGCATTAGCGGGTATTATGGCTATTTTCTTAGTCGTAGTGTTCATTATTTCATTCTTCTTTAGAAATATCGTTAGAAAGATTTTCACTAAAGAAAGAAAAAATATTTCTGATTTAAACGCATTCTTAAATGAAAACCTCTCTGGTATGAAAATTACTCAATTATTTAACCAAGAACTCAGAAAAGAAGGCGAATTTGGTGAAAAGAATGAAGCACTTAGAAGATGTAGAAATAACGTTATGTTAGCGTTTGGTATTTACCGTCCATTATTATCATTCTTATATTGTTGTGCTGTTGCTACAGTATTCTTCTTTGGTTTAGAGTTTGGTCTAACTGCAGGTGCTGTTTTAGCATTCTACTTATATATTTCTAAGTTCTTCCAACCAATCCAAAACTTGGCTGATCAACTTAACGGCATCCAAAGAGCATTCAGTTCCTCAGAAAGATTGTTTAACCTACTTGATGTTAAACCTGCTGTTAGAGATTTACCTGATGCAATTGAGCTCGGTGACGTTAAAGGCAAAATCGAATTTAAGAACGTTTGGTTTGCTTACGAAAAGGATCAATGGATTCTTAAAAATGTTTCTTTCACAATCAATCCTAAAGAAACATGCGCTTTCGTAGGTGCGACTGGTGCAGGTAAAACAACGATTTTACAATTAATTGTTAGAAACTACGAAATCCAAAAAGGTGATATTTATATTGATGGCATTAACATCAAAAATATTAAGATTGATTCTTTAAGAAAAACAATTGGGCAAATGCTTCAAGACGTTTTCTTATTCACTGGTACAGTTAGAACAAATATTACCCTACATGATGAATCATATTCAGATGAAGAAATCATGGAAGTTTGTAAATACGTCAATGCAGATAGTTTCATTAATAAAACTGAAAAAGGCTTAGATGAAGAAATCATTGAAAGAGGTGAAAACTTCTCTCAAGGTCAAAGACAATTGCTTTCATTTGCAAGAACAGTTTTAGCTAAGCCAAAAATCTTAATTCTTGATGAAGCAACTGCAAACATCGATACTGAAACAGAAGTATTAATTCAAGAATCTCTAGAAAAAATCAAAAACATTGGAACAATGTTGGTTGTTGCACATAGACTTTCAACAATTCAAAAAGCTGACCAAATTATTGTTCTTCAAAATGGTGAAATAATCGAAAAAGGTAACCACCAAGAATTACTTAAAAATAAGGGTTATTATTACAAGCTTTACCAAGTCCAATTTGCTGAAAAATAATCTTTACACTTACTCTTTATTTTATAAAGAAAATGCCTTAAGATATATTAGGTGTTTTTATGAGTGAAATTATTAAAGCAAAAGTTAATGGTGGATATCCACTTCATACATTCGAAGATGTAGAAGACATCTATTTTGATTATATTCACGACAAAAAAGCTAGAGAATCAATTAAATCTGCGTACAAATTCATCTTAAAGAAACATGATGGACAAACACGTAGAAGTGGTGAGCCTTATTACCATCACTTAATTGAAGTCGCTTATATCTTAGCTGACTTAAGAGCTGGCCCATCAACAATTACAGCTGGTCTCTTACACGATGTCGTTGAAGATACAGATGTCACAATTGAAGAAATTAAAAAGAATTGGGGCTCTGAAGTCGCTAAGATTGTCGACGCCTTAACAAAAATTCAAAGATTAAAACTTAGTCATATTACTGCTGAAGAATTTGAAGCAGAAGACCATAGAAAAATCTTCTTAGGAATGGCCAAAGATATTCGTGTCATTCTTATCAAACTTGCAGATAGACTTCATAATATGAGAACTTTAGGAGCTCTCTCAGAAGAAAGAAAAATGGCTATTTCTAAAGAAACATTAGAAGTATTCGTTCCTATCGCTCATCGTTTGGGTCTTGATAAATTAAAAAGCGAATTAGAAGATTTATCCTTAAGATATGCTGAACCAGAGAAGTATGCAGAAATTACTTCTTTATTAAAGAAAAAGCAAAAAGTCTTATTAAAATCTCTTGATTCATTAAAGAAAAGAATCGCAGATATCTTATTCGAAAACAATATTCCGTTTGAAATATCCGCTAGAGTTAAATCTGTCTATTCTATTTATAGAAAGATGTATATCAAAGGTCATCAATTTGATGAAATTTATGACATCTTAGCTCTCAGAATTATTACAAAGACAGAAATTCAATGTTACGAAATTCTTGGTTTAATCCATAAGACATATACTCCTGCTCCAGGTAGATTTAAGGATTATATCGCAATGCCTAAATCTAATATGTACCAATCCTTGCATACAACTATTGTTGGTGGTGACGGTAATTTCTATGAAGTTCAAATTAGAACTAAGGAAATGGATGAAATCGCTGAAAGCGGTGTTGCTGCTCACTGGGCATATAAAGAGGGAACTGGTTATAACCCTGCTGCAGAACAAAAAGAAATTGAAAACAAATTGCACTGGTTTAGAGACTTTGTTTCCATTTCTGATGAAGACCAATCTGCAACAGAATACATGGATAATTTGAACCATGATATCTTTGATAAAACAATTTACGTATTTACTCCTAAAGGAAGAGTTATAGAACTTCCTGTAGGTAGCTGTCCTGTTGACTTTGCATATAGAATCCATACAAAAGTTGGTGATTCTACAATTGGTGCATTAGTTAACGGCGCAATGGTTCCTTTATATACAGTTTTAAAAACTGGCGACATGGTTGAAATCAAAACCAGTAAAACTCAAGAAGGTCCATCTGAAGGTTGGTTGAAATTTGTTCAATCTAACACAGCTAAAACTCAAATTAAGAAATATCTTGCCAAGAAAAACGAAGAACTCGTTAGAGAAGACAAGATTAATAAAGGTAGACAATCTCTTATTGATGCCTTCAAAGAAAGAAACATCGATGAGAAAGGAATGCTTGAATATTTAAATAGTCCTGCTGTCTTTAGAGAATACGGCGTTGATAATCTTGACGATCTTTACGTCTTAGTATTTGGAAGAAAGCCAACACCAAATGCGATTATAGATTTCTTAAAGATTAAAAAGGAATTCGTATTACCAACTCAAAGCCCTAAAAAGCAAACTAAATTTGACGAGTCTCCAGTCTACTGCAATGGTGCAGATAACATTGCTATTTCACTTGCAAACTGCTGTACTCCGATTCCAGGAGATCCAATTGTTGGTTATGTAACAAAAGGAAAAGGAATTAGCGTACATAGAGCAGATTGCCCAAACATCGTTAATGAAACTGAAAGAATTATCGATGTTTTCTGGAAAGAAGGTCTTGAGACCGCAACTTATCCAGTTGATATTATGATTGAAGCCTCAGATAGAGCAAACTTGGTTGTTGACGTAATGCATGCATTAACAAATAACCACATCACAATTAATAGTATTTCCGCAAAGAAAAATTCAAGTACATTAACCGCAACTCTTTCTGCTCAAATCATGATTCAAAACAATAAAAAACTTAACGATATCTTCGCAATTCTCCATGGTATTCCTGGAGTTTACGAAGTAAATAGAGTAACTCATTAGGAGGAAAATATGAGTATTATAGGTGTAAAAGGAACACACGACATATATAACAGCGAAGCATGTGAATTCTCATACGTTGAGAACGTTATGAAGAGAATTGCTGAGATCTTTGCTTTCACAGAAGTAAGACCTCCTGTTTTAGAACACTCTGAATTATTCGTTCGTAGTGTTGGCGAAAGCAGTGATGTTGTCAGAAAAGAAATGTATACATTCTTAGATAAAGGTGACAGATCTTTAACATTAAGACCAGAATTTACTGCTGGTATTGCTCGTTTAATTGTTCAAAACAAAATTACAAACTTACAAGAATTACCTATCAAAATGTATTACTGTGGTCCAGTTTTTAGATATGAAAGACCACAATTAGGTAGATATAGACAGTTCAACCAATTCGGCGTTGAATGTATCGGACATACAAATCCAATTGCTGATGTTGATACTATTTCTCTTGCTTACACAATTCTTCAATCTTTAGGTTTAGATGGTGTAACTATCAAAATTAATACTTTAGGTGATGAAGAAAGTAGAAATAACTATAGAGAAGCTTTAAAGGAATATTTCTCAAAACACATCGATAAAATGTGTCCAGATTGTAAGCAAAGATTAGAACTTAATCCTCTTAGAATTCTTGATTGTAAAGTCCCAGAGGATAAAGAGATCGTTAAAGATGCTCCAAAGATGAGTGATTATTTAACAGCAGATGCAAAAGATAAATTTGCCTATGTTCTTTCTTGTTTAGAAGCTATGGCTATCCCTTATGAAGTAGATGATACTCTAGTAAGAGGTTTAGATTATTACTCAGATACAGTTTTTGAATTCCACTATAAATCCTCTAAAGGAAATGATTACGGCGCTATTGGCGCTGGTGGTCACTACGATAAATTAATCAAAGAAGTAGGTGGACCAGATGTTCCAGGTGTTGGATTTAGTTTTGGTGTTGAAAGAATTGTTTCTGTTTTAAAGGACGACGAATTAATTCCGTCAGATATTTATAACACATTAGATTTCTATGTAATGCCTATGGGTGGAAAATATCAAACAACGGGTATTGCAGTTGCTAATGTCATCAGAATGATTGGCTACTCAGTTGATATGTGTTTAGACGATGTCAAACTTGGAAGTATGTTCAAAAGAGCAGAAAAGAAAAACGCAAAATTCGCTATCATCATTGGCGAAAACGAAGTCGAAAACAATCAAGTAATTCTTAAGAATTTAGGCACTCAAGAACAACTTGAAGTCAAATTAGAAAACTTAAGAGAAACTGTAGACGAATTATTCGAAGAACACGAACATGAATGTTGCTGTGGCGACGATTGTGACTGTGATTGTGAAGAAGGTCACGAATGTCATTGCCATTGTCACGATAAAAAGGAGAACTAAACATCATTATGGAGAGAACTTGTAGAAACACAGAATTATCCATAGCTAATGTAGGCCAAGTAGTTACTCTAGTTGGTTGGGTTAGTAGAAAAAGAAATCTTGGATCAATCTTATTTATTGATTTAAGAGACCGTTCTGGAATTATCCAAATTTATGTTAAAGAAGGTATGGAAATCCCAGATGTTAGAAGTGAATACGTCATTTCAGTTACTGGTGAAGTTGCAAAAAGAAGCCAACCAAACCCAAAAATGAAAACTGGTGATATTGAAATCATCGCTTCAAAAATCGAATTAATTAATACTGCAAAAACAACGCCATTATTGATTCAAGATGATACTGATGCTCTTGAAGAAGTAAGACTAAAATATCGTTATTTGGATTTAAGAAGACCTTGTATGCAAAAATTCTTTGATATCCGTGATCAAATCAAAATCATCACCCACAATTATTTGCATAGTTTAGGATTCTGCGAAATCGAAACTCCAATGCTTTGTGCATCTTCTCCAGAAGGCGCTAAAGAATACTTAGTCCCATCAAGATTACATCATGGTAGTTTCTACGCTCTTCCTCAATCTCCACAAATGTTCAAACAATTATTAATGATTGGTGGATTTGAAAGATACTATCAAATCGCAAGATGCTTCAGAGATGAAGACTTACGTGCTGATAGACAACCAGATTTCACTCAAATCGATATTGAAACATCTTTCTTAGATCAACAACAATTCCTCACAATGATGGAAGAATTAATCAGAAGATATTTCAAAGAAATCGTCAATTATGATGTAAAACTTCCTTTACGTCAAATGACATATAAAGAAGCGATGGAAAGATTTGGTAGTGATAAGCCAGATACAAGATTTGGCATTGAGCTCCATAACTTAAAAGAAGTATTCGCAAATTCTAGCTTCGAAGCTTATAAGACAGCAGATTCAGTTAGAGGTATCGCTGTTGAAGGTGTAGCTAGTGAAACATCAAGAAAAGTAATTGATGAATTAACTCTCGAAGCAAAGAAATTCGGTCTTGGCGGCTTAGGTGTTGTTAAGAAAGAAAGTGGCGAACTTTCCGGTAGCATTGTTAAATTCTTAAGTGATGCAGAAAAAGAAGGACTCAATAAAGCATTTGACCTTAAAGATAATGACATCGTTATTATCGCAGCAGGTAAAGATAATAGAGTCACCCCATTACTCGGCGCATTAAGACTTAGATATGGTAAGAAACTTGGTTTAATTAAACCAAATACATATGATTTATTATGGGTTGTCGACTTCCCAATGTTTGAAAGAGATGTCGAAACAAATTCAATTGTCGCAACTCATCACCCATTCACTCGTCCAAGAGATGAAGACTTGAAATATATGGATGAAGATCCAACTAAGATGCTCTCATATGCATATGATATCGTTATCAATGGTTATGAAGCAGGCGGTGGTACACTTCGTATTTATGATCAAAACGTACAAAAGAAGATCTTCAATATCCTCGGACTTAGTGACCAAGATGTCCAAGACAAATTCGGTTACTTTGTAAACGCATTACAATATGGAACTCCTCCACATGCTGGTATGGCATTTGGATTAGATAGAATGACAATGATTTTAGGGGGTACAGAAAACATCCGTGACGTCATTGCCTTCCCTAAAAACTTAGCTGGCGTATGCCCTATGTCGGGAGCACCTAATAAAGTCACAAGACAACAAGTCGAAGACTTAGGTATTAAATTTATGGATGAGGAAGGAAAATAATTATGAACAACATCGACAAATTATCAATTGCTACAATCAGAAGTTTAGCAATCGACACAATTAACAAAGCAAAATCAGGTCACCCTGGTATGGCATTAGGTAGTGCACCAATTGCTTATACTTTATTCACTAGACATTTAAACGCTACACCAAAGGATTCTCTTTGGTTCAATAGAGATCGCTTTGTTCTCTCAGCAGGTCACGCTTCAGCATTACTTTACACAATGCTTCACCTCTGCAGTTACAAAGTAACTATGGATGATTTAAAATCATTCAGACAATTAGACAGCAAAACTCCAGGTCACCCAGAATATGGTTGGACTGATGGCGTTGATGCTACAAGTGGTCCTTTAGGACAAGGTATTTCTCAAGCCGTTGGTATGGCTATTGCAGAAACAATGATGAACTCAATGTATCCAGCAGCATGCGATCACTACACATACGCATTATGTGGTGATGGCTGTTTACAAGAAGGTATTTCTCAAGAAGCTATCTCATTAGCAGGTCACTTAAACTTAAAGAAATTAATTCTCTTCTATGATGCAAACGGCATCACATTAGATGGTGGCTTAGGTTTATCATTCTCAGAAGATGTTAAAGCAAGATTCGTTGCAAGTGGTTGGAATGTTTTAGAAGTTGAAGATGGTAATGATGTCGATGCAATCGACGCAGCTATCGTCAAAGCTAAAAAAGCAGACAAACCAACAATGATTATGGTTCACACAGTTATCGGCTTTGGTAGTGCTAAACAAGGTACTAATAAAGTTCATGGTAACCCATTAGGTGAAGAAGACGGCAAAGCTGCAAAATTATCTTATGGTTTCGACCACGATAATTTCTATGTTCCAGCAGAAGTTTACGATCACTTCAAAAACACATTCGGTGCTAGAGGTGATAAAGCATACGCTGACTACAATAAAGCAATGGATGTTTGGAAAGCCGCCAACCCAGATGACGCTGCAAAATTCGCAGATGCATTAGAGGCAAAATCATACAACGTTGAATACCCAGCATTTGAAGCAGGTTCACAAACATCAACTCGTGTTGCAAGTGGTAAAGCTCTCAACTTCTTCATGAACAAATTAAATAACTTATTCGGTGGTTCCGCTGACGTTGCAGGTTCAGTTATGACTAAACTTGATAACGGCAGCAACTACTTTGTAGATAATAGAGCTGGACACAACATGAACTGGGGTATCAGAGAATTCGCTATGGCAAGCGCTCAAAACGGTATGCTCTTACATGGTGGTGTTAGAAGCTATGTTGGTTGTTTCTTCGTCTTCTCTGACTACATGAAACCAGCAATCAGAATGGCTGCATTAAGTCATTTACCAGCAATCTACTTATTCTCACACGACTCAATCGCTGTTGGTGAAGATGGTCCTACACACGAACCAATCGAGCAAATGGCTATGTTAAGAAGTATCCCAAATGTCGATACAATCAGACCATGCGATGAAAGAGAAACATATGCTGCATGGAATGCTGCTTTAGATAGCAAAAACCGTCCAACCGCATTAATTCTTTCAAGACAAAACTTACCATTATTAGATGGTTCTTCTAAAGAAGGTGTCTATAAAGGTGCTTATGTTATCTCTAAAGAAGCTAAGAAAGCTGACTACATTTTAGTCGCTACTGGTAGTGAAGTTGCATTAGCAGTTGAAGCACAAAAATTATTAGCTGCTGATGGTATTGATGTTAGAGTTGTCTCTATGCCTTGCTGGAGCTACTTCGATGCTCAAGATAAAGACTACAAGAAATCAGTCTTATCTTTAGATAGAGAAAAAATCGTCTCAATCGAAATGTTATCTTCATTCGGTTGGGATAAATACGCAGCAAATCATTTATCAATCGATTCATTCGGTAAATCTGCTCCTGCAAAAGACGTTATCAACGCATTTGGCTTCACAGCAGATAAAGTAGCTACATTTGTTAAAAATCTTAAATAGTTAAATTAAAATTAAAAACAAAATTTACATCAAAAAGGAGTTTCTTTTATGGCAATATCACGTAATCAATCACACTTTGTAATTATGACAGTCATCTATGATGAACTAGCTGATTTTGTTATGGGTGGTGGCGCTTCAAGTAGAAACGCAAATGAATTAATCGAAGAAATTGCCGAAACTCCTTTTGATGAAGTTGATCCTTATATTAAAAGAAGTGTCGCTCTTACCATGCAACATTATGGCGAAATCGTTGATGCATTCCGTCCAATGTTAGTTAACTGGAAATGGGAACGTATACCTCTTTTAACTCAAGCAATCTTACTAATGAGCTATGCTCACTTCTATTACGTTGAAAAAGTCGATAAGAAAGTTGTTATTAATACAGCAGTTGACTTAGCAAAAAAATACGTCGAAGAGAAGCAAGCAAAGTTCATTAACGCAATCCTCGATGGAGTCTTACAATAATGCCAGCAAACAGAGTTGTTTATACTGTTTCGGATGTTAATAAATACATCAAAGCAGTCATAAATAACGACCAAAACCTCAGATATATTTCAGTTAAAGGAGAAATCTCCAATCTTAAATATGGGGCAAATGGTCACGTTTATTTTTCTTTAAAAGATAAAGAATCAATCATTTCTGTTTGTTTATTTGCAACTTACGCATCTAAATTAAATTTCGAACCTGAAAATGGAGATGAAGTTATCGTATTAGCTAGCGTAGATGTCTATCCTGCTAGAGGAAGTTATCAATTAATCGCAGTTGCTTTAGAGCAAGCTGGTAAAGGCGATATCCTTTACGAACTTGAACAACTTAAAAAGCAATTAGCAGCAGAAGGTTTATTTGACTTATCTAGGAAAAAACCTATTAATATTTATCCAAACGCAATTGGAGTAATAACCGCTCCAAATAGCGCTGCAATAAAAGATATAATCTTTAATTTAAAAAGAAGATATCCAATTGCTGATATTTATTTCTTCCCAAGCCAAGTTCAAGGTGATAATGCCCCTAAAGAATTGCTGCAAGCATTTCTGACCGCCCAAAAGTATCCTTTGGATACAATTATCATTGGAAGGGGCTGTGGCGCTAGTGAAGACTTAAGCGCATTTAACGGCGAAAAATTAGTTAGAGCAATAGCAGAAAGTAAAATTCCAGTAATAGCTGCTATTGGTCACGAAATAGATTCTACATTAGTAGATTTTGTTGCTGATAAGCGCGCAAGTACTCCTACAGGAGCGGCTGAATTAGCAACAATTGATCGTAGAGAAATCGAACTACATTTCCAAGACGCAATTGATTCTATGGAACAATCTCTTAAAAATTATGTTGAAGATAAACAGGAAGAAGTCTCAGAAGCAAAAGAAAAAATGAGAAATCTTCTCACTGATAAAGTTACATTGCTTAAGCAAAAAGTAACTCTTAGAAACGAACAGTTACAATCTTTATCACCGAAAAGTGTTCTACAAAGAGGTTATTCAATCTCTTTAGATGAATCAGGAAAGCCAATAACTGACGCAAACACTCAAAAGGTTGGAAATAAGATTAAAACAATATATGCCAAAGGAGAAACAATCTCCGCAGTTGAAGAAGTAAAAGGAGAATAAGATGGAAGAGAAAATGAAATTTGAAGACAAACTCAAAAGACTCGATGAAATCGTTGAGACTATGTCTAATAAATCGCTTTCTTTAGACGATTCCATCGCTCTTTACGAAGAAGGCAATAAAATAATCAAAGATTTAGAAAAAGCCCTTAAAGAGGCCGAAAATAAGATTGAAAAAGTAATCGAAAGCAAATAATGAAAAAAGAAATCAAGCACGTTGACTTATCTTCAATAAAAGATCCAAAGTTTTTATCTAGTTTATCTTATGGTGAATTAGATGTTTTAAGTGCTGATTTAAGAAAATATATCATAGATATCATTAGTGAAAATGGGGGCCACCTATCCTCCAACCTAGGTGTCGTCGAATCAACAATCGCACTCTGTAGAACATTTGATTTTTCGAAAGATAAAATAATCTTTGATGTTGGTCATCAATGTTATACATACAAAATCTTAACTGGACGTGATTTCAAGAATATTAGAAAGAAAGATGGTCCTAGTGGATTCCAAAAAAGAAGCGAATCAATCTATGATTGCTATGAATGTGGTCACTCATCTACATCTTTAAGCGCAGCAATGGGAATTGCGGAAGCTAGAGATTTAAAAAAAGAAGATTATTACGTAGTTGCATACGTTGGAGATGCAAGCTTTGAAAACGGTTTAATTTTCGAAGCATTAAATAACTTATCTAAGAAAACTAATAAATTAATTATCGTTATAAACGATAACGAGATGTCTATCGGTAAAAATGAAGGCGGATTAAGTAGAACATTTAGAAAACTTTCAAACACTAACCTTTATCAAAAAAGTAAGTCCGCAACTAAGAAAGTTTTATCAATCAGCCATATTGGTAGATTTATTCTTCGTGGTCTTTCTTCTTTTAAAGCTTGGTTAAAGAGACATCTCATGAAAATAAATCTTTTTGATTTATTAAACATTAAATATATTGGAATTGTTAACGGACATAACATTAAGCAAATGGAAAAAGCTTTTAAAAGAGCGAAAACAATTAATGGTCCAGTAGCAGTTCATATTAGAACTATTAAAGGCAAAGGCTTTGAGTGTGCAGAAAAAGACAATCAAGGTTTCTATCATGGCGTTGGCAAATTTGATAAAGAAACAGGCGATCTACTTAAAGACGAGTCTCTTTCTTCTTGGTCAAAAGAATACGCTAAAAGATTACACGAAGTCATGTCAAAACACGAAAACGCAGTTACAATTTGTCCTGCAACAGGATTAGGTAGTGACTTAATTGATATTCAAAAAGACTTCCCAACTAGATTTAAAGATGTCGGCATTAATGAAGAACATGGGGTTATTTTAGCCGCAGGTTTATCTTCAAACGGAATTCATCCATTTATCTCGATCTATTCGACTTTTTTACAAAGAGGATATGATGAAATTTCTCATGATTTAGCTAGAATGAATCTTAACTCAACTTTATTAATTGACCGCGCTGGTTTAGTTGGCTCTGATGGTGACACTCATCAAGGAATTTATGATTCTTCATTCCTTTATACTATTCCTAATTGCGTCATCACAATGGCATCTAAATCATCACAAATTTCTTCTTTATTAGAAGAATCTATGAATAATCATGGTGTTTTTGCAATCAGATATCCAAAAGAATTATTCAATAAAAACAAGATTGAAAAAGATGAAAAGGTCGAATTTGGTGAATGGAAAGAATTGCTTGCTGGCGAAAAAACAGCAGTGGTCTCTTACGGTCCAATCATCAATAAACTTGTAAAAGAAATTAAAAATAAAAACTTAAACATTACTGTTTTCGAAGCTATCTATGTTCGTCCGATTTTAGATAAATATGTCGACGAACTTACTAAGTACGAAAGAATAATTATTTACGATGTATATTCAACAGAAGTTGGTTTCGCTAATACTTTAGTTGCTGAATTAGTTTCTAAAGGCTACAAAGGCGAAATCATTGTTAAAGCTGTTCCAAATAAATTTATTAATCATTCAACAATCGAAGAGCAAAGAAATCAATTAGGAATATCAATAGATAAAATCATTGATATTTTATAGAAATTAGTTAACATAATATCATGAGCGTTAAAGTAATTTGTCATATCGATTTGAATGCTTTTTTTGTGCGTTGTGAAGAATTAAAAAATCCTAATATTGAAGGTAAACCAGTCGCAATCGGACATGAAGGTAGAGGTGGGATTGTTTCTACTTGTTCATATAAGGCAAGAGAGTTTGGAGTAAGAAGCGGCATGCCTATGTTTAAGGCGAAAGAACTTTGTCCAAGCCTTATTATTTTGCCTGTTGATTTTAAATATTATCAGAAAAAGTCTCATGAGTTTTTTAACTTTGTTAAAAGAACTACAAAGTTAGTTGAAGTAGCTTCTGTTGATGAATGTTATGCTGACTTTACAAATGTTATAAAAGATAAGAAAAATCCACTTAAGTTTTTTGAAAATTTTCAACAAGAATTATATAAAGAAACCAAACTAAAATGTTCTATAGGAATAGCTCCAACTAAGTTTTTAGCTAAGATGGCAAGCGATATGAAAAAGCCTATGGGAATTACAATCATTCGTAAAAAAGATGCCGTCGATATGCTTTCTCCTTTGCCAATCGGAGACTTCTTTGGAATTGGCAAAAAGACCGCTCCTAGATTAATCAATACAGGAATTAATACAATTGGGGACTTATATAATTTAGTTAAAAATGATGATGAAAATGTAAAAGTAATGATGGGAAAATTCTTTTATATCATCGCTGATTTAATCGAAGGAAAAAGTAATAATGAATTAGATTTAGAACCTTGGGATCCTAAATCAATTGGCAACTCAACAACATTAGTGGAAGACACAGATGACTTTCATGAAATTAAGCAAACAATAAGTAGTTTATCTAAAGAAGTTAGTGAAAGATGTGTCAAAGAAAATAAGCTCGGAAACACAATTCAAATTGTTATCAAAGATCCAGAATTTAAGGTCAAAAATAAATCAATAAAGCTAGCTAATCCGACAAATGATTACAGAGTAATCTATGATACAGCATGTAAACTTTATGAAAAATATTTCTTAGGTACAGTAATTAGATTAGTCGGTGTTACATTACAAAACTTAGTCGATCCTAGAGACGTCGTTATTCAAATGACTTTCTTTGATTATGAACAACACGAGGAACAATCCCAAACTAAGTTATTAATAGAAGAATTAAATAGAAAATTAGACAAGCCTCTTTTAATGAGAGCAAGCGAAGTTAAAAAGAAATAATATGGATATAATTGATTCATTAGACATGTATAGACAATATCTTTTAGTAGAAAAAGGATTATCTAAAAACACTTGGAATTCTTATCTCAATGATTTGAAGATGTTTTTTGCTCATTTTAAGAGCTTTAAAACAGTAGAAGATATATCCGAGGAGAGTTTATCGGAATATGTTTCCTTTTGCCTTAATAACGAATATTCAACAACGTCAGTTCTTAGAATATCTTCTTCTATTAAATCTTATTTATTATTCTCAAAGAATAGTGGCTATTTTAAATACGAAATTCCTGAAATTACCCTGCCTAAAAAACCGGATAGATTACCAGTATGTTTAAATAGGGAAGAAATAGAACTTTTATTAAGTGCTCCAGATTTAGAAAATCCTAGTGGTTTAAGAGATAGAGCAATGTTAGAAGTTATGTATTCTAGTGGCTTAAGAGTAAGCGAATTATTGTCTTTGACAATAGACAAAATCTCATTTCAACAAAAAAATATCAATGTTTTTGGGAAAGGTTCCAAAGAAAGAAAAGTCCCAATTTCAGAGTATTCATTAGATTTTGTCCAAGAATATATATCTAAAGTTCGTTCTAAAAATCCTGGAAAAAATTCTAAAATTTTATTTTTAAATAAGAAAGGCGAACAAATAAGTAGAATTTATTTTTATAAACAAATAGAAAAATATGCAGAGTATGTTGGTATCAGAAAAAAGATATCTCCACACACTCTAAGGCACAGTTTTGCAACGCATTTATTAGATGGTGGTGCACAGCTTAGAGCGGTACAAGAAATGCTTGGTCATGAGAACATTCAAACCACACAAATTTACACACATGTTAGCAAAGCTAAACTAATCAACACTTATGATTTGTTCATGAACAAAAAATAGTTTATTATATTTGGAGGTAAAAACTATGAAAAAATTTAAAAGAATATTCGTTATCGTTGCCGACTCAGTAGGAATTGGCTACGAACCAGACGCAGATAAGTTTTTCAATGCGGGTCATGATGATGTAGGAAGTAATACATTACTTCATATTTCAGAGAAAATGCCTAATGGACTTAATATTCCATGCTTAAATGCTCTCGGAATTGCTGATTTAGGTGATTTTAAAGGAACTTCAAAAGTTTCCCATCCAAATTCATATGTTGCTGCATCACGCGAAATTAGTAACGGAAAAGATACAATGACAGGCCACTGGGAAATGATGGGCGTTCATACAACTAAACCATTCATGACATTCACAGATAATGGCTTCCCAGATGAATTAATTAAGCTTTTAGAAGAAAAAACTGGCCATAAAGTTATCGGAAATAAAGCAGCTAGTGGAACAGAGATTCTTAAAGAATTAGGTGAAGAACAAGTTAGAGATAACTCATTAATTGTTTATACAAGCGCTGATTCAGTTCTTCAAATTGCAGCTCATGAAGAAGTTACAGGTTTAGAAGAATTATATAGATGCTGTGAAATTGCACGTGAAATTTGTATGAAACCAGATTGGATGGTCGGCCGTGTTATCGCTAGACCTTACATCGGAACTAATAAAGATGATTTCAAACGTGTAACTGGTCATAGACACGATTTAGCTTTAAAACCAAATGTTCCAACAGCAATGAATGTTTTACAAGATAATGGTTTTATGACGAGCTGCATCGGTAAAATTTCAGATATATTTGACGGATATGGTGTGGCTAAAACACAAAAAACTGTCTCAAATATTGATGGAATGGAAAAAACTATTGAAGAAGTCAAGAACCACGATTTTACTGGCTTATGCTTCGTAAATCTTGTTGAATTTGACTCAGAATACGGCCATAGAAGAGATCCAATCGGCTATGGAAAATGCATCGAAACATTTGATGCTCAATTAGCTGACGCGATTAAATATTCTAAGGAAGATGATTTAATCATTGTTACAGCAGATCACGGAAACGATCCTACTTGGTATGGAACAGACCACACCAGAGAAAAAGTTCCATTTATCATGTATTCCAAGTCGTTTAAAAACGGAAGATTATTGGAAGAAAGAGAAAGTTTTGCTGATTTAGGAGCTACAATTTTAGATAATTTTGAGCTCAAAAAACCTGATAATTTATTAGGAAAAACTATAAAAGAACTATTTGAATAATTTTAGGAGGAAGACTTATGCCACACGTTGGAGGCGGGGGACACTTTAGTGGAGGAGGTGGAAGTTTCCATTCATTTGGAGGAAATTCTTCATCATCAAGTGCTCCTAGATACGATAAACACGGAAGATTACACTCAACATATTACACAAGACCGGGTTACTATTATCATTCTCACTACATTCCTTACACATACGCTGAAAGAAGAGGAATTCAAAATTTTGCAGCTTCTATTTTTCTATTTATAACTGCAATTGTATTAGTTTTTTTCGCAGTTCACACTTGCTCTTTAAAAGGAGAATTTGATCAAGAAAAACTCGAAAACTACGGCTTAGAAACATATGCAGAAATTTATGATGAAAAATCGCAATATTATGAGAGCAATGTTTTAGTAACAATTGTTGATTACAAAGACAATAACAGTTTTGATTATGTTTGCATAAACGGTGACAATGTATATTGGCATGTTGATATGGTTTTTGGAGGACCAAATAGTTCTTTCGGATCAGAAATTAAAACTAATATTCCTAGAAGAAATTATCGCGACGACATTTATTTATCTTTATCCAAATGCGTAAATAATGTAGTTGATACTCAATTTGATGTAAGTGATGCCGTAAAAAAATATTTTGGCGTTACAAAGCCAGATAATGTCAAAAACTCAAAAATCATAAATCGTACTCCATATGAAATTACAAATGGTAAAAGTCAATTGCAAGAAAGCATAGATAGATTTTATGACAAAACACATTGTAATCTTACATTTGTTATTGATACCAACGAAAACGTTTATACAATTGATTGGGGACTTTTTGGTTTATTAATTGCAGGCACAACGATTTGTGTTGTCGCTGGAATTTTGTTAATAATTCAAAAAAGACATATGATTCAAATTATTGAAGAAGAAATCGCAAACGGAAACGCTGAAAAATATTTCGAAGGCGAAGATACATTTGAAGAATATTGCAAAGAACATCCTTTAGATGATGAAACTGATTCATTCGAAAAATATGCTTCAAACACAGATTCGTTTGAAGATTATTAAAAACAATTTAAATCAGTAAATATTCAAAATAAGAAAATAAGTAAAAAGACGATTTTCTAAATCGTCTTTATTTATTTTTTGCCTTATTTTTTGTTAACATAATGCAAATTATGCGAAGTTGTTTCCAAACTATTTTAAGTAATATTTTATTGCCTTCTCGGTAAATTCATTTTCACCGTTCTTTTTCATCTTTGGGTGAATGTAATCGATATTCGCTCTTAATACTGTTACAAATCCTTCATCTAAATCATCCATCATAGCTTGAATTAATTTTGAAGAATCATATCCTCTTGATGGCTCAATTTTGTCAGCTGCATAAACTATCTTCTCAATCCAGTTCATATTTTCATTTGCAGTACAATGCCACAAAATCGCGTTCAAAATTTTAGGATCTTCAATTCCAAATTCTTTTTGAGCGTAATAAACGCCTAAAACTTGATGAATTGCATATGGAGGTAAATCTTTGAATCTTCCTTCGAATGCTGTATTCAAATATTTAATTTCTTCAGAATAATCTTTTGTTGTATCGCTCAAATGAACTTTCTTACCTAAATCATGTAAGAATCCAGCAATGTAAGCTTTTTGAGGATTAAATCCATTATTCTTAGCAATTTGATGAGATAAGTCAGCTACATTTTTAACGTGATTATATCTATCTCCATACCATTCTTTTAATTTAGGAATGTAGTATAATGAATGTTCTTCAATATATTGAATAACAGGATATGGAATATCGATTTCTTTAAAAGAACGAATATTATTAGAAGCGTCGCTTCTTTCTTCGCCTTTAAGAACAATCATATTGAATCTATCTACGTTTTTCTTTGATAATTTAACGTCTTTTCTTGGAAAAACGAGAATTTGTGCGTATTTTGCGATGTCATCACAGTATTTCCATAGATGGAATTTGTTAGCTTGATCTCCACCAATTAAGTAGAAAATCTTATCTTCTGGATACATTTCGATAAAATGTTTAATTGTGAAAATTGAATAAACAAACTTATCTTTGTGGGTTAACTCAAAATCTGATAAAGAAAAGCAATCATAATCTTTGATGGCGAGTTGCACCATTTTTTTCTTATGCTTTACAGCAACTGATTCAGTTTTCCAAACAGAAACTTTTGAAGGCACAAAAATGACATGTCCGCCGATTTGTTTTGCAGCGGATAAAGCCATATTTATATGACCGTTATGAATTGGGTCAAATGCACCACCAAATATAATTCTTTTCATTTTTAGAGTTTAATTTTAGGATTTTTTGGATTCCTTCTATAAAGAAGAATTGTTCTTCCAATAACGTTAACAACTTCAGCTTTTAATTTGCTAGATAAATCTAAAGCAAGTTCCATAATTTCAGTTGTTACATTTTTCATTACATCAATTTTGATCAATTCGTGTGCGGTTAAAGCTTTATCAAACATATCTACAGAAGTATCTGTAATTCCGCTTTTTCCTAATTGATATTTTGTTTCTAAAGTATTAGCAATACCTTTTAATGTTTTTTTATCTGTGCTAGTTAACATAATATTAAGCTCTCCCTAAATTGCTACTTACATAAACGCCCTTAGGGACACAAATTCTAATTGTTTGGCCAACTCCCTTAAAGACTATAAAACCGAGTCCCTCAGCCGCTATTTCATGGTAAATTCCGTCTTTTGCAAAGACAAATTCGAATACTTCAAAGTCTAACATAGTAATAAAATTACTAGAGACAGGTCTAATAAGTTTATTAATCATATTATTTTTGAATGAATCATTAAATTTAGAAGCTGCGACCTTCTTAACTTCAACTTGTTTTGAACAGTAATATTTATAGTAAGTTGAATCGCCTTCAGTAACTTCAATTCCTGCAATTGAACCAATTTGAACAGCGTCTCCTCCTTTTAAAGAGCCACCATGTGTATCAATTGTTCCTTTAGGAATTAATAAGTATTGAATTGGTTTTTCAACTTTAGAAATAATTGAATTATTATTACTTAAATCAGGAAGTTCATAGAACTTATTTCCATCTGGTAAAGGAATAATTGTCGCTTTTAAGTTCTTATTTAACCATTCAACATTGATGTTTTCATTACTTTGGTTGTTATATTTCTTTAAGAAAGAACCAATCAAAGTCGTTTTACCTGAGTTCTTTCTACCAACCATGAATGCATCTCTACCTTTGAAATCACCATCAATAAAATGGCGTTTGAAAGCTTCGATTGCATCATCAATTGATTTATCGTTTTTATCAACCATGTAAATCTTTAATGGTTTGATACCTTTTTCTTCTAATGCATTTATAATGCAATTTTCCATTTTTTTGGCGTTGAAATAGTTACCAAAAAGTTTTCTTTTTGTACCAACGACAACGACATCTTTTCCTTTTGCTAATGCAACGAAGTCTTCATCAATTAAACCAGAAAAGCTAAATAAATCCATTACGTAAAGGATTACAGTTCTATCTTTTCTTAACTTCTTGAAGTAACTAACAACCGCTTGATCATCATGAGTAGATTGAACCCTAGCGTTTATTAAAGAAATCGCGTCATAACATTCATCGCAATAAATTGCGGTGATTTCATTTTGTTCATTTAAAAACTCAGGGCTAATATAACCCTTTGCTTTTGGATTTGTACTTTGAAGGGCTTCCCCACAACGTATACAACGTAAAACTTTTCTACCTTGTCCCATATTTGTCCTTCCAATCTACTAATAAACCTTTCTTTCTTAAATGTTTTCTAATTGGTCTATCAAAAATTCTATTGAAGTGTGTTGTTGGTTGATCTTCTTTAACAATCTTTTCAGTTAAAACAACTCTAATTTTCGCTCTATTCCCTGCTAGAGTATCTGTCATGAGTTGATCCCCAACAACCATAATATTTTCTTTATTAAGTCCTTTTTCTAGGACATATTTATTGATTTTACGTGGAAAAGGTTTTCCTGTTGATGACATAAAATCAACGCCTAATTCTTTTGCGTATGGTAAAACTCTCTTATATCTATTGTTAGATATAATAACAGCATCTAACCCAGCTTCTTTTAACTTTTTAATTAATTCTTTAGCGTTATCAGAAGGAGAATGGCATTTATAACTATCTAATGTATTATCAAGGTCAACAAAAAGAGTAGTAACACCATTACTTTTGAAAAATTCTGGGTCTATTTCGTATAGACTTTTAGCATGTGCAAAAGGAACAAATTTACTCATGGAAATATAATACTATATAAAAGTCTAAAAAAATAGACTTTTGAGAATAAGCAAAAAAGCGGTAGATTATATCTACCACTTTTATTAACTAATAATACCTGGTATTATTCGTCTAAATCATCGAATATGGAAATTTGTTCTATTTTCGATTCTTTTGGAGTATTTTCTGCTGGTGTTTCACCACCATCAGATTCACTTACACCTTCTTCTCCAGAATCAATTCCTTCTTCAGAGCCTTCAGGTCTTTCTTTAGGAATAATTGGGTGAGAAGTTGATTTAGCGTCAATTCTCTCTAAGAATGCTGAATAAGCATTAACAATCATAACTTTTGCAGGAATATCGATGTTCTTCTTAGCGTTTTTAGTAACATCAGTTAAGAAATAATTATCAATCTTTAATTCGTAGTTAGTTTGATCAGATAAATACAAGCTATAAGAGTTAACATCTTCTCTTGTAACAATCTTTCTCATAGCAACAACTAAATGCTTTTCATATTTGAAAGATGGAACAAGTTCCATAGATTTACCTAAACGTTGAGTTTTTGTAAGTCTATTTGTATCAATAATTCTATATGATGCCTTATCAGTGAAAATAACAATTTTGCTATATTCATCTTCATCAAATGACAACATACATGCGGCGCTTGATTTATTTAAGCCGTTCATTGATTTAACACCACCAGCTTTAGCGCCAACGATTGTTAATTCATTTTCGTTGAAGAATGTGCCACGACCATCTGCAGAAAGAATTAAGATATCACTATTACCTGTTAAGCATTCAACACCAACGATTTCATCACCAGTTAGAAGTTTCATGCATTTAACTGGTTTAGAGTGTTTAGAGAAGTCTAAGCAATCAATGCACATTCTCTTAATTTGTCCAAATTTACTTAAGAATGCGAGATATAAGTCGTTTCTTAAGACGTTATAGACAACTGCTTTAACAATCTTTTCACCAGCAGATAATGTAGCAAATTGGTTCAAGTGAACACCTTCGTCTTTCCACTTAGTTTCTGGTAACTTGTGGACTGGGATGGAAACATAGTTTCCAAGAGATGTAAATGCGATTAAGTAATCAATTGTGTTACCTAAACCGCAAGATACAAGTGCGTCGCCATCTTTAATACCAGGGAGAACATTTTCACCACTAGTTCTATATGACTTCATTGTGGAACGTTTGACATAGCCATCTCTAGTGACAGCAATCATAACGTCTTCTTTTGCGATTAATTCTCTCTTATCGACTTCAGTTGTACCTTCTTTTTCGATAATTTGAGTACGTCTATCATCGCCATATTTTTCAGCAATTTCCTTTAAATCCTTACATAATACGCGATTAAGTTTATCTGGATTTTCTAAGATTGCTTTCAAATTGCTAATTTCTTCCAACAATGATGCCTTTTCATTTTCTAATGTAATTTCATCAGTGTGGGATAATTTATATAAAGGCATTGTAACGATTGCTTCAGCTTGTTCATTACTTAATTTGAATCTAGCAATTAAGTTAACTTTTGAGTCTGCTTTATCTTTACTTTTCTTGATAATATCGACAACTTCATTAATATTTAATGAAGCAAGGATTAATCCTTCGACGATATGTAATCTATCGCTAGCCTTTTGTAAATCAAATTTGCTCTTTCTAGTTACGACATCAACTTGGTGAGCAATATATGCGTCAATGTAGTCTAATAAATTAATTGTTTTTGGACGTCCATTAACGATTGCAACCATGTTAGCGGAATAACCACAAACAAGGGATGTTTTACTCATCAAATATTTTAAGAGAAGATCACATTTTGCGTCTTTTCTACAATCGATAACAATTCTAATGCCTTTCCAGTCAGATTCATCTCTAACTTCAAGCATTCCATCAACCGCTTTTGAGTGGATGATTTTATCGATTTCGTAAACTAATTGAATCTTAACTACTTTATATGGAATTTCGGTAATTACGATTTGTTGATTGTCTCTATTTGAAACAATTTCACATTTAGCAGAAAGCTCAATTCTTCCTCTACCAGTTAAGTAGATATTTTTGAGTCCATCAGAGTTATAAATGTAGCCTCCACCAGGGAAGTCAGGGCCCTTAACAATTTGCATCAAATCTTCAATTGTAGCAGTCTTATGAGTGATTCTATAAATAGTTGCTTCAATTACTTCACGTAGGTTATGTGGAGGAATTTCAGTTGCTAACGCAACTGCGATACCTTCAGTACCATTGACAAATAGGTTAGGGAATCTTGATGGTAAAACGACCGGCTCAAGCTCTGTATCATCGAAGTTGAGTTGCATATCAACTGTCTTCTTTTCGATGTCTTTAATGAGCTCATTTGAGAGTTCTGATAATCTTGATTCTGTATAACGATATGCAGCAGGAGAGTCACCATCGATACTACCATTATTTCCTTGGAAATCAATGAGTGGATATCTGACTTTCCAATCCTGTGACATACGAGCTAAAGCTTCATAAATTGAGGTGTCACCATGAGGGTGATAAGTACCCATAACAGCACCAACTGTGTGAGCACATTTTCTTGTTGGTTTATTGAAGACATTGTTAGATTTGTACATTGAGAAAATAATTCTTCTTTGAACAGGTTTTAAACCATCTCTAACATCTGGAATAGCTCTATCTTGAATGACATATTTTGCATAAGTTGCATATCTATCACCCATGACTTCTTCCATAGGTTCGACAGAAATATTTTCTACAACTACTTCCTCAGGAGCATCTTCTTTTTTTCTTCTGCCCATAATTATCTAACCTCCTTCATGAATGTATCTACAACGTTGAAGTCAACGTTTTCTTCAACCCATTTCTTACGAACCGATGTATCTTTACCCATTAAAACTGCGACACGTTTTTCAACGATAAATGGGTCTTCGATATCAACTTGGATTAACAATCTTGTCTTAGGATCCATGGTTGTTTCTTTAAGTTGAATTGCATCCATTTCACCAAGACCCTTATATCTGGATACTTTGTATCCACCGCCAACTTTTTTCTTAGCAGCTTCAAGTCCAGCGTCATCCCAAGCATATTCTTGGATAACTTTTTTTCCGTCTTCTTTATAAACTCTGTAGAGTGGAGGAACAGCAATATAAACGTGACCACTAACAATAAGCTGTCTCATATAGTGATAGAAGAATGTAAGTAATAAAGTTTGAATGTGAGCACCATCAGTATCAGCATCAGTCATGATGATGATTTTTCCATAATGGATATCTTCGATATCAAAGCTTTGTCCAAAGCCTGCACCGATAGTATTTATGATTGTCGCAATTTCTTCGTTATGGAGTAATTTGTCCATTGAAATTGAATCAGTATTAAGAGGTTTACCTCTTAATGGTAAGATAGCTTGATGTAATCTATCTCTACCTTTTTTAGCAGATCCACCAGCGGAATCACCCTCAACAATGAAGAGTTCGTTTTTCAAATATTCTTTAGATTGAGCAGGTGTTAATTTATCTGAAAGAATAACTTCTTGTTTAGCTTTTTTAGAAGTTCTAGCTTCTTCTTTAGCTTTACGAGCAGCCATTCTAGCGCTTGCGCTAGCAATGCATTTATTGATTAATTGAACTGCTAATTCTTTGTTTTCAGTTAAAAAATATGTGAACTTGTTGTTGATAAAATTAGATACGATTGCATTAGCTTCTGGAGTACCTAATTTACCTTTAGTTTGACCTTCAAATTCAAGATATTGTTCTGGAATTTTTAAGGAAATAACAGCAGTAATACCTTCCCTGATATCACTACCTTCAAGCTTCTTTCCACGTAATAATCCGTTAGCTTCGGCGAAGTCATTAACGCATTTACCAATACCACTTCTGAAACCAGATTCGTGAGTACCACCATCTCTAGTTCTAACATTATTGACGTAAGAATAGATTGTTTCGTTATAGTCTTCATTACAGTATTGAAGAGCAATTTCCATACCGATTTGAGTTGCATCATCAACACCTTCAAAGTCGATAACAGGAGTTAATTGACTCTTGTCAGCATTCATGATTTGGATATATTCAACAAGACCTTTTTCATATAAAAATTCTTGTTCTTGACCAGTTTTTTCTTCTCTTAAAACGAAGCGGACACCCTTCATTAAGAAAGCGCTTTCTTGAAGGTGATTTGCGATTGTATCCCACTTAAAATCTACTGTAGAGAAGATTTGTTTGTCAGGTTTAAACCTGACAAAAGTTCCGTGTTTTTTGCTTGATCCAATGACTTCAAGTTTTTGTTTTAACTTACCACCATTTTCAAATCTTAAGTGATAAATGTTGCCATTTTGGAAGACTTGAACATCAAGCCATTCACTTAAAGCATTAGTAACAGCAGCACCAACACCATGTAAACCAGCGGCACTTTTATAGACTGCGGAGTTGAATTTACCACCAGCGTGTAATTCAGTGAAAACAATTTCAACAGCAGGTCTGCCTGTTTCTTTGTTAATACCACAAGGAATACCACGGCCTTCATCCAATACTGAAAGCGATCCATCTGAGTGGATTGTTACTTCAATTGTTTTGCCATATCCTGATAAAGCTTCATCAACTGCATTATCGACAATTTCCCAAACTAAATGATGCAAACCAGCGCCATTTGAGCTACCAATATACATCGCAGGTCTCTTTCTAACACCCTCAAGACCCTTCATTATGTGGATGTCGTCGGCAGTATAACTAGATTTTTTAATTTCGTCAGCCATGATATATCCTCCTATTTGCAGTATAAAATTATACCCAACTTTAGTTGTAACTAAAAGGAAATAAAACGCCCTAGGAGGCACCTAAAACAACAATATATTTTATAAAAATATATTAACCTTCGAAAAAAATTTCATTTTGATTTATCAAATTTACCAAAAATTAGAAAATCTGCATTTTAAGCCCTTAAAATACATGTTCGAAATACGATAGAAATAGGCACTTATATTAATATAAACAAATTTTAGTTCTAATTTTTGGGTAATTTTTGCGTTATTTTTAACCTACATTAAAAACTAGGGCACAAAAAAAGCAGCTCCTAGCTGCCCTTTTGTTTCCTAAGCTAATTAACGTTGATTGTTAACGTTTCTCATGACTTCGCGAACTTGTTTTTCGCTTGGGTTTCTACCCATAGATCTGAACATTGCGCGAATCATTTTTTCGTTAATTGGAGGATTCTCCTTGAGTTGTTTTGTGAAGACTTTCTTTGTAATAAAGAATCCTGCTGCACCTCCGCCAATAAAAGCTAAAAGGATGTAAATGATTAATTGCCAAACTTCGATTTCCATCATAATAATTTTCCCCTTCTATTTATGCTCTAGAATCGTACTCTCCATTATCAGTACGAACTAATACTTCTTCGCCTTCTTCAATGAATAAAGGAACTTTAATTTCCAAGCCAGTTTCGACTGTTGCAGGCTTCATTGGTTTGTTGACTGTATCGCCTCTAATTGCTGGCTCACAGACTGTAATTTTTAAAGCCACCTTTGGTGGTAATTGAATTCCAAGGATTTCTCCATCGTACGAAGTAATATCGACATTACATTCACTCTTTAAGAAATTCATTTCCCATTTTAATCTATCTTTACTGATTTCGATTTGTTCATAAGTTTCATTATCCATGAATACTAAGAAATCTCCTGAATCATAAAGATATTGCATTGTTTTCTTGTCTAATTTGATGTTTTCGACCATGTAACCAGAGTTACGTGCGATTTCATTAATTGTTCCTGTTCTAACGTTTTTAACTTTAACTTTAGCAACCATTTTTCTCATTGCTGTTTTGTTTAATAAAATGTCTAGAACTTGATATAAATTGTTTTCATCAATGAAGTAGTTTCCAGGTCTTAATTCTGTAACGTTTACCATTTGTTTATATCCTTTCTAAAAGTTTCCGTTTGATATTATATCAAAATCTTATCTGTTGAGAAATAAGTTCTTTACCTTTTCAATACCGATAGTTGTAAACTCTCCATGGCCTGGATAGACTTTGACATTTTCAGGTAAAATTCTTAGTTTAGCTAATGACTCTCTCATAGGTGCTCTGATTGATGATTTTAAATCAGTTCTACCAATAACATTTTTGAATAGAGTATCGCCACTAAAAAGTAATGCACTATTACTAAAGTAATAACATGCTGAACCTCTAGTATGAAATGGGGTATAAATTACTTTAATATCTTCGTTTAAAATATTAAGGATTTCATTGTCTGCAACCGTCTTTGCTTTTGCTCTAATAATGAGCGATTCATCTAAATCAACAGCACAGTTATATTCTTCATCAGTTAAGCCGATTTCATCGTCAAAACCGATGTATAAATCACATTTAAAACGATCCACTAATCTATCAACGCCTCTCATGTGATCAATGTGAGCGTGCGTCAAAAGAACAGCTTGTAATGACAATTTATTCTTTTTGATATAATCTCCAAGTTTGTCATTATCCACCCCTGGATCAACTACAACACACTTTTTCTTATTATCTTTAATTAAATAAGTGTTTGCTTTTAATTCATCTATATCTTCGTATAAAAAAGGTATGACTTCTAACATTTATATTCATATAAGAAAAAAATAGGCCGTGCCTATTATTTCTTTTTCTCCTTGTGAAGAGTAACTTTTTTGCACTTATTGCAGTATTTATTGAGTTCCAATCTTTCAGGATGTTTTTTCTTATTTTTACTTGTTAAGTAGTTTTCTTCACCACATTCTGTGCATTTAAGAGTTAATGAGATTCTGTCGTCTTTTGCCATAATAATTCTCCTTAAGCCGCAATTAACATTACCACAGGTAAAAGATATTGTAAACATATTTTGTTTAACTGAAACATTAAAATGTTATAATTTACCCATGAAAAGAACAGAAACTAGGCAAATTAAGGTTGGAAACCTCGTTTTAGGTGGACAAAACAAGGTCTTAATTCAATCAATGTGTAATATCAAAACAGAAAAGGTTGATGAAGTCGTAAAACAAATCAATGAATGTGCAGAATTAGGCGCAGATTATATGCGTGTTTCTGTAATGGATTCAAAGGATGCTAGAGCAATTAAAGATATCAAAGCTAGAATTAATATTCCTCTAGTTGCAGATATTCATTTTAATTACGTGTTAGCCTTAATGGCTATGGAAGCCGGAGTTGATAAAATTAGAATAAATCCAGGCAACATCGGTTCAATTGAAAATATCAAAAAAGTTGTCGATATGGCAAAAGAAAAAGGTATTTCAATTAGAGTTGGAGTTAATTCAGGAAGTTTAGATAAAGAAATTCACGATTATTCAACTCAATATACCGCAAAAGCTTTAGTTGAATCCGCAAAAAAACACGTAAAGATTTTAGAAGATTTAGGCTTCTATGATATAGCAATTTCCCTTAAGGGAAGTAATATCTTAGAATGCATCGAAGCATATAGATTAGCAAGTGAAACTTTCCCATATCCATTACACTTAGGAATTACCGAAGCTGGATATAAAGATATTTCCTTAATTAGAAGTTCTGCTGGTCTTGCGCCACTCCTACTCGAAGGAATTGGTGACACAATCAGAATTTCTATGACCGAAGATCCTAAAGAAGAAGTCATCGCTGCTAAGCGTTTATTACACGATTGCGGTTTATATCCAAATTATCCTACAATCGTTGCTTGTCCTACCTGCGGAAGAACTAGGGTCAATGTAAAAGAAATAGCTGAAAAGGTCATGAATTACTTAGAAAAGATTCAAAAACCAGTTCATGTCGCAGTTATGGGATGTGTTGTCAACGGTCCTGGAGAAGCAAAAAACGCCGACATTGGAATAGCCGGCGGTTTGAATGAATTCGTTATTTTTAAGAAAGAAGAGATTCTTGGAAGATATTCAGAAGACAAAGTTTTTGATGTTCTAATTCAAGAAATTAATAAACTTTAGAAGTTTTCTTTCCAATTATCTATAAATTTACCACTTTTAAGCATTTCAATTTCTTTGCCGTAAGGTGGTTTTTCATTTATGTAAGGAGTTTCTAAAATCTTAGGAATGTCACTAACTCTAGGATTGTGTGCAATAGCATTTAATGTATCAAATCCAATAAAGCCATATCCTAAGTTTTCGTGTCTATCTTTGTGAGCACCTTTAGGATTCTTAGAATCGTTAAGATGAATTACAAGCAATCTATCTAAGCCAATTACTCTATCAAATTCGTCTAAAACTGCATCAAAATCAGTTAAATCATAACCGTAATCTGATGTGTGACATGTATCAAGGCATACGCCTAAACGATCTTTATGATTAGAAAGTTCGATAATTTTAGCAATTTCTTCAAAAGTAATTCCAATTTCAGTACCTTTACCGCACATAGTTTCAAGTGCAATTTTTACATCAGTACCGTCTTTTTCAAATACTTTATCAAGTGCTTCTGCTAATGTTTCAATAGCGACTTCAGCACCATTTCCAACGTGATTTCCTGGATGTAAAACCAAAGTTTTGCAACCAAATCCAGCAGTTCTTTGAACCTCATTTATGATAGTTCTAATACTCATTTCCCATAAATCAGGTTTGTTTTTATTAGCTGCATTAATAATGTATGGAGCATGAACGATCAACTTAGATTCATCGATTCCTGCTTCTTGTAATAATTTCCTACCTTCCTGAATTTTTAATTCAGATAATGGCTTTCTAAAAGAATTTTGTGGCGCACCTGTATAGAACATGAAAGCTGTTGAACCATAAGAAATAGCTTCTTTAACAGAGCCTAAATAAAAGTCAGGAGCATTCATGCCAACATGTGATCCGATTAATAATTTTTCATTCATAATTTTTACCTTAGATTATGTTATCATAATAAAGATGAAAATTGAAATCTTACAACCTGTTGGATATTGTTCTGGCGTTAGTAACGCTATTTTAAAAGCAGTCAAAGTCAAGAAAGACAATCCAAATAAACCCGTTTATATTCTTGGAAGTTTGGTACATAACTCACATGTTATTGATTCTTTAGAATCAATAGGAATTACTAATTTGGTTGATAATTCTATTTCAATGGAAGAAAAAATTAATTCATTAGAACCAGGTGGTATTGTTGTTTTTACTGCACATGGTCACGATGAAAAATTAGATGAATTAGCAAATAAAAAAGGCTTAACTATTTTGGATTGTATTTGTCCAAAAGTTAAAGCTAACATGAATCAAATAAAAGAGAAATTGGAATCAGGTTTTAATGTTATCTTTGTAGGAATTGAAAAACATCCTGAAACCACGGCTTGTTTATCAATATCAAATGATATTCACCTATTTGACGTAAAAACTGAACAATTTGATGATTTCAATGATGGAAAACCAGTTTTTGTAACAAATCAAACTACTTTGAATTTTAAAGAGCTAGAATATATTTTTAATATAATTAAAAATATCTATCCAAATGCTATTTTTAACAACGAAATTTGCCCAGCTACCAGACTAAGACAAGAAAATATTCTTAAAATCGAAGACGATGTTGATGTCATTTTTGTGGTTGGAGATAAAAATTCTTCAAACACAAAAAGATTGTTTGAGATTTCTTCTACCAGAAATAAAAAAACTTCCACTTATTTAATTTCTAGTGAAAGCGATTTAACTATAGATATGCTTCAAGGTAAGAAACATGCCGTCATTACATCTGGCACTTCAACACCACTTGAAGTTATCAATTCTGTTTATAAAGCAATCGAGAATTTAACTAAATAACTGTTGGAAGTTTTTCGTGATCTACAGTGATAATTTCTAAAGAATTATCGATTGATTGTAGGATATTTTTCATTGTAGGCATAAATATCTTTTCAATCTCATGTGGGAAGTCTAAGTAATTAAATTTTCTAGTAACGACATCTCGTCTAACATAATGAGGTGCGTCTCCAGAAATATAGATGTCGCATTCTTCCTTGATTGCGTTCACGTAGTTACGAGAACCGCCACCACCAATTATTCCAACCTTTTTTACTTTTTCTTTGCCATAATTGACTAAAAGGCCATAAGAAACGTCGAATCTATCTTTTGCATACTCTGCAAATTCTTTTACTGGCATTTCTTGAGGAAGAAAGCCAATTCTCATCATAGGGTCTAAAGGGTTAGAATAGACGTCAGTTAATTCTAATGCTGATGCTAAGGCATCATTCATTCCACCATTTCCTTCATCAAAATTTGTATGGAAAGAATAAACAGGGATACCCATTGCGTCTATTTTTTCACATAATTCTTTTTTAAATAAATCCCATTTAAATACTTTTGCTTTTGTTCCATAAATAAAAGGATGATGAGTAATAATTACATCTGGTTTTACCTTTTCGATTTGAGGAAGTACTTCGAAATCTAAATCTAAGCAAAGGAAAACCTTGTTTACTTTACCAGGCATTTTTCCAGTCATTAAGCCTACATGATCATGATATTTTGCGGCTAATCTTTTTGGAAAATTGACTGAAAGTTTTTGTAAAATCTTTTTCATTTCTATCATAAGATAGTCTCCAACTTTGTCTTTTCAGCTGTTAAAATAGCAATTCTATTGTAGGGTAATTTCTTAGAACTGATTAAGTTATCAATTTCGTCAATTCTACTTTGATATTTTTCTTTGAAAAGAGCGCTTTTTTCTTTTCTTAAAATTGGTCCAAATTCAATATCATCGTCACTATAGAAAGCAACATCAGATTTTGTAAAACGAATAATTTCATAGAAAATACCATCTTCTTTAATAATCTTTTCTTCTGAAATTGAATAACCAATTTTAGATACTTCATCCCTAACAAAAGGAATGCATGAATGAGCATCTATAACCAATGTTTCAACATTATCTAATTTGCGTAGATCCTTCTTAAGGATGTTAACAATAGCTTTACCACCCATACCAGCAATAACAACTGTGGTTACGCATTTAGGTAGTTCAGTAATGCCATCTGAAAGCATAGGAATAACATGGTCAATAACACCTTCTTCTTCCAACGCTTTCACCAAACGATTATATGGTCCTTTTTTATTTTCGACAGCATAACCTTTGGTTATTTTGCCACTATTAAATAGTTCAATCATGAGTTTTCCATGATCACTACCAATATCCGCTACAATGCTTTTTGGAACCATTGCAGCAATTGTTTCTAATCGTTTGGATATTTTAATTTCCATTATAGTTTTTCCTTGTAATCGCCTAAACGTTTACTTCTTGTTGGGTGTCTTAATTTCTTGATAGCTTTAGCTTCGATTTGTCTAATTCTTTCACGAGTAACACCAAATTCTTTACCAACTTCTTCAAGAGTTCTTGGACGATTATCATCTAAACCGTAACGTAATCTAATAACTCTTTCTTCTCTATCAGAAAGTTCAGTAAGAATTGAATATAATTCTTCTTTTAATAATTGTCTTGTTGTGAATTCAACAGGAGATTCAGATTCTTTATCTTCGATAAAGTCGCCTAAGTGTGAATCATCTTCTTCACCAATTGGAGTTTCTAATGAAACAGGTTCAAGAGCGATTCTTTGGATTTCTCTAATTCTCTTTGGAGGGAGTTCACCACCCATAGCTTCAGAAATTTCATCTGCTGTTGGTTCTCTACCTAATTCTTGAATTAATTGACGTTGAATTCTTGTCATTTTGTTGATTGTTTCAACCATGTGAACAGGAATACGAATTGTACGAGCTTGGTCAGCAATTGCACGAGTAATTGCTTGACGAATCCACCATGTTGCGTATGTTGAGAACTTAAATCCTTTTGTGTAATCGAATTTATCAACAGCTTTCATTAAGCCTAAGTTACCTTCTTGGATTAAATCTAAGAAGAGCATACCTCTACCAACATAATGTTTTGCGATATTAACAACTAAACGCAAGTTTGCGTTGATTAATTCATTCTTTGCATCTTCATCGCCTTCTAAGATTTTCTTAGCGAGAACGATTTCTCTATCAGCATCGATTAATGCGTAAGCACCGATTGCTTTAAGATACATCTTAACTGAGTCGTTAACTTTGACTTCGCCGCCTAATGTAACATCAAGATGTTCAATATCGATGTCTTCTTCAAGATTTTCTTCGCCATCGAAATCTTCGAAGTCATCATCAGCGCCAGCTTTAGTCATTTTTTCATAGTCGAAATCTTCTTCAAAATCTTCATCTTCAGCGTCATCATCTTCAGAGATAACTTCAACGCCTTGTTCTTTGAAGAAAGTAATTAATTCGTTAACTGTATCATCATCGATTTCGTAAGCAGAAAGAGCATCATAAATATCACTTTGATCTAATGATCCTGCGGATTTTGCTTTCTTTAATAATTGTTTCTTGATTTCATCAAGATTCATAATTTCGCCATCTTCATTGACGATTGTTGTTTTCTTTGTTTCCTTTTTTGCCATAATAATGCCCTCATCCTTTACTTATTCTTAAATTTTCTATCATTAAATTCTTTAATGAGACGAGCTTTTTCTAGCTCGGATTTTCCTTGAAGCGATTGTTCAAGGATATCATTTTCGAAGATTCTCTCTTTTTCTTTGTTGATTGAATCATATAAATCGCTTAGTAGATTGTCATCACATCCAGGATGGCTTCTACGTTCGTATAATAGGCTCGTTAACTCGTTAATTAACTCATCCCTATTATCTAAGTCAGAACCTTCGATATCGTTGATAATCGCCGGAATATCAATATTCTCATGTGCTTTCGTATATTCAACGATGTAGTTAGCAATGTTTCTATAAATCTCATCGTAGAATCCACCGAGTTTAGATTCATAGAAATTAACTGCTGATTTGTTATTTAACATTTGGAATAACATCTCTCTTTCAGCTAAAGCAAGTTTTGCGAGAACTTTTCTTTCTGGATGGAAAGATGCGATTGCTTTTGTTACATCCGTTTTTTTAGTTTTAACTTTCTTAAGAACTTCTCTGATACTTTCGACATCGTATCCAGTTATCTTTGATAACTTTCTTAGATAAGTTCCTAATTCAAGTTGGCTATTTAGTGATAATAATATCGGAACGAATTCACTTACCAATGCTTTCTTTTGTTCAGTAGTATTGAGTGGATTTGAGTTCTGATAATAGTTAAGTGCAAACTCTGGATATGTCTGCAAGTTATTCAAATAGCTAATTAGAGCGTCTTTTCCTTCTGTATTGAGAATTTCATCAGGATCTTTTGAAGAATTGTTGTTATAAACGATTCGACACGACATTCCTGCTTTTGAGAATAACTTACAAGCTTCCATCATTGCGCTTTGTCCAGGTAAATCGCCATCCAAGCACATTCTTATTTCACAGTTAAGGCTTCTTAACATTTGAATGTGGTCATTAGTTAACGCTGTACCCATCAAAGCAACACAGTTATCTATACCAACTTTTTCAAGTGCAAATACATCCATAAAGCCTTCCAACACATAAATGTGTTTCTTATTACGGGCTTTATCTTTCGCATTGTGATAGTTATATAAAATCTTGCTCTTATGGAACAAATAAGTTTCAGGTGAGTTAACATATTTTGCTTCACTGCCATTTCCTATTCGTCTAGCACTATAGCCGACTACATCACCATTTGCGTTACAGATTGGGAATATTGCCCTACCTGCATTTTTATCAGTGATGGTTCCATTAGACATTTTTCCTATGCCAATATCTTCGATAGTCTTAATTGAGTGACCTTTTTTCTGGAGATATTCGCATGTTGCTTTACCATCTTTATAAGCGTATCCAAGTAAGAATTTATCTCTTAACTTGTCATCGAGATTTCTAGATATAAAGTAATCCAGACCTTCTTTTCCTTCATCAGTTGATAAAGCGTATTGATAATAAAGTGTTAAGTCTTTTAGGCACTTAAGCATTGGCTCAGCCACTTCATCTTTTTTAATTACTTTAGTTACTTGGCTGTGTAATCTTGGATCATCAAATCCCGATATCTCCGCAACTAGCTTAAGGGCGTCAAAGTATTGAAGTCCCTTATATTTCATTACGAATGATATCGCAGTACCTGATGCGCCACACACGAAGCATCTAAAGATTTGTTTTTCTGGTGATATTGATAAAGAAGGGTTTGTGTCATCATGAAATGGACACACAGCAAAATAATTCTTTCCTTTTTTAGTAACAGGAATGAATGATTTAATCACTTCGACTATGTCGGCGTGCTTTAAAACGGCTTCTTTTAAATCATTATCAACAGGCATAGAACTCCTTTAATTAGAAGAAAATTTTTTCGTTAAGATATTTAACTAAGTCAGCGATAGGCATACGAATTTGTTCCATTGTGTCTCTATCTCTGATTGTGACTGCGTTATCGTTTTCTGTATCGAAGTCAACAGTTACACAGAATGGAGTGCCAACTGCATCTTGTCTTCTATAACGTTTACCGATACTACCAGTATCGTCATAAACTGCAGTCATATATTTTGCTAAGTTTTGTTCAATTTCTCTAGCTTTTGCTTCGAGTTTCTTACTTAATGGAAGAACTGCAACTTTAGTTGGAGCAACTGCTGGAGATAGGTGCATAACAATACGAGTGTCGTTGTCGCCAACTGCTTCTTCGTCATATGCATCTGCTAAAGTCATTAATATTAATCTATCCAAACCGACTGATGGTTCAATACAGTATGGGAGATATTTTTCGTTCGTTTCTGGGTCTAAGTATTCTAAAGATTCGCCAGAGAATTTTTGGTGTCTACCTAAATCGTAATCAGTTCTATCTGCGATACCCCAGATTTCACCCCAACCGAATGGGAATAAATATTCGATATCTGTTGTAGCTTTTGAATAGAATGCCAATTCTTCTGGTTCGTGATCTCTATATCTTAAGTTTTCTTTCTTAATTCCTAAGGAAGCAATGAAATCTAAACAGTATTGTTTCCAATATGCGAACCATTCTAAATCAGTACCTGGTTTGCAGAAGAATTCCATTTCCATTTGGTCAAATTCTCTTGTTCTGAAAGTCATTTGGCCTGGAGTGATTTCATTTCTGAATGCTCTACCAACGTTACAAATACCAATAGGTAATTTCTTTCTTGTTGTTCTAATAACATTCTTGAAGTTTACGAAAACGCCTTGTGCTGTTTCAGGACGTAAATAGACTGTTGATCTATTGTCTTCTGTAACACCAATATGTGTTTTAAACATCATATTGAATTGACGAATATCTGTGAAATCTTCGCTACCGCAGTTTGGACATTTAACGTGATTTTCTCTAATGAATTTCATCATATCTTCATTAGTCATATCGTTAACGTCAGCATCTGGGAATTGAGCTTCGATGATTTGGTCAGCTCTGAAACGTTGTTTACAATGCTTACAATCGATTAATGGATCGTTGAATGTAGAAACGTGACCTGTAGCTTCCCAAACTCTTGGGTTCATCATGATAGCTGCATCAATACCAACATTAGTTGTGCTTTCTTGAACGAATTTCTTCCACCACATTTTTCTAATGTTTTGTTTGATTTCACTTCCTAAAGGACCATAGTCCCAAGTATTACTTAAACCACCATAAATTTCACTACCTGGAAAATAAAATCCAGAGGTGATGAAATGGTTACATAATTTTTCAAAATCTGCTTTTGCCATAATATAATCTCCTCTTTAGACAGACAACATTAAAAGTTTACTTTTATATAAAAATATTGTCAACCTATTTTGAGTGTTATTTTGTAATTAATTTTATAGAGTTTAAAGAATAGCCCAAACCATCCTCAATAAAGTGGCCATATTTAATTAATAAATATAGCCCATCTTCTTTATTAAAAATATTGTCTGGAATCTTATAATCTTTTACTAAGAAAGTTGCTCTCAATAACTTTAGCTGTTTTGGAGTAAGGTCATTTTGCGTGTCTTCTGATGAACAATTTTTGCAAACAAATCCACCTTCTTCAAAAGAGAAAGCAAAGATATTTTGTTTACTTCCGCAGTAGATACAGTGATTAAATTCAAACTGATATCCAGCGTAATTAATGATTCTTGCTAAATAAATTAAAGCAACTTTTAAATAATCTTCGCCTTCTTTAAGGGCGACGATTGCATCATAAAGATGTTGATACATTTTGTAATATTCACTCTCTTCTAATAAATGAAGAGTAGATTCGCTAAGCAACATTAATGTTGCCATTAAATAATAATCGCTATTTAAATCAACTGGAGACACTAAAACCTTACTTCTTTTAATAAGAGGATATTTGTAATCTCCTTCAATAAAATCTACATCAACAATGCTTAAAATATTATTAAGTTCGTGATTCTTACATTTCGGATCTAAAATTCCTTTCGCAGTTAAAGAAACATATCCTGCTTCGCTAACAGCGTTTATAATTGCATCTTTTTCTTTATATTTAGTAACTGAAAGAATAATAATTTTCATTCTTTATTTTTCGTACTTGTACCCAAATTTTGATAAAGCGTCTTCTTGGTTTCTCCAATCTTCTGAAACCTTTACGAATAATTCTAAAAATACGTGTTTATTCAATAATTTCTCGATATCTCTACGCGCTTTAGTTCCAATGTCTCTAATTCTTCTACCACCAGCGCCGATAACGATTCCTTTTTGAGAATCTTTTTCAACGATGATTGAAGCTTTAATTTCGATTGGATTTTCTTCCCATTCAATATTTTCCATATAAATAGCAATTGAATGTGGAACTTCATCTCTTAAAGTTTTAAGAATCTTTTCTCTAATGATTTCTTTAATTTGGAAAATTTCATCCTTATCAGAGACCTCAGCAACATCATAATATCTAGGTCCTTCTGGTAAGATTTCAATTAACCTACTAATTAAAGTATCAACATTAAACTTTTCTTTAGCAACACATTCTAAAATTGTTGCGTTTGGAAATTTCTCTTCATAAATACTTCTAAGTTTTTGAGCTTCCGTAATTTTAACTAAATCGATTTTGTTTAAAACAATAATTAATGGAGCGTTATTGATGTCTAAGTGGTCCAATAAATATCGATCACCATCACCGAAAGATTTACTAGAATCAATAACTAAAATTGAAGCATCAACATTGTGAGCAGCTCCAAAAGCCATGTTATTCATTTCTTGTCCTAACTTTTGATGTGGCTTATGAATACCAGGAGTATCAATAAAAACGATTTGAGCATCTTCGGAATTAAAAATTCCTTTGATGTCATCTCTTGTTGTTTGAGCTTTATCAGTAACAATACTGACTTTCTTATTTAAGATTGCATTTAATAAAGTAGACTTTCCAACATTTGGACGTCCTAAAATAGCGACAAAACCTGATTTCATTATTCTAAGTCATCCTTTCCAAAGGAAAATGGAAGTAATTCTTTATTATTTGTTTCTTTAACATCACCTTTAAGATTAGCCATATAGATAGGAGCTTCTGCTGGATATAATTCATCAAGAACTTGTCTACAAGAACCACATGGAGAGCATGGAGCATCTGTATCAGCAATAACTGCAAACATGACAAAGTCATCTTTCTTCATACCGTGCATCATAGCGTTATAAAGAGCATTTCTTTCTGCGCACATGCATAAGCCATAAGCTGCATTTTCAACGTTAGAGCCTACAAAGACTTCACCGTTTTTGCATAATACTGCAGCACCAACTTTAAAGTTGGAATATGGTGAGTAAGATAATTTTCTTGCGTCAGTAGCTAATTTAATTAGTTCGTTTTTGTCCATTAGAATGTCTCTCCTTCTAAAATCTTATCTTGCAAAGGGAACATGATTTCTTCATCTTCCTTTGTCATATGATCATATCCAAGTAAATGCAATAAGCCATGTACAAACAAGAAACAAAGTTCACGTTTCATTGAGTGCCCGTATTCTTTAGCTTGCTCATCTGCTTTATCTAAAGAGATATAAATATCTCCAAGAATTACTGGCATTCCACTAGCGTATTCTTTTGCCCTATCTTCATTATCTAAGAAAGCAAAGCTTATAACGTCAGTTGGTCTATCGATTTTTCTATATTCTTTGTTAATTTTATGAATTTCTTCATTGTCAATAAATGACACAGAAACAACTGGATCAAATGATAAATTCAACACCTTAAAAGCTTTCTCAATTAGGTATGAATAGATTTCTTCGTAGTTGTTAAAATCTTCGTTTATTGATGTAAAGTCTAATTCCATATGTATGATTATATCATAAATACTTTAACTTAAATATAGTTATTGAAGCAAATTAATGAACCTCATGTAGTTGAGTTTTTCTTCGATTTTTCTGGACTCGTAAGTAAACAACGGAAGTAAGTTTTGATATAAGAATATTTCTGTAAAAACTAAGAAGAATATATTGATTAAATCAAACGCGTTTAAGAGTTTCAAAGTAACAAATGAAGCGATGAAAAACAAAATAATTCCAATCGCATTTTTACCTAAAACAGAATAAGAAAATCCATAGGCTTCCTTTTCAATTTGTTTTAAAGATTTGCTTGCAGACGCACTTGATTTTTCTTTTGAAAATTTAACCTCCAAAAGTTCAATTTCCATATTCTTTTTCTTTTCCAATGGTCTAATGAAAATACATTGAATAATTGCTAAAACAATTGGCATTACAGTGCACGCAATATTGAGCGGATTATTAAGTAAAATTACAAAGATTACAAAAGCGCAGCTGATAAAGTAAAACATATAGTTATTCTTTAAACTGAAAATAGATAATTTGAGTTTTTCTCTTCTTGGAAGAAATTCAAAATAATTTTTACTTTTCACCTTATCTAGATAACCATTAGTTTGGCTATCAAATTTCTTCATATCTTTAATTTGTATTACTTTAGTAATGACTTCGATAATTACTCCGCCAATTATTAAGCCAATAGGAACAAAAACATTTGTTTTTCCATCAATAAAGTAAAGTCCGATAATAAAACAAATCGCGCTTAATAATTGGAAAATATTTCTTAAAGGATTTCGTTTCACTTCCATTTTAAAAGGTTCTGGTTCATTCTCTACCTTATTGACCGTCCTAGTCATCAACCCTTTCCCATCCCATTGAGAGATGAATTTTTCAAAAGGCATCTTAATTTTTCCAGCGTCACTATCTAAGTAATAGACATAATGTTCAGTAACTTTATAAACAAAAACACTATGGAGACTTTGACTTCCTACTTTAATAGTTAGAATTAAAGGAACATTTTTGCAGTTCTTTAATTCGTTTTTGTTATCAGCTTCGAAACCAAAAAGTTCCACACCAAAAGCTTTACCTTTCTCTATTATTTCCAATAAAGAATAAGCTCCGTGCTTCTCATCCTCCTGAAGATAAAGATACTTCTCATCTTTCTTTACGTTAGCAAGTAACATTTTGAATGCAGTGAACAAACAATCGTTGTTCGTAATTTGGGGTATATAGTACATAATTTTCCTCCTCACTTATCTATAGAGGGGGTATTTTTTTAAAACATGACAAAAATTCCGGAAAAATATCCAGAAATAAAAGAAAAGACTACGTTAGTAGTCTTTATTTTTTAAATAATTTTGAGAATTTCTTAAAGATGTTATCTTGGTCTTTAGATTTTTCTTTATATTTCTCCAAAAGGTCTTTTTGATCTTTTGTAAGAGAAGTTGGCATTTGGATGATAACTTTAATGTATTGATCACCAGGTTTACCAGTTCTTAAATCCTTAACACCTTGTCCTTTAAGTCTTAAGACTGTATTAGGTTGTGTACCTGCTGGGATAGTTACTTGAACATCTCCATATACAGTTGGAACTTCATTTGTTGTTCCTAAGATTGCATCAACGAAGTCTAAAGGAATCTCGAGTTTAATATCATTACCTTCACGT
>JAGCCQ010000011.1 GCA_017651565.1 Bacilli bacterium | reverse complement strand
TGGTTATTTATTAATAGGATTTTTAGTAGGATATTGGGAAGTTGCATGGACTCTCTTCTTAGTACCAGAAATCATTGCTTCCATTATTAGATGTTTTGAGAAAAAGAAACTTGGTGCATTCAATATGCCTGTCTTATGTACTGTTGTATTTATTACAGTAAGTATGTTAACAGGTTTATGGCATCCAATGTGGGTTGTATTCTTGCTTGTACCTGTTTATTACTCAATCGTTAATCCATTAGATCATCACTTTGGTAAATGTTCTGATGATGATGACGACGATGACAAAGACGAGGATGATGACTAATCAATAATTATTAAGGGTCCATGAAAGTGGGCTCTTTTAAATTAGAATCATTTGTGGTAGTCTTTTTGGAAATATAAAGGAGAGGAAGTATGATTTTTGAAGGTAAAGAAGTTACTGTTAAAAACGGAATTAAAGTTTTAATTAAAACACCTACTGTTGAAGACGCTGAAGAATTATTAAGAGTTCATAACCAAATCTTACGCGAGACAGAATTTGTACTTTCTGCTCCAGAAGATCCCGAACTTTCTATTGAAGAAGAAAAAGCGTTTATTGAAAAGAATATAATTGGTAAAGGTTATTTCCTTTGCGTTTATATAGATGGAAAAATCGCAGGAATGAGCGGTTTAAATTTTAATAGACATTTTAGAGCAAGACACAAAGGTAGCATCGGTATATCCTTATTAAAAGAATATTGGAATATAGGTATTGGCTCTGCGTTATTTAAAATAATGTTAGATTTAGCTAATAAACAAGAAGGCATTGAAATACTCACCTTAGAGTATGCTTCCACTAATGATAGAGGAAGAGCATTATATAAGAAGTTTGGATTTAAACCATACGGTGTTTGCCCTAAAGCTCTTAAATTTAAAGATGGAACATATGGTGATGAAGTTATGATGATTAAGTATTTGGAGAAATAGTATGTCTTTAAAATTAGTAAAATTAACAAAAGAATATCAAAGACAATTAAATGAAATGTTAGATGAATGGGTTGCAGACCTTGTTAAAAATGGCGGCAATCAATCCCCATTCGCTATTTTTGCTAATGACTATCATAACTTTGATGACTATGTTGAAAAGATGTATGATAACGACCATTTAAAACCAGGATATGTACCTACAACAACATTATTTTTGTACGATGATGAAAGAGACATTTTCTTAGGGGCTGTTAATATTAGACACTACTTAAACGAAGGATTGCTTTATGGTGGTGGTCATATCGGAGATGGCATTAGACCTAGTGAAAGAAGAAAAGGTTATGCTACGAAGATGGTTGGTTTAGCGCTTCAAGAATGCAAAAAGATGGGTATAAATAGAGCGTTGATGTCTTGCGACCCTGATAATATTGGTTCAAAGAAATCGATAATTAACAATGGTGGCGTATTTGAAGATGAAATCATCTCTAAATATGGCGGTGAAAGATTAGAAAGATATTGGATAGATATCAAGTAATCTATGAGAGGAACTACAATCCTCTCTTTTTAATTAAGCAAACTTGGTAAGACTTCAATCTAAAAAATATCCTATTTAAGTATTTAAGCCCTAAATGTATAATTATAAACGTAGACTTTTAAAAACTTATAACTCAAATATGGTTTTTAATCTCTTTTTATGTCGCATTCGAATTGAAGCGGGCAAGCAATATAATTTGCGAAAGGAAAATGTAGTATGAAGAAAAAACTACTATTATTAGGTCTTTTACCTGTTTTAGGTATGGGAGCAATATCAACTACAAAAGGTGTTAATGCTGCTGCAGGTAAATTAGACAGCTTTTTCTCAGATATTGGCAATGATAGAGACAAATACTGTCAAAAAGCAATGGATTTAAACCAACGTATTTCTGATGAAGGTTGTGTCCTTTTAAAGAACGATGGTTTCTTACCAATGGCAAAGAACTCAAAAGTTTCTCTTGCTGGTAAATCAAGTATTAGCTTGGTTAGAGGTGGTGCTGGTTCTGGCGCTGGTAGCGTTAGTAGAGGCATTACAGAAATTAAGATGGTCGACTCTTTAGAGAGTGCTGGCTTACTTGTTAACAAAACATTGACTAGTTTCTATGAATCAAGTGCTTCTGGTTCTGGTAGAACAAACGGAAATAGTAACTGGAAAGGCATTTCTGAAGTTACTATTGGTGAAACACCATTAAGTAGCTATTCACAAGATGTTCTTGCATCAATTGATGAATACAAAGATGCAGCAATCTTTGTTATTTCACGTGAAGGTTCAGAAGGTTGTGATGTTAAGACATGTAATGCACACGATTCGCAAAAGAACCCTAACCCAATTAGTAATAGACATGCTTTAGAGATGTCTGTTAATGAAGAAGCATTATTTAATGAATTAAAACAACATACAGACCATATCATCATTATCATTAATTCTGGCAATGCTTATGAATGTGATGTATTTGAAAAAGATGATAAAGTTAGCGGAATCCTTTGGATTGGTACTCCTGGTGCTAATGGTGCTGGTGCAGTTGGCCGTATCTTAACTGGTGATGTTAACCCTTCAGGTAAAACAGTAGATACTTGGACAAGAGACTTCACAAAAGATCCTTCATTCCAAAACTTCTCCGATAATGCACAAAATAACTTAGTTTTAGATGCAAATGGTAATGAAATCTACGCTCCAGCAGATACTTTATTTAATGCTGATGGAACCCCTGTTAGAAGTGATGGTACTTATAAAGGTGCTCCTGTTTATGAAGATGAATTAAATAAAGTTGTTACAGC
>JAGCCQ010000078.1 GCA_017651565.1 Bacilli bacterium | reverse complement strand
GAAGATAATAGCGAGAATATAGAAAGTATAATAAACAACAATAAAGCCCACAGAACAAAGAACATTAAATGTATTTCTTTTTAATCTAGCTTTCTTATATTCTTCTAAGTTTTGTTCATTCTTCTTAGTAAAGACATCTTCTTTAACGAAGGAATGGACAATCGCTAAACCTTGAAGAGATTCAGATAAGAACACTTTAGCCCTACCATCTTTTTCTTGGGCTAAATGATGATACGCTTTTAAGCGTTTCCTCATAAAGTAAGTTATTAAAATTACTAAAACAATAAATGGTAATAAAGACAAACCAAAGACTGGGAATAAAACGATGATAGCGACGAGCGCTAAGACTAGTTGCACCACCATTCTACATAATGAAGGTAAGATAGAAAGAATAGAATTAGCCACGACTGCAGTATCACTAGTTAATCTATGAATCCATTCTTCATCGTGTGTATTTTTAATCTCTTGATAATCTTTATTTAAGATTGTTTTAAATAAGTTATTTTTAAGTCTATTTTCAATATCGATATAACTAACTTCGTAATATAAGCGATAAAAGATTTGTAAGATGATAAGAACAACCGCGATAGAAGCAAGAATAATGACATTTCTAATTAATAAGTCATTGTTCTTATCCTCAAGAGCGTTTATCACAGGCTTAAGCATAAAAGAGAAAGCGACAGTTAAAACACCTAATAAGGTTTGCACGATTGAAAGAATAAGAACTTTCTTCTTACTGCCTTTAATATTATTAGTAATAAACTTTAGTGTTTCTTTATTTCTCATCTTTGCTTCCTTAATTACGATACACTATTCCAAAATAATCTAAGTACGCTTTTACTGTATCTTGCCCATCTAAACAAGTATCTAATAGCCAACCACGTTGCTGATTCCAGTTTTTAAGCCCACGATAATAAAACATCTTTTTGTTATCAAAGATGACAAAAGGAACAATGTTGTTTTTCAGACACTCTTTAAGAATAATCAAACGACCCACTCTACCATTGCCGTCTTGGAATGGATGAATTCTTTCAAATTTGACATGAAATTCCACTATCTCTTCAAAAGAATGGTTCTCTTTTTGATTATAATCGCTAATAAGCTTTTTCATTTCATTTCCAACAAGTTGCGGAGATGTAGTGGCCATATCGCCCACTTCATTTGCTCTTTTTTTGTATTCACCAACGGCAAACCATGGAAGTCTGGAATCAGATGTTCCTGTTTTTAATATTTTATGGAGTTCTTTAATAAACGGCTCACTAAGTTCATAGTTAGCAAAATCAATCACCCTATCGATCGCAGAAAAATGATTAATCGTCTCAACAACATCATCCACTCTTACTGATGAGTTTTTATTTTCTAAACCAATAGTTCTTGTTTCAAAAATATACCTAGTTTGATCATGAGTTAGTTCACTGCCTTCAATGTGGTTTGAATTATAAGTTAAATCAATTTGAAGCTTGTGGTATATTCCGCCACTGATTTGATGTTTCTTTTCTTCTCTCAATCTTTCCAAAAGATGATTCTTATTATTCTTCTCATTAAGTCTTACTGGTTTTTTAGCCTCTTCTGGTATGAGCCAATGTCCATTATTAAAAACAGCACCAGGAACTCTTCCATGAGCGCAGTAATTACGAACACTTCTTTCCGAAATGTTCCACTTAATTGATGCTTCTTTAATGGATATGAATTTATTCATATATTAATAATACTATATTCGGCAATATTTACAATAGTTATATAAAGTTTTTTGTTTTTTGCCGATGTTATATTATTTTACTTTCCTGATATGTAATATCTTACCAATGATTTGGAAGAATGCTTTGATATAAAAGAAATTAGTGTAAAAGAACCTTCTAGCCTTCTTATCTTTAGATAGGTCGATTATTTTACCATCCTTCTTAGTAATACTTCTTAAAACGCCTAAAATCATATCTTT
>JAGCCQ010000010.1 GCA_017651565.1 Bacilli bacterium | reverse complement strand
TATTCTTTCTATTTTATTGATGATCTATTATTGTCTATTCGGTGTGATTGGTTTTGTTGATGGAATCTTACCTATAAAAGGATCTTCGAGCGCTTTATTTATGGTATCTTGGATAATGACTGCAATAATTCTTCCTGCGGTGATTATTTTTGGAATAATAATGTTAATTAAAAAAGAAAGAGCAAATAGACAGGGATTAAATCGTTTATATTAACATAGAACAAATATGCACATAATGGAACACATATGCACGAGCAAAATGTAATGTGTTCATATATTATGTGGATAGGGGGAGGATTGTTTTATGAAAACTTTCGAGAAAATTAAAAACACAATCAATATATTTGCTGGAATTGCTGCGCTTTATTTTTCTATTTGTGTTGCATTATATTTTGGCTTTTGGCTATTTATTTTACCTATTATTAATTTAGTTTTCTTTGTATATTTTGCTGGATTAGTTATTTTCCATTTTTTAAGAGGAGTTCCAAGATTAAAATCGTATCATGTATTCTTCCTTATAATGAGTGTGCTTTTAGATTCGTTACTATTTATACCAGCTTTTTTTAATTCGATAGAAAGCCTTATGGCAGAGTTGTTTGAATTTTTAGAAGATTTGCCACCAACTGTTTCAGGAAAAGTTTTTATTGCTTCAGGATTCTCTTTGTTTGCCTTGTTTTCAATACTTTCAATAATTGCAGAAATTGTTTATACAGTTTTAAAAAATAAGCAAATTAAAGTTGAATTAGATAATTCCTTTGGTGTCTTTGTTAAAGCATTCACTCTTTTTGCAGCTTTAGTTTGTGCTGCTGCAGCAATTATTCATATTAATGTTTTTAATCAAATTTATGTATTGCTTATATTTATTCCGTTAATTGTTATATTGTTCTTAATGGGATTTACAAAAGTAAAAGAAACACGAGCCCAGTTTGCATTAGGCTTATTATTCATTTTAGTTGGATTCTATGCTTGGTTTTATATCGCCTTAACCACAGTATCATATACTGATTTTGGTAAAGAACTAATACAAAAATTTTGGTATGTTACTTGGATTGCAACAACGTTAGTTATACCTGCAGTATTAATATTAAATGTCGTATATTCAGTTAAACAAAATTCAAAGAAAAATAACGTAACTCAGGTTACTACAAACGCTAATTAAAATATTTACTCGCCAAATAATTCCTTATGGCGAGTTTTTATTTGCTCATAAGTTTTTATATAGCACTTAAAGAATCCTTTTGTATTTTCTGTAATAATAGGTTCTTTAAGTTCTATTTTTTCAATTTCTTTAAAATTATATGGCTTATTTACTCTCCATGAATTAAATAAACCCATCTTAATCGCGTCTTTTGGGCAGTTTAAGGTACAATTCATGCACATCAAGCAGCGTGAATGGAATTTGATTTTTCCTCTCTTGTCGCGGTAGATATTGTTCATCTGACATTTTTGGATGCATAATCCACAGTTGATGCATCTCTTTTTATCTACTTTATAAAATAAAACATTAATATTTCCGCCTATATAAGTTAGTCTCATCGGGTGATTAATTAATCTATTAACAAACTTATATTTCTTTACATTAGGAATATTGTCTTTAATTTCTTTAACTAAAATATCCATTAATAATTCATCTATTCCTAACATCTCCTTAACCAGATTTTCGTCAAATCTAAAATGGATGTTATAAGGCATGATGAAATGATATTCGTTTGTAAGATTACCTTTTCTTCTTTTTATTAATCTTCTAAGAGCTAAACTTGATGCATCATTTGCTCCATAAGTTTCCCCAGAGTTTTTATATATAAAATATCTTTGATCTTTAATGAAAGTTTGTTTCTTAAAGAACTTATGAACTATACCAGGAAGATTAAAGCCATAAATTGGATGCCCAATACCAACTAAATCGTACTGAGAAAAATCTAATTTCTCAAATTTAATAGGATTTATTCTATATGTTTCAACTTCATAGCCTTCATTTTCTAATCTGGTTTTAAGTTTGTTTGTTATATAAGTAGTGTTATTTGTACCACTATAAAAAACTAATAAACATTTATTCATTTGATTATTATTTTAGCAAAATATTTAAAAAAATATTTAAATGAATCATAATGTATTTAATTGAGGGAATTAATATTATGAAAAAAACACTAAAAATAGGTTCGTTTATGGTGTGTTTGTTTGCTCTTTTAGGATGCTCAAGCAATGAAGGAACAACTATTAATGACAAAATCCCAGAAGAAAATAATCTAACTGAAACAAATAATGATTCTGGAAAAACAGATAACAACAACGGCAACAATAATAATGAAGAAAATAATCCTAACGAAGGTGAAAACCAAGAAACATTTGTTGATATGGAATTATCAAACAAAAATGGATTAGTTGTTAAATTTGCAAATAAAGGTGCAAAAATCGATTCTGTTAAATTAAATAATGTAAAAATTGCTGAAAACGGTTTCGTTGCAGGCAGAGTTGCAAATAGAATCGCAAATGCAAAATTCGATTTAGACGGCGTAACATACAATATTGATAAAAATCAATGGGAGAAGCATTGCTTACATGGTGGCCGTAAAGGCTTTGGAGAAATTGACTGGACCAAATCTTATCAAAACGCAAGTAAAATTGTTTTTTCATTAGATTCTGCTGATGGTGATCAAGGCTTTCCGGGAAAAATGCATGTTACAACAACATATACATTGAGTGACGATGGAACTCTTGATATCGAATACAGCGCTAAATGTGATAAAAAGACTTTATTTAATCCAACAAATCATTTGTATATGAATATGAATGGCATTGATACTGGAACATGGAACAATCATACTCTTTGGACAATTGCTTCTGAATACACAAAAGCAGATAATGATTTAATCCCAACTGGAGAATTCGCTTCTGTTACAGGTACAACCTTAGATTACACAACCAAAACTGACTACAAAGGAAATAATGATTCAAACTTAGTTTTAAGTAAAGTTAAGGAAACCGAATATAAAAAAGTTGCTGAATTAACTGGTAAAACTACTGGTATTACATGTGAAGTTTCAACCGATAGAGTTGGCTTACAATTATATAACGATACCGGACGTATTTGCTTGGAAGCTCAAGATTTCCCTGATGCAATTCATCATAGCAATTTCCCATCTATCGTTTTAGAAGCTAATCAAGATTATTATTCAAAGACAACTTACAAATTTACGAAAGCATAATAAATAAAGGGGAGAAATATGGAATTAAAAGAAGCATTATTAAAAAGAAGAAGCTGTAGAAAATATACAGACGAATTAGTATCTGACGAAGATATGAATGAATTAATGCACGCTGCTATGTCAGGCCCTAGTGCTATGAATAAAAGACCTTGGGATTTCTTTGGTATTCAAGATCAAGAAGTTCTTAAGAAAGTAGTTAAATGTCTTTTATTCGCTAACTATGGTGCTAAAGCAGCGATTGTTGTAGTAGGGGATGTTGGTAGAGCTCTTCCATTACAAATGAAAGAATTTTGGGTACAAGATTGTGCTGCTGCAACAGAAAATATTCTTCTTAGAGCAACTGATTTAGGATTAGGTTCTGTTTGGTGTGGTGTATACCCACAAAAGAAACCAATTGCTAAGATTCAAGAAGTATTGGGATTAAAAGAAAAACAAGTTCCATTTTGCGTTATCTTGTTAGGACATCCAAAGGATGATCCTGAACCAAGAGATCAATACGAAGAAAAAAGAGTTCATATAATTAAATAAAGGAGGAACAAGAATTATGGATTTAAAAGGAAGCAAAACAGAAAAGAATTTATTAGAAGCTTTTGCAGGTGAATCACAAGCTAGAAATAAATACTCTTACTATGCTAGCAAAGCTAAAAAAGAAGGCTATGAAAAAATAGCCGCAATTTTTGAAGAAACAGCTAATAACGAAAAAGAACACGCTAAAATGTGGTTCAAATTACTCAATGGCATTGGTTCTACAGCAGAAAACTTAGAAGCAGCTGCAGCAGGAGAAAACTTTGAACATACAAATATGTATAAGAGAATGGCAGAAGAAGCAAGAGAAGAAGGCTTCGAAGATATTGCTAAGAAATTTGAATTAGTTGGTGCTGTAGAAGCAGAACATGAAAAGAGATACTTAAAATTATTAGATAAAGTTAAAGGCAAAAAAGTATTTATTGCTGAAGATGTAGTCATGTGGAGATGTAGAAACTGTGGTCATGTTCACATTGGTAAAGAAGCTCCAGAAGTTTGCCCAACATGCGATCACCCACAAGCATACTTCGAAATTGCTTGTTGCAAGGTTTGTAAATAAGATAATTCAAACATCAAAAGCGTCCGTTTTGGGCGCTTTTTATTTTGCTTAATAGTAGGTTATATATTTATTTTACTAAACGCGTATTTACTAAACGAAGGTTTAGCGAATATAAGAGGCCTGAGACACAAAAGAAAAATTCCCTAGTGAAAGGGAATTATTTGTTTCATATGGTGGCTCAGGCCGGGAGCGCGCCGGCGACACTCAGATTTTCAGTCTGATGCTCTACTAACTGAGCTACCGAGCCATATATTTCCGCATCCGACTGAATCGAATTTTCTAGTCAGAGCCTTTTTCCTTAAAAAAAGCGTTTGGCGGACCGTACGAGAGTCGAACTCGTCTCTCTTCCGTGACAGGGAAGAATAATAAACCGATATACCAACGGTCCACTTGTAAAACGCTCAATTATTATTACCGATAACTTAGAAAAAATCAATAGAAAATTTTAAGAATTTTAAAAAAGTAAAAATTGAGCGTTATTTATTTATAAATACCTTTTTTAAATACTCAGAAAGTGATGTGAAAAGTAAAACGATTATAATAACTATTAATGTATAACCGAAAACATTATTAAGATTTGCTTCGCTTCCCTGAAATGCGCTAATAGCAGCACCTATGCCTCCTTTAGTCATACCAGTTAATACTTCAGCCATGATCTCAATTTTAAAAGACATAGCTAATGAAGATGATATGCCAACTAATATATAAGAAGAAGCTAGTGGGAGTCTGACTCTTAATACTTCAGTTATTTTATTTGCTCCATCAACTCTAGCAGCATCAAGAACATCTGGATCAGTTTTCTTAATTCCTGTAACTACTGATTCAAATAAAATGGGTAAACTTACCAAGATAACAACATAGATAGGAGCGTACTTTGGTTGGAAGATAATAATAAAAAGATAAACAAAGGCAACTGTAGGGACACTCTTAAGGACATTCATTAATGGTTTAAGGAAAGTATAGAAGCCAGGATTATGACCTGCGAAAATTCCTAAAATAAGAGCAAAAAAGAATGCGATTGAAAAACCAATCAGCATTCTTAAAAGAGTTAATCCTAGATATTGGTATGTAACTTTCTTTCCTAATAACTCAATCATTGCTTTGAAAGCACTAATAGGGGATGGGAAAATCATTGAGTTTTTATCAAATAAAAGCGAAATTACAAACCATAAAAGTAGGATAAATAAAGTTCCTAAACCAAACAAGATTTTTTTATTGGTAAAAAACTTCGTCATTAACTCCACTGACTCCTAATATATTCATGTAAGATTTGATAGCTTCTTTGTTATCTTTTGCAGGCATATATGTAATAGCTAAGCCATTATTTTTATCAGTAATTTTCTTAGCCATTTGTGTTGGAATACCAAAGAAAGTTTGTGGATCTTCTGCTTTACCCATGTTAGCAACCATTTTAGTTGTATCTGCTAACATAGCTTCAATATTTTCTTTTGCTGTAGCTAGGAAATTACCTACTTCTGGTTCCTTGTTATTAATAACGAACATTGAAGCTTGGAAAATTTTAGATGTTTGAGATTTTGTTTCGAAAGCAGCACTTAAATCAGTTAGTTTATCTGATTCAACGTTTAATGCAGTAACTTTTGGTTCTGATAATAAAACATAATCAGCTTTAACTTTTGTTCCGTCGGCTGTAGAAACTTCTTTTGCACCATAAGCAGTACCTGCTTCGGCAACGCTTGGAACATAAGTAATATTTGCGTCAAAATCAGTTCCATAAATGTAATGGAAGATTTTATCTGGTAAACCACCTTGTTGGAATAAAACAATGTTATCACCGGCATTTAATGTTCCATCTGCATCTTCACCAGTAGCAGCTAAATAGAAATTACCATTAGTAACTGTTGCTGCAAGTTTATATTCACAACCTTCTTGAATTGCTTTAATACCTACATCAGTAGGAGCAATAATAACATCATAAGTTTTTGCAGCAAAATATCCTTTTAATAATGCAGGCTTACTTGTTGTTTCAAAACTTGCTTTTTCTGAATTTAATAAATAAGACATTGCAACAGCAGGTGCACCAGCAGGAGAAATAACACTTAATTTTCTTTCTTCTTTTTGTCCTTCTTCTGATTTATCTGTAGTAGTTGTAGCATCTTTTGTACCACATGCACCAAGTAATGCGATTAGTGGTATTAATAATAGTTTTTTAGTTTTCATAATTTTTTATCTCCGTTGCAATTATAAAATAATTAAATATAATAATATGTGATTCAAATCACAAAATATGAATATTATAAATTACTTAACAAAAGCACAACTTAATAAGACAAAAATGGTTCAATTTAAAAAAGGAACCACACTTTTTCAAGAAGAAGAAAAGTGCGATTCAATCGGAATTATTATTAGTGGACAAGTTGAAGTCTTTACTTATTTAATTAGTGGAGAAAAAGTTATTTATAATTCTTTAAGTAGTGGCGAAATGTTTGGATCTAACTTAGTTTTTTCTTCTCATCCTTATTATAGAGGTACTGTCGTCGCACTAACTGATTGCAATGTCTGTATTATCGATAAAGACACTTTAAAAAGGTTATTATCTCAAAATGAAGAATTCCTCGAACGTTATTTAAATAGCCAGTCAGACTTCACAAAAAGACTTAATTTTAAGATTAAGATGTTATCAATTCCATCTGCGAAAGGTAGACTTCTTTTTGCTTTAGAAAATAGCAAAAATAATACTCTTCATTTTAAAACAGTTACGGCTCTAGCGGAGTATCTAGGATTAGCAAGAGAAACAACTTCGAGAGCAATTGCATTTTTACTAAACGAGCGTTTAGTGAAATACACAAATAAAACAATTACATTAAAAAAGGAGTGATTAATTACTCCTACTTTTTTGAAACGATTTCTAATAAGTTCTCGTATAACGCCAAACGAGTTAATAATCCGACTCCACCTGGAACTGGAGTTTGTAATTTAACAGGAAGCCCTGGAATAGCGTCTCCATGTAATCCTGTTTCGTCTCTAGAAATACCAACATCGACAATAACTGCTGAGTCTTTATATTTGAATCTATTATCTAAGAATCCTGCTTTACCGATAGCTACTACAATTATATCTGCATTTTCAATGTATCTAGCCATATCTTCTGGAGAAGTTTTGCTATGTAAAACAGTTACATTGCATGATTCTTTAAGCAATAATTTTGCCATTGGTTTTCCAACGATATTACTTCTTCCGATAACAACTGCATTCTTTCCTAAAAGTTCGACTTTTTCATGCTTTAAATAAGTCATGATTCCTTTAGGAGTGCATGGAGCTAAAGAAGATAGTGGATGGAAACCATCAACATCTTTTTTAGGATCAACTGCCAATTTAACAGTTTCTTCGTTGATTTGTTTAGGAAGAGGCATTTGAACGATAAATCCATCATGAATATCGTCTTTATTTAAGTTATCAATTACTTTCAGTAATTCTTCTTCACTTGTTTCGATTGGAAGTTTAATTAAATCAGCTTTAATGCCAAGTTCTGCTGCGTCTTTAAGTTTACCTTTAACATATGCATTACTTGCAGCGTCTTCATTTAATTGAACAATACCAATGCAAGGAACTTTTTTCATTCCTAAAACAAGATTTTTAATCTCTTCTTTTCTTGCAACTACAAATTCTTTACAAGTCATAATTAGTCCTTATATTCGATTGTAGGAATGGTTCCTCTATAATGACGAATCTTAACGCCAGCAAGATTAAGCATCTTTGTACTGGCTTGGATTTCGACAGTATCTTTGTATTTATTTTCGCAATAAACAACTTCTTTGATACCAGTTTGAATAATTGCTTTAGCACATTCGTTACATGGGAATAAAGTAACGTATAATGTGCAACCTTTTAATGATGAGCCGTTTCTTGTATTTAAAATAGCGTTAAATTCTGCGTGACAGACATATAAATATTTGCTGTCTAAGCCTTCTCCTCTCGACCAAGAAAGTTCATCTTCTGGAAGGCCGCATGGCATTCCATTATAACCGATAGAGACAACTTTATTATCGTCATCAACTATACATGCTCCCACTTTGGTGTTGGGATCTTTACTACGTAATGCAGAGAGCATTGCAATACCCATAAAATATTCGTCCCAGGAAATATGTGTCTTCATAATATGTTTATTCTATAAAATAAAAGTTTATTACACAACAAAATATTTAATATATTTTATATATTACTTGTTATGTGTATAATAGGGTTATGGATTTTGTTGGATTAGATAAAATGTCTTTATTAGATTACGAAGATAGGGTATCTTGCGTACTATTCGCAAAGCCTTGTAATTTTCGTTGTCCATTTTGTCATAATGGCGATTTAGTATTAGAAGCTGAACTTGTAATTCCATGGGCTGATATTATTGAATATTTGAATAAAAGAAAAGGCCTGATTGACGCAGTTGTATTTAGCGGTGGTGAACCTACTCTTATGCCTGATTTAAAAGAAAAAATAATTGAAGTCAAAAACATTGGTTTTGAAATTAAGTTAGACACAAATGGAACCAGACCTGAAATTGTAAAAGATTTAATTAATAATAAGCTAATCGACTACGTAGCGATGGATATCAAAAACGAACCTAAGTTGTACGCGGGTACATGCGGAAGAGACGCAGTTGAATTAGATAAGATAAAAGAAACCATTTCATTATTAATGAATAGTGGGATTGATTACGAATTTAGAACTACATTAGTTAAAGAATTCCACGAAAATACAGACTTCAACGAGATGGGAAAAATGATTGAAGGTGCTAGAAAAATCTACCTTCAAAAATTTGTCGATAGAGACGGATGCATAATGCGTGGACTTAATGAAGTGAGCCAAGAAAAAGCAGAAAAATTTGCCAAAATATTAAGAGCCCACGTCAAACAAGTTGAACTCAGAGGATATTAAAAAAGAAGGTAAAACCTTCTTTTTATTTACTCTGTAAATATCTATCTACAAAGAAGCTTGCAGTTGATGCATCTCCAACAGCTGTTGAGACTTGTCTAACTGTTTTGACTCTAGTATCTCCAATAGCGAAGATGCCAGGGACATTAGTTTCCATTTTATCGTTCGTGACGATGAAACCTTTTTCTTGATCGACTAACCCTGATAAGAATTCGTTATGAGGAACTTGTCCAATTGCAACGAATACATTATTTGTTTTGTATTCAAAGACTTCTTTGGTTTTTGTATTTTCGAATTTTAATCCTTCTAATTCATCATTACCTAAATATTCGATTAAATTCATATTTTGAGTAACGGTGATGTTTTTTGTTGCTAATAAGCGGTCAACAAGGATTTTATCTCCGAAAAATTTGTCAAATAATGTGAACATGTAAACATGAGTTGATGTTTTAGAGAGCATTAATGCATATTGTAGTGCAGTATTTGCGTCTCCAATTAAATAGACATCTTTACCTTTATAGAATGCGCCGTCACAGACAGCACAGAAGGAAATTCCTTTTCCTACAAAGTCATCTTCCTTTGGAAGATTCATTTTACGATGGCTAACGCCGTTAGCTATAACAACGGCTTTAGCGACATGTTCTCCGTAATTAGTTTTAACTCTGAAAGTGCCATCTGGATTTTTAACGATTGCATTAACTTCTTCGAGTTCAAATTCAACGCCTAAGTCAGAGATTTGTTCAAACAATTGATCAGAGAATTCTAATCCTGAAATCTCTTTAATACTAGGTAAGTTTTCAACTCTAGGAGAAGTAGCGATTTGACCACCAAATGCTTCTTTCTCAATAATCAAGACTGTATGACCGGCTCTTAATAAGTTAAGAGCACAAGTCATTCCTGCAGGACCGCCACCAATAATGATGACGTCTTGCATTAGTTATTAACTCCTTCAATATAGCCTTTGATGTTACTTGCGTTTTCATATGATGTGAAAGTTCCATCATCATTAGGAACAAGTAATGTAGGAGCTTTTCTAACGCCGAATTTCTTTGTTAAATCAACATTTTCTTCAGCGTCAACTACATCATATGCGATACCTGCTTTGTCTAATAACATCTTAGCCATTTTGCAGTTAGGGCATGTCTTAGTAGCGAATAATACGATCTTTTCAACTGATTCGCAGTAAGCTTTTTCATCTTTATCTAAATCAGCATTGAGAACACCATGAGTGAGTTTAGAATTTTCAATGTTATAAACTTTTCTCATCTTGAATTCTTCACTCTTACCATCGTTCCAGTTTTGAACTGGTCTATAATAACCAGTAATTCTAGAATAGACTTCTGTTTTTCTACCACAGATTGGGCAAGTATATTGTTCACCAGTTAAATAACCGTGATCAGCACATACAGAGTATGTAGGAGACATTGTGTAGTAAGGAATGTGGTAATTTTCAGCAATCTTTCTAACAAGGTTCATACATGCTTTCCAGGAAGGAAGTTTTTGACCTAAGAAAGCGTGGAAGACTGTACCAGATGTGTAAAGTGTTTGTAAACCATCTTGGATGTCGAGAGCTTGGTAGATATCTTCTGTATATCCAACTGGTAAGTGAGAAGAGTTAGTGTAGTATGGAGTACCACCTTCTGTTTCGCTTGCAGTGATGATATCTGGATAAGCTTTCTTATCGTGTTTTGCTAATCTGAATGCAGTTGATTCTGCTGGAGTAGCTTCGAGGTTATATAAATCACCATATAATTCTTGGTAATCAGAGAGTCTTTCTCTCATGTGATTTAATACTTCTTTTGTGAATTGAATTGCATCTGGATGAGTTAAATTTTGTTTAATCCATCTAGCGTTTAAGCAAGCTTCATTCATACCGACTAAGCCGATAGTTGAGAAGTGGTTAGAGAATCCACCTAAATATCTCTTAGTATATGGATATAATCCTGCTTCTAATAAAGTAGTGATTGTGTTTCTCTTAACTTTTAATGAACGAGCAGAGATATCCATAATCTTATCTAATCTTCTATAGAAGTCTGCTTCGTCAGTTGCTAAATAAGCAATTCTTGGCATGTTGATTGTAACAACACCGATAGATCCAGTTGATTCGCCAGAACCGAAGAAACCACCGGATTTCTTTCTTAATTCACGTAAATCAAGTCTTAATCTACAGCACATACTTCTAACATCGCTTGGTTCCATATCTGAGTTGATGTAGTTAGAGAAGTATGGAGTACCATATTTTGCAGTCATTTCGAATAATAATTTATTATTTTCTGTTTCTGACCAGTCAAATGTTCTTGTAATTGAGTAAGTTGGGATTGGATATTGGAATCCACGGCCGTTAGCGTCACCTTCAATCATGATTTCGATGAATGCTTTGTTGACCATAGCCATTTCTTTTTCACAATCTTTGTACTTGAAGTCTAATTCTTTGCCGCCAACGATACAGTTGAGTTCTGCCATATCATTTGGTACAACCCAGTCTAATGTGATGTTTGAGAATGGTGCTTGAGTACCCCAACGAGATGGTGTATTAACACCATAAACGAATGATTGGATACATTGTTTGACTTGCTTATAAGTTAAGTTATCGACTTTAACGAATGGTGCTAAGTAAGTATCAAATGATGAGAAAGCTTGAGCGCCAGCCCATTCATTTTGCATGATACCTAAGAAGTTAACCATTTGGTTACATAAAGTTGATAAGTGGCTAGCAGGAGCAGATGTAATCTTTCCAGGGACGCCGCCTAAACCTTCTTTGATTAATTGTTTAAGTGACCAACCTGCACAGTAACCTGTAAGCATACTTAAGTCGTGGATATGGATATCTGCGTTCTTGTGTGCGTCCGCGATTTCCTTATCATATACTTCACTTAACCAGTAGTTAGCTGTAACAGCACCTGAGTTAGAAAGAATTAAGCCACCAACTGAGTAAGTAACAGTGGAGTTTTCTTTAACTCTCCAGTCATTAATTTTTAAGTAGTTATCGATAATATTCTTGTAGTCGACAGTAGTGTTTTTGATGTCTCTCATAGCTTGGTGTTGTTTACGGTAGATGATGTAACTTCTAGCGACATCAACATAACCAGCTTGAACTAAAACTACTTCAACTGAGTCTTGAATATCTTCAATTGAGACAATGCCATCAACAATCTTTTTATTGAAGTCAGCAGTGACTCTAAGTGCGAGCATTTGGATGATATCTTCGTTAAAAAATTTGTGCTCTGCTGCAAAAGCACGTTGAATTGCGTTTTCGATCTTTTTTAGATCAAATTCTTGGAGTGTTCCGTCTCTTTTTCTAATTTGTAACATATATCGTCCCCTCCATGTGAAATTTAGAAAATTTGTTAGTCAAAATATATCTTACTAAAGTAACCGATATACTGTGACTCCTCTGTGAGTGCTTCTATCTTACTTGATTTATCGCATATGTAAAGAAGAATTTGACAAAATTTGGACAGTGTCTAAAAATTGTGGAAAACCTAAAAATTTGAACCCAAAAATTGATCAAATTACTAAAAAACTACTAATCCTTATCCTACAAAAAAACACATCTCGAAATGGATAGCAAATTTCGCTAAATAAAATGACTAAAATAGGTGTTCGCGTTTAGTGAAAAAATAATGCAAAGGTTATTACTTGGTAATATAATTAAGGATATGAAAAAAAGAGTGTACAGAGGTAGTATAAAAAAGCTTGATAAGATTGAAGAATATCGTAAACATTTTGGCTGGGTCACACAATCTAGAGAAGATAAAAAATTAGTAATGACCTATGACACAAAGCAAAAAAATAGATTTGTTCTTAGAAATCTTGAAAAGCAAGCAGAAGTCATGAGGAGTAAATTCCCATTTAGAATGATTCCTTGGCTTTCATGGGCTCTTATTTTCTTAGTATGTTTAGTTGGATATAACGATGGAGTTTGGTTTGGGGCAGATTTAAACGCAGCTGTCGCAAATTCAGTTGATCATCCAATGTTAGTAGCGGTAATAGTAGGAATGATTCCTGTTGTTTCTATTGTTGGATTAGGAATCAACTTATTCTTTGCTGGATATACTGTAATTGTGTTCGTAATATTAAAATTTGCTAAGCATAATACTTTAGAAGAAATATATAGAATGGCGGATGCGTTAAGTAAAAATATAATTGATGCTCCACTAAAAGGTAACATTGAACCACCAACTGAGCGTTCTGGTGTTCTTGCTAAGATGAAAATTGGCAGTAATAACTGGGGTAGCAACAATAAATCGGCGTAAGTCGATTTTTTTAATGCATTCAAATTGACAAGAACCTAGAAATTATGTAAGAGTATATAACGAAAGTTATAAGGAGGTCCAGATATGTTACAAATTAAAGACTTAGTAAAAGATTATGTCCAAAAGGATATCGAGACCGTTCACGCATTGCGTGGAGTAAATATTGATTTTAGAAAAAATGAGTTCGTTGCAATTTTAGGTCCTTCCGGTTGCGGTAAAACTACATTTTTAAATATCATTGGTGGATTAGATAGATACACGAAAGGTGATTTATTAATTAAAGGAAAAAGTACAAAACAATATAAAGATAAAGATTGGGATACATATCGTAACCACTCTATTGGCTTTGTTTTCCAAAGTTATAACTTAATTCCTCACCAAACAATTCTTCAAAATGTTGCTTTAGCATTAACTATTTCAGGAATTGATAAAAAAGAAAGAGAAGAAAGAGCGAAACACGCTTTAGCAAAAGTTGGCCTTTCTAAAATGATTCATAAAAAACCAAATCAAATGTCTGGTGGTCAAATGCAAAGAGTTGCTATTGCTCGTGCATTAGTTAATAACCCAGAAATTCTTTTAGCTGACGAACCTACAGGTGCTCTTGATAGCGTTACTTCAGTTCAAGTTATGGATCTTCTTAAAGAAGTTGCTAAAGATAGACTTGTTATTATGGTTACTCATAACCCTGATTTAGCAGAAAAATATGCTACTAGAATTATCAATATGTTTGATGGCCAAATTACTGGTGATTCTAATCCATATAAAATTAAAGCTCATGAATACGACGAAGAGATAAAAGAAGAACAATCCAAAGGTAAGAAATATTCTCAAATGAAATTCTTTACTGCATTTGGATTATCTTTCTCAAATCTTCTTTCTAAATTAAAAAGAACAATGCTAGTCGCTATTGCAGGTAGTATTGGTATTATCGGTGTCAGTAGTGTTCTTGCGGTATCTCAAGGTATTAAAAACTATATTGCCTCTATGCAAGACGATATGCTTTCTAGCTATCCTCTTCAAATTGCAGAAGAATCAGTCGATTATTCTTCATTAATGACAGGCTTACAAGCTCAAGAAGTTTTTGAAGATGTTGTTTTTGATAAAAAGACTGAAGTTGGTCTTGACTCCATGATTAGTTATTTAATGGATAAATATAAAGATTTCACATCTGTTAAAACTAACGATATCAACACTAATTTATTAGATTATATTGAAAAAGCTCCGGCAGATGCTGTTGCTGCTAAAAAATATAATTACAGCATCGATGTAACAAATAACATTTATACTCCATTTATTAAAACTAGAGGTGGAGAAGCAAAATCAATGTCACTTAACGGTATTACTCAAATGTATATCGCTACTTTAAAAACAGTCGATGGATTTGCTGAATATGCTCAATTCGTTGATTTATTTACTGACTTTATGAAGCAACTTCCAGATAGCGAAGAATATGTTGTTGGAAGTGGCCAATACAAAATGTTATCTGGCACATATCCAAAAAACGAAGACGAAATCTTATTGGTTGTTGATCCTAATAAGCAAACTTTAACAGATATCCTTTTAGCTCAATTAGGTATGTATCCACAAAATGAATTCTTAAATATTGCTAAAAGAGCTATGGCTGAAAACGATCCAGAAAGCGAACATTATGGAAAAACTTCTGAAGAATTGGATGCAATTTATCCATATGACAAGTCTTTTAAATTCGAAGATTTAATTAAAAAAGAATTGGTTTATTATCCACACGATACCATCTACAGTTATGGTGATGTTTTAGAATCTGCTACTCCAGATATTACTGTAACATTTAAGATTTCTGGATTTGATGCTCCTTTAACATATGATGAAGTAACAGAGACTTTAGAAGGAAATATAATGGGCATGGATTTAGTTTTCACTAAAGTCAGTGGGACTGAAACGAGCACAGAGTTACCTGTTTATGCGACTTTCCAAGGCGAATATAGTGGTAGTCCTACCACATTTAGAATTGTTAAAGAAGATGGTGCAAATAAAATTTACAGTGATCAAAATAGTCTTATTTGCCAAGATGAGGGAGAAGAAAAAATTGTTTCTTCTGCAAATATTCCTCAAGCAAAAGGCTATCAATATCCAGCTGTTGCAAAAGATTCTTGGGAAAACGGGATGAAATTGAAAATTACTGGCATTGCTATAGCGGGAGATGATACTCAATTTGGGTGTTTATCTAGAGGCATTTATTTTACCGATAAATTTGCTGAAAGATATATGAATGATGCTGTTAATAGTGATATTCTTAGAAATTCTGCAAACGGAATTATGGCGCATATTGGCTCCGCGAAAGAAATTAAAGGTTCTTTCAAAGCATACGTCACATATGAATATGATTCTTATAAAAACGATCCAGATATCCCAACAGTAGAAAAAGGCTATGCAAACTGCATGAACGCTGATATGAATACTTCTTTATCCAGCATGTTCTCTTTCTCTGGTAGCTTAAATTACTTCGAAGTAGATAAAATCTACTTAAGAAGTTTATCTGGCTTATCAGTAAAGAAAATTCCTGCAACCGGAACTGAAGTTTATTCAAAACCAGGTGTAGGTGATGAAGCTGATTTGTTCTATACATTTGAAAAGTTACCCCAATCTATTTCTATTTATCCAACAAGTTTTGCAATGAAGAAAGCTTTAACTGATTATTTAGATAAATGGAATAGTGAAGAGGCTTTAACTCTTAATGGTGTAGAAGTTGAAAGAGAAAATCGTGATGATTTAACTTATGTTGATACAATCGAAACAATTATCGCTGTTATTACAACATTAATTGATATTGTTTCTGTCGCATTAATTATCTTTACTTCATTATCATTGGTTGTTTCTTGTTTCATGATTGCGGTTATTACATATATTTCTGTTATGGAAAGAGTTAAAGAAATCGGTATTATTAGAAGCTTGGGTGGCCGTAAAAAAGATGTTACAAGATTATTTACCGCTGAAAACTT
>JAGCCQ010000009.1 GCA_017651565.1 Bacilli bacterium | reverse complement strand
GTACATAAGACAGGCATATTGAATGCACCAAGTTTCTTTTTCTCAAAACATCTAATAATGGAAGCAATGATTTCTGGTACTAAGAAGAGAGTCCATGCAACTTCCCAATATCCTACTAAAAATCCTATTAATAAATAACCAATAACGGCGAAGAGCATTAAGATACCACATACATAAGAAGAGACTCTAAACTTCTCTCTTTTAACGATGTGTCCATCTTTATCGAATGCTTTGATGAAACCTTTAGAAATATGGACTTGGCTTCCATCAGCGTCTTTAAGATGAATTCCATCAGAACCTACGTGTATGGAATCACCTTCATCATCGATAAAAATACCTTCTTTATCTTCTTTTGCCTTTTCGGATTCATTTGCTTTTTCTTTTTGTTCTTCTTTAAGTTCTTCAATTGTTTCATCTGTATCTAATAAAGAATCTAATGAAACATTATATAACTTAGCTAAACAAATAAGATTATCAGTATCAGGAGATGCCTCCGCACGTTCCCATTTACTAACCGCCTGACGTGATATACCTAATGCGTCTGCGAGCTCTTCTTGTGAGAACCCTTTTTCTTTTCTTAATTTTTGTAAACGATTTGCAATTTCAATGTTCATATCTGTACCTCGCTTTTTCTGAGATTATCTTATTAAATTTATGCTCGGTTGCTCTACCAATTCTAGTTTGAATTTTGTCAACTATTGGTTGCATTTTATAATTTTTTACTGTTTTTACGCAACTTTAATCAATTTTTCACATGAATTTTATATTTTTACTTGCTGGTATATTCACTATCATCCTGATTGCTAATGTTAATAAAATCACTATGGTAAGGACAACATTGTCTATGTTTTTATTACGCATAAGTGCGTAGAATAATTATGTTTTAAAGGGGATTTTAAATAATTATGAAAAAAACATTTTCACGTTGTTTTTTGCTTTTTGCAATAATGACTCTTTCAGCATGTGGAACGAAAGAGCCGCCAAAAGAAGACAAACCTGATGATCCTGTAGATTTAAGTGGATTCTCAAACATTACTGATGATGAACCTTTCGAGATTCATACAGAAGCGCAAAAGGCTTTCTTAGCATACACTGGTAACTATGAACAATGTCCAGCTGATTTATATCCAGATGGAAACGCTAACTTATCAGACTCATTACCTATTACTTTAAAGTTTGATTATGATGACGCAGCTAAAGAAGTCGATAAATATAGCGTTATCTTTGGACAAGAAAAAGACTTAAGTGATGGATATAAAGTAGATGGCACAAAAGAGAAATCGATTACTTTCTACAATCCATACTTAGGCACTAACTACTACAAATTAGTCGCTAACTATACTGATGGCACTACCGATGAAACACTTATTCGTAGTTTCACAGTTAACTCAAAATATCCAAGAAACCTCACTATCGAAGGTATGACAAACTGTAGAGATATTGGCGGAAGAACTACAGTAGATGGCGGAACTATCAAACAAGGTTTAATCTATAGAACAAGTGGAAAAGACCAAAACGGTTCTTTGACAGATAAAACTACTGAAGAAATGGTTAATCACCTAAAAGTTAAAAATGAGATCAATTTAGCAGATTCAACATCCTTTAATCTAAGCCTCACAGGAACTACTGTTATAGCAAAATGCCAAATGGATACATCGAGCACTGGTGGATATAACCACTTATCCAGAAACGCAGAAGCTGCTAAAAATTTCTTCTTAACTCTTGATGATGAGAATAACTACCCACTCTTCTACCACTGCAAAATCGGTACAGATAGAACTGGCGTATGTTCAGTGCTTCTTGCTGGTTTATTAGGCGTTCCAGAAAACGAAATCTTCCAAGATTACTTATTCTCAAATTTCGGAAAAATTGGCGAAAAAAGAGGAATTGGTACTGGCGATTCCCATGATATGAAAAAATACTTTGACGATCTTCTTGCTATGCCAGGCGAAAATTTCAAAAACAAAGTTTATAACATGCTTTTAGCAATCGGATTATCTAGAGAAACTTTAAATCATGTTATTGATTTCTTAACTGAAGGCAATAAGCCTACAGGAAATGATAACGGACAAGTTATCGCTAGAGCAGATGTCTTAACACCAAGCAACGTCACTGTATCAGTAAACGAAAAAATAAGAGAAAATCCAGATAAATATTTTGTATTAAATACGGCTGGTCAATCAGTAAGCTACACATTCACTGCAGACAAAGCATTTAATGGTACTGTATATGCTTATTTAGGTAATCCAGAAGCAAGCACATCCAAAAAGATTGGTGATGCAATTGGCTGCACTCTTGACGGTAACGAAATACAAGCAAACGATATTACTTACAAAGATGCAAGAATGGATAAATGTAAAGTAGGTGGCAAAAATAGAACAAACTACTATCCAGTTAAATTAGGTACAGTAAATATCGCTAGTGGTCAACACACTATCGCAGTTAACTATAAAGGCGATACTATGAATATTGGTGGTATTTATATCTTCTAATTATCTATCTCTAGCTATATAGCTAACCATGTAGTCATTATCAACTACATAACTCTTCGAAATATAATCCTTATTATATACATCGATATTTTTGAGACCTAGCGGCAGACCTCTGCCGCTAGATTTCATATAACACTCTTTTAAAGTCCATAATTTAAAGAAAGTTTTAACGGGATCTTCACTATTGTTGATCTCGTTTTGTTCTTCTTCAGTGAAATATTTATCCGCTAAAGAAATAGCGTTCTTTTTCATTAATTGAATATCGCAGCCTACTTCATTTCCAGAAAAAACCACCATAGCTTTCGTGCCACTATGTGAAATAGAAAAATAGATTGGATTATCTGGAATATATGGCTTTCCGTTTTCATCAACCACTATTTTGTTAATGCAGTTATACAAACCTAAATCCCTTAATCCATCACAAAGCAACCTACCTGCAAGTAAGGAAAGATATTTATCGTTTTTATTCTTAAGAGCTAATATTTTTTCTTGTCGATATTTAGGGAGTTTATCAAAGTAAGCATTAAACTTTGCTTCGCTGTCAATGGTTGAGATATCTTCTAGGTAAATCTTAATCATACTTACAAGTGTTATTCTATTGCTTTTATGAAATTTAGCAATCACAAAAACAGTATTTACAAAGTAAATAGAAATGGGACTTTTTTTCATAAAATATGCAAATAAGAAAACTGAAAATATCAAATTTCCTCCCATTTTGTATACAATAATTGCATATTTTCTTAAAAATTTTATCTTTTTTGTTACAAATAGACTATTTATATATTACAATGCAATTATAATGAGGATACTATATGGTATTTAGGCTCGCAAGCACGATCCAAGACCCACACGCATATAATTACTGGCTAGAAGTCTGTGCTTTACTATTCCTTGTTTGCTTATTAATTAGGTCAATAGTTGATAAGAAATTCGTTTCTAAAGTAAATATCATTTTCGGCGCTGCTATTGTTTGTGGTGTTATCGATGTATTATTAGACGTTATAGCTGCTGTATTAGTTGATCATCCAGATGCTGTATCTGAACGATTCAACTTTTTTATTAACGGAACATTCTATTTCTTCCAATTAACATTCCCATGTTTACTTTATTCATTCATTCTCTATGTAGCGTCTATTTCAACGAAAACTAGAAGAAAGATGTACTTCTTCTTCATTCCATCAGGCCTTTATTTCTTATGCTTATTAACAAATCCATTTACAAAGTGGGTATTCGATATAAATTACGCAAATGTTGGCACAGAGAATAGCATCTTAATCCATGGCCCTATGTTTATTTGGCTATACATAGTTACATTCTTCTACGTAGCTTTAACCACTGTCACTCTTATCATTTTAAATAAAAAAATAGAGAAACAGTTCCAAGCTACTATGGGATTCTCTTTAGCATTTATTGTAGCTATGCTCGCTATCCAACTATTATTCCCTCGTTACTTATTAACAGGTGTCGCTATTTCATTCTGCTGTTGGATTAACTATGAACAATTATCTACAGGAGATCTTAAAGATAGAGTCTCTGGCGTATATAACTACAATGCTTTCTTAAACTATGCAAAAAGTGAAATCGATTTCCCTAGGCATCGTTATTTAATTATTTGCCACGTAGGTAACATTACTAAGATAAATTCAACATTTGGTTTCTTAACAGGTAACCATGTTTATAAACAAATAGGTAACTTCCTAGCGTCATTTGGAAATAACTTTGTATTTAGAATTTCAAATTCTAGATTTGTTATCGCCTTTAAAGACGAAGAAGATATGCATAGAGCATTATTACTTATTAAAGCTAAGTTTGACCATCCATGGGAAGTTGATGGCATTAACTTTGATATAACCGCAGATGGATATTATGTTAAAGGCGATATAGGCGCAAGTAACACAACTGACTATATTGAATTCATTTCAAATCTTGAATACAAAGTTAAAAAACCCAATGATGAAACTTTTGTATGCGTAGACCAAATTAGTATTCATAAGATTTCTAGAGATAAAGCAATTGAAAAAGCTCTTAGAAAGGCAATTGACAATGACTTCGAAGGGTTTGAAATGAATTATCAGCCAATCTATGAAATTACAAAAAATAAATTCAATCATTCCGAAGCTTTGATTAGATTTACTCATCCTGAACTTGGAAAGATTTCTCCTGCAGAATTTATTCCGATTGCAGAACAATGTGGATTAGCACAGAAGATTGATAGATACGTTTTAAGAACTACATGTGAATTCTTACAAAAGCACCCTAGTATAGATTTCTTAGATATTAATATTTCAGGTGCCGAATTCTCTAGTAATCCAAGCAAAGAATTTACTCGAATTGTTAAGAGCTATGGGGTCAGCCCTAAGAAGTTTGTTATTGAAGTAACTGAAACTGCCACTATTGAATATCCTGAAAAGCTTGAGAAATTCATGAAGGATATGATTAAAGAAGGTTTCGCTTTTGCTATTGATGATTTTGGTACAGGATACTCAAATATCTCACGTATCTTACAAACATCCTTCAGTATTATTAAATTTGATAAAACATTCTTAGCTGCTAACGACACAGCAGAAAAGATTCTTGAATCAATGACTTCGTTACTAAAGAATCTTAAAATCTCAATTGTTATTGAAGGCGTTGAAACCAAAGAACAATATGAACATATGAAAGAATTAGGTATTGAATATATTCAAGGATATTACTTCTCTAAGCCATTAAATGAACAAGCATACGAAAAGTTCATGGACAAACAAGAAGCAGTCGCTTAAAACCTCCCAAATCGATGGGAGGTTTTCTTATTAAATATATTTAAATGCTATACCCCTTAAGTATATTGAGCCGCTGCCAGACTTAGCATTCTGATTATCAACTAATACATATAAATCAGAATATCTATATTTTTCTGGAATCTTATAACTAAAAGTTTCATTACTCACATTATTCGTAGATCCATAAAAACCACAAGTTCCTAATATCTCATTTCCTTCAACTGAAATAATTTTTATTGAAGGATAAACAGAATTATTTATAGCAGTTACATGGTCGCAAGAATAATAGATAAACATTTCAAGAGCATCTTTTGAATTAAAATAGAAACCTGATACATGGCCTCTTAATGTTTCGACTCCTTTTTTCGCATAAAAATCATCACCTGGTAAATATACTGTTGTGCGGTTTTCTGGACTGCTATAGTATTGTTCGTTTTGGAAATCGTAACTTTCTCTACTTGGCAAAACATTAATTTCTATGGTTGCTACTTTCTTTTCTTTATAGTACGTTGACTCAGCTAAGTATATGTCCACAACGGCTTTTCCAGGGTTTAATGCAGTAATAGAATATCCAGAGTATCCTATATAATCTATATATCTTTCAATAATGGTTATTCCACTAACAATTTCGATTCTGCAAGTCCATTGAATTCCGCCTACTTCGGAACCATCACCAGCTTTTTGATAAATACGGAAAGTTCCTTTTTGAGATACACGTAATGAACAACTACCTCCATCAGCTACACGATCAGCAACTGAAGCTGAATTTGAACCAACCGTGAAATAAGTATATGTCTCAAAATCTACTTCTTTTTTATCGATATTAATTTTGAATTCTAAATCTTCATAGTATATTGAGCCATCGGGATTAATAAACATAGATGAATCTTTATTCTTCAAGGAAACATAAACTTTATAGTACCCAGGATTCATAATCTTATTTGATTCTCCTGTAGTCTTTTCCAAATTAATTTCGTATAAAGAACTACTTTCTGTTGTTGGCAAAGATAATTCATATTGCGATTCATTATAAGGTAAATGAATCTCTTCGCCGGAACGCATTTCTTTTTGAAAACCAGTTTGTTTTATATTCAACTTTACCCAAGTCATTCTAACAATCTTGTCAGTAACACTAAATGTTAAATCGCATTTAAATGGCTCGAAACATCCAGCATCATCAGTAAATACAAGTGTGTATGTCTGCATTCCTAGAACTAAATTAATGCTAGGGTCATCAAAGGTTACAACTCCATCTCTTTCAAAACCGGAATCATAATAGCCATCGTCAATATAAAAACACTCATAGTCAGTTAATATGTCTTCAACATCAGCTAATGTATCAGTGCTATCGATATATGGAAGAACATGATTATGATCACCGTTGCTGATTGCAAAATCCTCAGGATCTAATACACCTTTATAAGCTGTAAAATCATAAGTACTTGTGTAACATTTGTCACCCAAATCATTTACATAATACGCAATCAATGTGTATTCACCAGGATGAATGCTTTCGTAAGGAGGATTATATAATTGCCAAGGATATAAATTATTTAAATCTACAGAAACATCTTTATTTTTTCTTTCTGTATAAAAATACCTAGGGGTACCAGATTTTACTCCATTAGGAGATGTAAGCGTTGGTTGTGGTAATTCTTCCCAGTACTGGACTCTTCCTTCTATAGAAACACTACCTTGCTTATAGTAGGTACTAGTGCCTCCCAAAATCACAGTTAAATCAGTGTAATCATCATTATCTCCTGATCCACCTTGATTATTGTTAGAGTTATTAGTTCCGGTATTATTGGTTAATTCCGTACCACTCTTCTCAGTTGTGTTAGTTTTATCAATCCTACGAGATCTACTGCTTATAGAACAGGAACACCCATTTAAAAATAAGGTCGCTATAGCTAAGAGCAATATTTTATTCTTTTTCATACGTTCCCCCATCTGTACAAAGAATACACAATCGAACTTTAATATTATAAATATTTATTTTAGTTTAGAGAAGATTTCTCCAATCTTTCCATTTATTTCTAAATCCTGCCCCGGTCTAAGATAACAATTTAGATGTTCTTTATTAATAACCACTAAATGTTTCCCATGGAAATAATTAATAAAAGAAGCTGCAGGATAGACTCTTAATGACGTTCCCCCAATAATCATCATATCTGCACTAGAAATCGCCTCTATAGCGCCTTCTACGTCATCTACAGGTAATCCTTCTCCATATAAAGTAACATCACATCTAATTATTCCGCCACAATCACAATGTGGAACTGCTTCTTTAGAATCAAATATTGCGTCAGGTTCAAATACTTTTCTACATCTCATACAATAATTTCTTTCAGTAGAACCATGTAGTTCAAATACTTTTTTAGAGCCCGCTTTTTGATGAAGGCCATCAATATTTTGTGTAACAATACCGATTAGTTTTCCTTGTCTTTCAAGCTCAACTAAATAATTATGTGCGGCATTAGGTTTAACATTCCTAGCGTCCATCTTTTGTCTATAGTATTCAAAAAAAACTTTAGGATTATCTACTAAGCAATCATGAGAAAGCAAATACTCTGGAGAGTAGTCTTCAAACCTAACATCATGTTGATTATATAAACCGTCTTTACTTCTAAAATCAGGAACCCCACTTTCAGTAGAAACTCCCGCACCACCAAAGAACACAATTCTATGTGATTCATTTATAAACTTTTGAAGCAACGCTATCTTTTCTTCCATATCTAAATTATTAAATATACTTTTCTTAATGTCTATGAGTAAAAACTCTTTCAAATCTTTAAAACATATATAACAATATAGTGGAAAGAAGGAAAATCCATGGTTGTTTATGTGAAGATGACAAGGAAAGAAAAGCAATTAGCCAAAGACTATGCGAAACGCAATGGCCTTTCTTTAAGTGCGGCCATGAAACAATCCTTATTCGATAAAATTGAAGATGAATACGATATTGCTTTAGCAGATTCAGGAATAAAAGAGTATGAAGAAAATCATATCGCTTACACTCATGATGAAGTTGTTAAAGAGCTAGACTTAGACTAATTTAATAAAAGGTTTTATAGAAAACGCACAACCAGTGATTGTGCATTTTTTATTTTGTTATTTATTCAACATCTTGTAATGCGTCATAACCTTCTTCTCCGGTTCTGACTTTAACAACATTTTCAACATCATATATGAAAATTTTGCCATCTCCAATATGTCCGGTGTATAGAACCTTCTTTGCAGTATCAATGACATCTCTAACAGGAATCTTGCTAACAACAATATCTACTTGTACTTTAGGCATTAAGTTTGTCTCAACCGCAACACCTCTATACATTTCTGTTCTACCTTGTTGAACGCCAAATCCCATAACATGAGAAACAGTCATACCTGTAATTCCTAATTTACTCATCGCATCTTTAAGAGCGTACAATCTTTCTTCCTTAAATATAATTTCGACCTTAGTGAATTTAGGGCCGGTTTTCTTAGTCTTAGTTTCTTTTTCTATAGTAGGCATAACTTTGACTTCAATTGCTTCACTAGGAGCAGCATCACCACTAACAACAACTGTATCTTCTTTTATGTAGTCTGCGTATGCAACTGTAGAAGGAGCGAAGTCGGCATATGCAGAAGGAAGTCCGTGTTCAGTAGAATCCAAGCCTTTAATTTCTTCTTCTTTACTTACTCTTAATCCTACCGTCTTTTTAATAAGGATAAAGCAGCCTAACATCAAAGCGGTTGTATATGCAGCTACTGCAATAAATCCTAATAATTGAACACCTAATAATTTAAAACTGCCTGTATAAAATAAACCATCTAATCCAGCTGGAGCAGCAGGGTTAGCAAGTAATCCAACTGCAATTGTTCCCCAAATACCATTAGCCATATGTACACCAACAGCGCCTACAGGATCATCAATATGTAATTTAAGATCTAATACTTCAACTACAACCACTACTAAGAAACCTGAAACTAAACCAACAACAGTAGCTCCTAATGCATCAAGAGCGTCACATCCTGCTGTAATACCAACTAAGCCTGCTAAACAGGCGTTAATGCACATAGATACATCTGGTTTTCCGTTTTTTATCCAAGTAAATATCATTGTTGTAACAGTAGCAACCGCTGGAGCGATTGTTGTATTTAAGAAGATTGTTGCTAATTCTGAAGCTGTAGTTGCAGCAGCTCCGTTAAATCCATACCAACCAAACCATAAGATAAATGCACCTAGTGCTCCTAAAGGAATTGAGTGACCTGGTATAGCGTTGATCTTAGTGACTTTTCCTTTTTCGTCATAGACATATTTACCAATACGTGGGCCAAGTAAGATAGCACCAATTAAAGCAGAAATACCACCAACCATATGGATTGCAGTTGAACCAGCAAAATCATGGAATCCAAGATTTACCAACCAACCATTGCCCCAGATCCAGTGAGCTTCAATTGGATAAACAATTAACGAAATAACTGCGGAATAGATACAATATGATGAGAACTTAGTTCTTTCTGCCATTGAACCAGAAACAATAGTCGCAGCTGTCGCACAGAATACTAAGTTAAATACAAATGTAGATGCACCTGTAAAACCTTCTGCAGGGCTTTTGATGAAGTCTGCAAAATGAATGAATAAATCTAAATTAGGAATGCCTATTAAACCAAATAATGCATCTTCCCCCATCATTAATCCAAAACCAAGAATCATAAAGACTACTGTTCCAATGCAGAAATCCATTAAGTTTTTCATAATGATATTTCCAGCGTTCTTTGCTCTAGTGAAACCAGTTTCTACCATTGCAAAGCCTGCTTGCATAAAGAATACTAATGCAGCACCAATCAAATACCAAAATTCTATTGTCATAACATAACCTCCTATAATGAAAAGCATGAAAAAAAGGGGAAGAAACCCCTTTAATTAATTTCGAAATTCAATTGTAATTCGTAACATGCTTCTCATAACTTAAAAAATAATATGCGAGTATCCTAACATAAGAATTTAAAGATAATGAAATACATATATCATTAGGGTTATCATACAAATTTCATATAAAAGAAAAGCGTATAAATAATGTTGAACCGTGCCCCACATCCTGTTAGAACAAAGATTTGAGACACGGTTCATTTAAGTTATTACTTTAGTTGTCTGTAGTTGATAATTAATATTTTTTGCTTAATCAAAACAAACGAATGTAATTTTGAATAATCAATAATGAATTACCTTATTATCGACTAACCGTAATAATCATAGATATACATTGAAATTGAACCACTATAAGCTGTGACATTTGTTTTAGTAACGACTACGTGGTAAGTTTCTCCACCATATAAATCAAATGTTTTGATTTGTTTATTATTAATGGATTCTACTCTAACTGGTTGTAAAGGTTCACCCCAACTATCGTATACATATACATAAAGATCATTTGGTAAATTTTCATTTCTTATATAAGTATCAAATGTTTGCCACCCATCGTAGATTGGTGTATAAACGCCTCTCATACTAGCGTTATATCTATAAGGTTCATAATATAAAGTATTTGGATGTCCGCCATTGAAATTTGCTGAACCGAACTCTTTAAGTAAATTTATTTCAGTATTATACATTTTATATAACTCGGTACTTATGCTAAATCCCAAACCAATAGACGCTTTATAGAAACGGCCATTATTGAGGCAATGCAAATCATCAGAAATATAAATTTCTGTAGTTGTAGATACTAAGGTTTCCAAAGTTGTATTATTTATGTTATCCATAATTCTAATAACATAAGACATGTTTTCAGGACTAAAACGAGCGTCTTGAGAGAATCTATTATTTATTGACCAAGTTAATTTTGTTTGGCCAGCAAAATTTTTAATAAACAAATTTTTAGGAACAACTAATTCAAGAGGATTATGTATTTTGTTTGTTCTATAAACATAGTTATTTGAAATTTCACCCATTGTTCCTCTATAAACAACAGCAGTTGCCCAATCAATTTCAAAGAAGTTTTCGTCCGATAATCTACAATGTGTTTCTTCAGGGCTATAACCAAAATGGAAAAATAACTCATCGTTTTCTTCGTCATAGTCATAAGCTATAACAGAATGTCCAATTCGATCATAACTAAAAATTGCACACTGAACAGGAATTCCTTGCTTTACATAATTTATAACGAAATTTCTTACCCTGTTTCTATGTTCTTCACTTGGAGTAGCGCCTGTTCGCAAACCCTCTTCTTGTTCAATGTAATCAACATAGACATCTTCGGATGAATATCCTCTTTCAGCATATAAATAATGCTTAAGCAAAAGTGCTTCAGAATTGCCTTCTACTCCATGGGAATTAGAGTACATACCGTAATTTCGTGGTTGTCTTATTCCGATATCAAGACCCATTTTTAAAAGATATAAATGGAAATATTCATTGTAGTACTCAGGATCTTGAACATTTTCTTCATATTGATAACTATTAACATCGTAAACCGATTCTGATTCACATTTTATGCCTGGCGACTCCACATTAAGATTCATTAAATCGTATGGTAATTGTGCAACTTTATCATACTTTTCATCAATCATCCAATCGTCATAATAAGTATCTAAGTAAGATAAAAGCATTCCGGTAGCTATAAATCCGCATGACCCATATTGGTTGTAACCAAAATTATTTTTTAAATTTTTAAAATAATATGGAGCATATGAATTTTTTCTATAAATTGTGTTATCAGCAGTTCCTGGTTCAAAAAATACGCCATAGAAATCTGCATTTACGCCACCGTCATTTTTTAATACTGTTTTATTATTTTTATTATGAATATTTGTTGTTTTAGCATTTCCAATAGCGTTTGACCCTACAACTAACGCTAATGAAAATAAACATGCTTTAAAGACTTTCATTATATTTCCCTCCTTTGAAGTCTATTTTTTGATAAAACACGTCAACAAAAAACTATGGGCCACCATTATGATATAAAAACATTTATTTCCCCTCCGCTAAGAAATTTTTACATATGTTTTAGTACAATCATCTAATCCCTAAATAGACAAAATCTAAAACATAAATGTATTAAACTGTTTATTTTTAAAATAGTTTTTATTAAGTTCAATTGGACTAATTATTACTAGCGAAATGCTTAGCAATAAACTGCAAATAAACGATCTGTTTTTATATTCAAAAGATAATCCTTATTTCCTTTGAATTTGTTCGTCTAAACCATAGCTAACTCTATAGTTTTTTTCCTTGTTTTAAAGAAGTGAATCAAGTAACGTCCACAATGAAAACAATGCCAGTTTTAAGTCCTTTTTTATATATAAAAAACTTTTTAAAACTTTTCCCGAATTATTTATAAATATGCATACTTATATTTTCTTTATATCTTAAAAATTTTTATTTAACAAATTAATAAGGGTTTTATCTTAAAACTTTAGCAAAATTATCCACTAAAACTTAATGGTAAAATTAAACATTTTTATTCAATCCAATCTTAAAGAAAATAAACAAAATAAAAAGCACATATCTCACGTATATGCGCCTTATTAAATTTAGGTTTTCAATCTATTTTATTCTTGCCAAGATATTATAGGTGAATAAGACATAAAAGTCGCTTTGGGTTCAAATTCTACAGTACCATCGCTATATTTATATTCGAACTTCATGCCATCTAAAAGTTTTCTTTGATATCTTTCTGCCAAATCCTCTTCAGTAGTAAAAGCGCCGACATCAAAATAAATATATGAGCTATCCCCTACATGTTTAAATTGCTCTGCTTTTAAAGATATAGTCTGCTTAACAAAAAACATTTTTAAATTTTTACCATCATTTATGTACTCGTTTTGAAATTTCTTTTCTTCCACTTTAGTAGAAGAGGAAGTTCTAACATCTGCTACAAGTTTCTCAGATATAGATGCGCTATCGGAAGTATCATTACTTTTCTTGCTATACGAATAATAGGCATATGGCTCATTAAAAACATTCAATTTAAAGTAAGAAATATTATATTCATAAACAACATCAGCCCATGTTGTTTTCGTATCTTTTACTGCAACTCCAAACGAAACATCTAAAACTACGTTACTTTTTTGAATTAAATCAAATTCAATTTGAGCAAAAGCCACAATGTTTTGAGAACCTATATTGGTATAAACACACTTCCTATTATCTGAGCATCCAGAAAGAACTGTTGATGCACAACATAATAAAAGAGATAAACATTTTTTATACAATTTCATGTGATACCCCCCTAACAAATTGCTATTATTTTAGCACGACTTAATTATAAGGAAACATTTTTAAAAGAAAAGCGCATATTAAATTTATATGCGCGATTCTATTTTTGCTAGTTTCTAGTTAGCTGAATTGAAGTTGTAACTTCTTTGGCTAATCATTGTGTAACCCTTGAGAGGTTTATTCATGTAATTAGCATCGAAATCAGCTTTTTGAGAACTACTAAGGTGGTTATACCAATTTAATACCTTAGTATATTTATTTTCGATGCTTGATGGCCAATTCTTAACACTGAAATCAGGGTTATCAAGCTTAATATCAGCTTCAATAGTTAAGATACTTGCAACACCTAATTCAACAGAAGCATCAGTGAATAAACCACTAGTTTCAGTATCTTTACCATTTAATTTGAGTTTTAATTCACCGAGAGTATCGTTACCTAAGATTTGATCTAAGTTGAGACCAATGTTCCAAGTATTAACACCAGTAGCAGCATTCTTAGAATATGTGAATCCATCCTTAGTGAACATCTTAGCGAAGTTAGGATCTCTTGTTTTATCAGTAGATACTGTTGAGTTAGTAATACTATCAGAAATGTTTTCTCTAATATCTAACATATCAACAATTAAGTATTGAATGATGTTTTCTACAAAGTTATCTGAATCTGATTGCCAGTAAGTAACTGTATCTTTAACTAAGATAGTTGCGTAGTCCTTATTAGAAACAATATGGAACTTACCACCAATATCTTCAGTTGGTTCAAATACAAGTTCAGTACTACAACTACAAGTTCCAAGGTGGTTAGATGCAATATCACTCAACCATGGTACTTTAGGAATAGAACCATAGACTTTAGTCTTCTTACCATCAACAACGATATGGAAGTCTAAATCAACACTGATAACACTTAAGAATGAAAGATTAACTTTTGCTTTTGCAGTTAAGTGATAGTAATTGAGTTTAGTTGTATTAATACCGAAGTCTAATAAAACTTTAACTTGTGAGAAGTCCATGAACGTAGCAGCTTTATTAACTGGGCTAACAAATGAAGTGTCAAAGTCTTCTAATGCAAGCTCTAAGTTAATAGTTTTGCCGGAGAATTCTAATCCATCAATAGAAATACCATGTAAGTGTTTTTCACCATCTTCAGCGTCTTTTAAGTTAACGCATAAGTTGATGTCTTTTTCCATACCAAGTAAGTCTTTAGAAATAACAACTCTAATTGTGTTACCGTTATTTTCTTGCTTAATGGATTTTAAGAATGTGGACTTAGTAACTAATAAGTAATCTTTATTATCGATGATATCGTTAATAGCGCCTGAGATGAGTGATTCACCTAATAAGTCTTTAAACTTAGTGAATCTTTCATCATCACTATTCAATAAGTCTTTTGCTAAGTTAAATACATCAACAAATGTTTGAAGTGTTACTTTGGCTTTGAGTTCTTGATTGTATACAAAGTATGCATTCTTATCGGAAGCTGTTTCACCATTATTGTTAATATCGAAATCGATTTTGTGGTCGATGTATTTGTTTGAATTAACAATATCTTCACCATATTGTCTTAAGTTGATAGAACCATAACCAACGTTTTCGTTTGCGTCGAATTGAGCAGCACCGCTAATTACAATACCCTCACTATTTTCGTCCATCATAGAACCGTTGATTGTAAGTTTACCTTTCTTTTCGTTTAGGATGTCACTAGTTTGACTAATGATTCCTGGGACGAATGATAAGTCATCAAACATATCTTTCTTAGATTTGATATGGCTAAGTCTATCTGGATTGAATTTAGAAGTATTTAAAGATAAGTTAATTTCTACTTTATCAGCGACAATGACGTTTTTAACATCAATGGATAAAATCTTCTTATCTTCTGGTCTAGAAGAATCAATAACTATGTTAACTTCTGAGTTAGCACCTAAACCTAACTTAGATAAGTCGACATCAAGATAGATCTTCTTATTGTCATTTGAGAGTCTCTTAATCATATCGATGATTCCAGAGAAGTCATTGTTCTTAATACCTGTAACTAATTCACTAGAAGTAATGAAAGAGAAGATTTCATCAGAAGCTTCTGCGATTTCATCTTCAGGAACATCTTTATCTTTGAGCCCTTCAATTACAGTTGTTAAGTTAGGGACTCTTTCTAAGATTTTTGAAACTGTATCAGTGCTAATCTTAGCTCTCATAACAGCGTCATCTTCATTTTCGTTTAATGTTAAGTAAGCAGTCTTATCAAAGTAAGATAAGTTCATATTTGAATAGATTTCATCTTTTTGACCTTTTGCTTGTAAGTCGATACCGAACTCTAAGTTATCTAAGTTGAATAAACTATCAATCTCGAATGTATCTTCAGTAATTTGTTTGAAGATGTTATCTAAATTCAAATTGTTGAAATCAAATACATTAGCCATGTTGACATCAACTTTAGAAGTAATATCAGCGATTAATGTTTTGCTACCTTCATCAAGTAAGTCAATTCTTGCACCTAAATCTAAACCTAATGTTCTTGTTTGGAATAAATCTACTAAATCATCAACCCAACCAATATAAGAGATAGCTTCAACGAATTCACCTCTTTGCTTAGGATATTCAGGGTCATCTAATTTTAAGACTTTGTTAATTGTGCTAAATTCGATTCCACCTTTAATTTTGATGTCGCCAAATTTAAGTTCGCCTAAGTTAACATTTAATAATGCTAAGTCTTCTTTTCTAATAGTAAGACCTAATTCGATATCTTTAATTTTTAAGTCAACATCAACATTATCACCCTTGTCTGTTTCAACTACAGAAAGAGCAGAAACATCAAATGAGCCTAAATCAAGTTGACCAAAAATTAAATCCACTACATTTTGAAGATCAAATTCCATTCCTAAACCATTTGGGTTTTCTGGTTCAAAGAATGCATCAAAGATATAGTTGACCATATCGATTGTTGAATTGTATGTAGATTTGATTTTTAAGTCTTGAATAGCAAAGTAAATGTTTTTATCAACTAAGCCTAATGCTAAATCGATTGGTTTATTGTTGTATGAGACTGTTAAATCAACTGACAAGTCTAAATTATCAAGTGATCTCATAACAACGTTTAAGTCGCCATTAACAGCGATAACATAGTCAGTTAATTTATCTTTACTAGGATAAGAAACTGTAAAGTTATTGAATGTTCCTTTTAAACCCAATGTTTCTTCGCTCTCAGCATCAGCAGCGTTAGTTACTTTTGCAGCAAATTCATTAAAATAAGAAATTTTCTCATCGTCTTCTTCTTCAGGCATATGACCAATTTGAGGTTCTGATTTATTAAACATTCTATCGCTCTTAATAATTTTTGCAGGGGTTAACTTGTATGCTTCAAACATAGCTAATCCAAAAACAGCACCAAAAATGAAAGCGCTAACTATATGTCTTTTTGTGAATACTTTCTTTCCCATGCTTATTCTCCTTTAATGTAATTTATTTGTTCGCCAACTTCCGGAATCTTAATGTATTTATCCGGGAAGTAATAGATATCAAGTTTACCGTTAATATTTGCGTCCACAACTTTTCTTGCTGTGTATTTTTCATCGACCGTCATTTTGTGTAACATCAGGTCATTGTTTAATGTAAATGTTAGATGTACCTTTTCAAATTTAGGTTTTGCATCTAAGTCTGAAACATTGACCATTTGCTTTTTGTAATTTGCTGTACCCCAGTCGGTGTGCAAATCAACATCAATTATGTAACCACCATCAGTTTTCTGTGTTGCAGGATTTAGTACCGTTTCTTCACTTATGATGTAGATGAACATTTCATCAAGTGTCTTACCGAACGTTGACTTATAATCCTCCGCAGAATATGGTGTTAAATTCGATTCAGAGTATTCCGCTTGTGGAGAAGTATCGGAAATTTCAATTGTCCCCTTGTTGGCAGAATACAATGATACATTAGTACTCTTACCTTCTTGAAACATCCTGTTAGCAAGGGAAACCATGCTGGACTTTGAAACAGATTCTTCAAAATATTTTTCACCGTTCTTAATTGAACATCCCCTAATGTCTTGTTTTACAATCGTGTCAGCGACACCAAATGTAAACGAACAGCAATTCTCACACGAGCGGAATTTCTCTAGTGAATAGTTCAAAATTTCGCTAGTTGAAAATTCTTCGGTTATGTCTTTAGGACCATTATAAGATTCGACTCTTTCGACTATAGCTCTAGCATCAACTTGTAATGCTTCTCCTACATCCCCGTAGTCGACTTCCGGCTCTCCAAAAAACTTCTTACCTAAAAAGCCTGCAGCAACCCCCATCGCTGCAGCAGAACCAATAAGAATTAAATAGCTAACTACTTTTTTCATACCATTGTCGCATATTTTATATATATGCGTATGTTTAGACAATAGCGTGCAGGTAGAGAGTACATTGAGCGCGTATCTACGAAAAGTAGAATCCAAATTCTACTCCTAATTTAGTTAACAAAAAAATATAAGAAAACCTTAAGGTTTTATATATAGGATATTTATAAAAAATAGTAGTTTTTGTGAACAACTAAAAATCTACTAAATTGAAAGAGTAGAATTAGACTATCTTGCGATTATATCTATATTTTTTTGAAACGCTATTTTGAGACGATATGAATTTGTTATCAATTAAAAGATATTGAGATATATTCCCATCCACATCAAAATCGCTGCAAGCAAGACAACGAAGTGCCAGATGAAATGAGCAACTGGTTTTCCCTTTAAAAGAGCGAATGGAATCATTCCTAAAGTGTAAACAACGCCACCAGAAAGTATCCATAAAAGTAAAGCTATATCACCGTTAGAAATCCAGAATGGAATATAAATAAGTCCAAACCAACCAATGACAAAATAAAGGGTGAAATGTAACCATCTAAATCTACCTGGACCGAATACACCAACAAATGTAATTCCGGTAATAATTAATACCCATTGGATTATAAATAAAGCAAGCGCCCAGCCAAGACCCCAAAGGCCCACTGTATAAACTAAATAGATAGGCGCAAAAGTACCACCTATTTGTAAATAAATTGAAGAATAATCAAATCTTCTAAAGATTCTTTTTACAGTAGTTCCGCTTCTAAATGAGTGGTATAAACATGAGAATAGCATTTGTAAAAAGAAACAAACGCCAAAGATAATACCAGCTGCTAATTTTAATGATGTGTCTGCTTTAATAATCATCAAAACAAGGGCAGTAATACCAATTAATGCTCCCACACCATGAGTAACAGAGTTACCTATTTCTTCTAATAAACTTCTTTTAGGAGGTTCATTAAGTGCTCTATTTCTTTTTCTTTTTTCAGTTTTCAACTTATATTTTTCTGCTTTGAGAGGTTTTTCGACCATTAATCTATCGAATAAGTATTGCTCTCTTAATTCAGCTTGGTCTTTTTTATATTTATCTTTCAAAGCAAAATACTTAGCGACATAATCTGCGTTAAGTTCATCATATTTGTCTTTGAGTTCGTCGTAAGTCTTTTTAATTTCTTCCATAATTTAATAACACTATTATAAACATATATTTATTCTTGAAAATCAAAACGTATTATTTCGCTGAATAAATATCCTCTCCTGAAAACATATAATCTATACTCTCAGAAATGTTTTTATAACCATTTATTGAAATAAAGCCTACCTTATCTACGTCAAATTCTTTAATAGAATTAATTTGTTTTATTTCTTTTTGGATTATTTGATTAGTTACCTCATTAGTTAGATATTTTGCTTCAATAATTTGCACACTACCATCTTTATTTAATATCGCTAAATCAAATTCACCATTTGTTTTATTTATAGGATCATCATAATAATATCTACCAATATCTACTACGTTTTTAATCTTATTTTGATTAACATAGTTCCATAAAAACTCTCTACATAAATCCTCAAATCTATAAGAAATATATGTTGTTAAAGTTGGAGCAATTTCCTCATCATAAAGCATACCTATGTCTTTATAATCAAATAAGTATTGATTAGGTAGAATATACTTAAAATAAAAACTTAAAAGATTATCATTGATTTCGTATTTTGCTTTTTTAACATCATTTAACTTATTAATCGGAGCTACTTTTTTAATAAGTTCTATATCTAAAAGTGGTTTGAGTTGTTTGCTTAATAAGCCTGTTTTATTCTTATCTAGTATTTCTTCCAATTCCTTATATGATTTTCTTCCGTTTCCTAAAATAGACAAAATCCTATTAGCTTGGATTTGATTAGATAAATCACTAATAAGTAAAGATGAAGCATAATTATATAGAGCGCTGTTTTTATCTAATAGATTTTTAACAACATTATCTTTAATAGATAAATTAGGATTAATTTGTTCATTTACAAAAGGAGATCCTCCAAAAATTGCAAAGAAAGCAGCTTTTTCATAATTACTTTTATTTTGGTAAAAAGAACTTACTTCCAAATATGACAACTCTTTTAGTTCAATGATTTTATCAAATCTTCCAAATAAAGCGTTCTTTTCTTCAATAAGATCTCTCATCATTCCAATGTGAGAACCAGAAATAACCAAATTAATATTGCTTATATTGTTATCGATTATATTTTGAAAAACGCTATCAATAGTGTTTGATTTTGTACATTCCTTCAAATATGGATATTCATCAATAACCACTATCATGTCCTTATTTAAGGAATCAAGAAATCTAAAAAGATCTAAAAAACTTTTTGTAGGCAATGAAATAAACTCAGACATAATGTTCATTTTCTTTAGAAGTTTCATCAACTCTTCTATATTTCTCTCTTCAATATCTTTAATGCATTCAAAATAAATATAAGGTTTTTCACTTTGTTGCTTGTAAGCTTCTTTTATTAATGTTGTTTTCCCAATTTTTCTTTTTCCGTAAATTAAAACAGAAGAAGATTTTTTTGCCATTTCTTCTTTAAGAATTTTTAATTCTTTTTCACGGCCTACAAACATAAATCATACCTCCATATTTTTACTGAATTATTTTTCACTGAAATTTTTTTCAGTATTATTTTATAACAATTGTTTAATAAGTCAATAACATAGTTATGCAAATAAGAATACATGTCAGATATTATTTATCGATGAATTTTGCTATTTCATCAAACATCTTTTGATCTTGAGCAACTAATTTTTCTAATGATACATTCTTAAAATAATTAATTCTGTCATCGCTTGTTTTAATTTGTTTATTTTTAATTTGGTATTTAAGATTAACGAATACATCATTCATATATCGAACTGCTTCATCAGTATAGTTAGGGTTATGCTTTCTTCCGCTTACTTTTAAAATCTTAATAGCAGGATTATTAACGCTTTCCACTACTTTGTATGCTGTTATAAAAGGAACCATGTGATCATCGTCAGATTGAATATAGAAAATTCTATCTTTTGTGGTCTTTAGAAACTCAGTATTATCAAGATTATATAAATTACCACCAATCTTCTTTTCGTATCTTAAAATGCCTTTAAGAAAGAAATTTGATTTAATGAAATTAGATAGTTCATATTTAAGAGTGATGAAACCCGCTAAAATGATAGAAGTTTTAATTTCTTTTCTTAAATTTAAAATATTCAGAGTGGTGAATCCACCTAGTGAATGGCCAAATAACACTATTTCTTTTTTAAAATTTAATAAATCTAATAATTCAATAACGTCTTTAGTTGGTTGATATAAGGACCCTAAATATTTTCCTTTTGAATCACCACAACCGGTATAATCAATTGCTAGAACTTTAAATCCTCGCTTAGCGAGTTCGTTAATCTCTGCCATATATGCGACATGACCACAATCTAAGCCATGTAAGAATAAAACAATTTTATCTTTTTTGTAGTTATCGTAATAAAAATAGAAATACTTTAAATCAATTCCTTTTGAATTAGTAAAACCAGATTCATCTCTATGTAACCCTTCAAAATCAGTATATGAATAATAAGGAACCCCTACTTGCTTATCGTACCTGCATACAAACTTTTTAACATATAGTCTTGAAATGATTCCCATATACCCACTACCTCTACTTAACTTATTATATAGAAACAAATGCATACTAATGTTAACAAAATACCAAAATAGCAACCATTAAGTTCTTTTTTATTAATATTCAATAAGATAGAATAATACCAAATTTAGAAAGGGGACGTTTATGGAATCAAAGTATTTAAATGAAAGAATTGGTTTTGCTAAACAAATAATAGAAGAACTTTTAAAGAAATATGATTACGCTTCTATTTTAGGAAAAGATGTTTATGGCAAATCAATGAGAGTCATGAATGTGCAAAAGAATATTGGTGACACATTCGAAAAACAACGTGGTTTTGTAATTAAAGTATTCCATCAAAACATTTATAGCGAATACTCATTCGCGAAATTAGAAAAAGATTTAATTCCTTCAATAATTGAAAACGTAGAAAAGAATCTTAACCTTAGTGAATCTTTATTAAAGGATCCTATGAAATTATCTTTATTAGATGATGAACCATTAGTAAAAGATTTTGATAGACCAAAAGAAGGCAAAGCATTCACTACTGAAGAAGTTTTTAACATTGCTAGTAAATTAACAGATGAATTAGCTAAAAAGAGCGACAAAATTATTCAATGTGGTTTAATGGTAGAACAATATACAGTTAATAGTTTCTTTATTTCTAAAAATAGAAAACTAACACAATCATTCTCTTGGAACATGGTTTTCCCAATCTGTGTTGTTAGAGAAAGTGATGTTATTAAATATGCTAGAAGGAATTACTTAGGTAACAACTTAGAAGAAAACTTAAATAAAGCTATTAAAGAAGGTTTTGGAGTTGTAGAAGACGCTCTTGCTTTATTAAAGGCAGTACCAATTGAAGCAGGCGAATATGACATCATTACTCATCCAAGTATCACAGGTTTAATC
>JAGCCQ010000008.1 GCA_017651565.1 Bacilli bacterium | reverse complement strand
TCTGCATATTCTGGATCATATAAGTTTCTGATACCGAACATTCTTTCAGCTTTTTTGTTACCATCGTCTGTTAAGTTAACTGTCTTTTCTTTAACATCAATGACATAGTCAACTTCTTTCTTTAATGCTTTACAGAATCTATCTGCAACAGTGTATTGAGAAGCACTTGTCTTAGCACCACCAGAAATAATCAATGGAGTTCTTGATTCATCAATTAAAATTGAATCTGCTTCATCGACGATACAGAAGTTTAAACCACGTAAAACTCTACGGCTCATTTCAGTAGCCATGTTGTCTCTTAAGTAGTCGAAACCTAATTCCGAGTTAGTAGTGTATGTGATATCACATAAGTATGCTTCACGTTTTTCTTCATTAGATTTTGCTCTAGCGTTAACACCAACAGTTAAACCTAAGAATCTATAAACTTGGCCCATCCAGTCAGCGTCACGTTGGCTTAAGTATTCGTTAACAGTGATGACGTGAACGCCATTTCCTGCTAATGCGTTTAAGTAAACAGCCATTGTACATGTTAAAGTTTTACCTTCACCAGTTTTCATTTCAGCGACATCGCCAGCGTGCATAACTAATGAACCGATGATTTGTACCTTGTAAGGGAATTCACCGATTGTTCTTCTAGCTGCTTCTCTAGCAACTGCAAATGCTTCATATTTAATGTCGTCAAGTGTCTTACCGTTAGCTAATAAATCTTTGAAATAAGGAGTTTTAGCTTTTAATTCATCATCACTGAGGGCTTTCATAGCCTCTTCGTAAGACATAACAATTTCAGCTTCTTTTGTGTATTTTTTTAAAGCTCTTTTGTCAAAAAATCCCATATTAATTCACCTATCTTTGCCTTTCTTTTATATATAAAGAATGCCAATCATTCGCTTGAATATCTTAACATTCATGACTTTTATTGTCTAATACAATTTTATTGCATTAGTTATTGCTAGCTTTTTCTACTAGTTGGGTCTTACATAAAACAAGCACTTTTATTTTCTTGATTCCCTTCTCTTTTAGAGCACTTATCATCGTTCTCATTGTGCTTCCTGTTGTGTAAATGTCGTCTACAAGTAACACCTTATCCGGAATTTGAATATCGTCTTTCATTTTTATGACGTCTTTAATCCTTTTTCTTTCTTTGAAATTATGGTCAGATTGTTTGAAATGTTCGGTCTTTTCAAATGCTGGCAGCATTCTAAGCTTAAGAGATTTGAATATTTCGATAACGTGATTAAAACCTCTTATTTTATCGTCTTCAATGTAACTAGGTGCAGGTATCATTGTGTAGCCCTTAAAAAGTAGTGATAATTCTCTTTTATAAGTCTCTAAAAATACATCTTTTAATTCATAATCAAAACATCCTTTTAATTTAAAAATTAAGTCCTTCATAAATTCGTCATAATCATATAGACTTATTGCACTTATGCCATCCACTTTGAATCTTCTAAATTTTGGATCAAATAACGTTACACATTTTTTGCAAAGTGATGCATTTTTGTTAACTAATGAATAAATGTTTGTTGTATCAATATCACTGAAACAGTTTTTGCATATTGAAGTTGGATTGGATAATTGTTGAGATACAGTCTTCAATTTCTGAATTAATTTTCGTAGCAAGAAAAATCACTCTCCCTTCTGGTGCTTCCTTTTTTCTGCCTGCTCTACCAGCTATTTGAATAAGTGAATACTGGTTGTAAACGTTATGATTAGCTTGAAAGACGATAACTTGTAAGCCTTTAACAGTTACTCCTCTTTCAAGAACTGCAGTTGTGACTAAATACTTATATTTCCCATTTTTGAAATCATTGATGACAACTTCTCTTTCGTTTCTTTTGGAGTGAACATATGTTCCTCCTTTGATAAAAATCCTTAAAATGGCAAATACTTTTTCACAGATTGCAATTGTTGGACAAAAAACGAAAACTTGTTTCCCTAAACGTATAAATTTTCGAAGTTCTTTTATCAAAATGTAGTATAAAAATATGATGTTGGAAGTAATACATTCCGGAACTGGAAGAGGATGCTTATGAAATCGAGTAAAAAGCTCAAGTATGTCGGTACCATCTTTCTTGATTTGTTGCTTTAATTCTGGAGTAATGGTGGCGGACATAAGGATATATCTACCTTTTAACGACTTTTCAAAGAAGTGATGTAAAGTTTCATTTCCTGCATATGGGAATGCGTCAACTTCATCCATAATTAACAAATCAAAATATCTCTCATATCTGAACAATTGATGAGTAGTTAAACAAACCAAATCTCCATCGAGTTTTTCGTGATAACCGCCACAGACTAATGTGATTTTGTTCCATTTGAGTATTTGCTTGAATCTTTCCCATAACTCAATTGCGACATCTCTTCTTGGAACAGCAAAGCCAACTTTTTCGCCACACTGAATAGCGTAAGAAATTACATTTAAAACAATTTCAGTTTTGCCAGATCCACAGACGGCATAAATGAAAGAGTTAATTCCCTTTTTGTAGTTTGTAATTAGTTGATTAGACAACTTTTGTTGTTCTTCGGAAAGATTATAACTAAGGAAGATTTTTGCGTTTTTAGGAGCTTTATATAAATCTTTAGCTTCTTCTCCTTTGAAGGTAAGACATTTTCTACAGTAAGGCTGGCCGTTTCGATAACCAATGTATCTTGCATCTGTATTTCCACAAACTGGGCATTTAAAAGTTTCTATATTGCGTTGCCTCCTTAATTTTGTTTTAATATTTATAGTTAGTGCTATCGGTTAGTCCGACCAAAGCCCAAGTTAAGTAGGTTTTACACTAACTTTTTTTGTTGTTTAAGTAGTTTTCGATTTCAATTAAATCGTCTTCTGATAGGTTGAATTTTTCCAAAAGTTGGCCTCTAGTTTTAATTGGATCCTTTCTTAAGTACTTTCTAACATATGCTTTATCATTTCTTTTTGGATTTGGATTAACTTTAAGTTCAATATATCTATTCTTCTTAGTAGGGCTTGAAGTTACTTCTAAATTAATCCAAATGGTCCCGTTTGAATCTACTTCTATGCTTGGATGATTTTTTGTTTTTCTGTTTTTATAGAATTTGAATTTTTTGCTCATTAGACGCCTCCTTTCTGCTATGGTTTTCAATTCTTTAATGCTTCACACACCGCAATACCAAGCTATCAACCCCTTCTTATAGTTCTCAACAAGCTTGTCTGATAGTTCCTCCTGCTCTTGAAATAATTTATATTTAAGATGGATAGGTGCTTTTTAAGGAAAGAGAATTTATCATCAACTTCCTCACCACGAAAAGAAATACATCTACTGCAGTTTTGCTTACCGTTTAGCATCCCGATTGAATGAATATCAGTATTCCGACAGATTGGGCAAACAAACGAATTATGATTTTTCATTTTTATTGCCTTTCTTTTCGCGTTTTGATTTAATGATTGTGCTGGATGTTATTGTTGCACGATCATCATGTTGATGTATCTGTGTCCTTCCGGCTTTTTTTATATCTGGATATGATACGTCTACACCATCTTTTAATTCAATTTCAAAAAGACTGAATCTACCTTTCAGATCTCTCTTTTCTTGCTTAACAATATACAGCGCTTCATTATGTCCTTTGATAGGATTGGGTTTAATTTTCCAATTCTTTTTACCACCGGATGTTTTCGAGTGAGTAACTCTATGAAACACAAAAGTATTTCCCTCCTCATCAACAATATATGAAGGGTGATTATTTTTAAAATATATTCTAAAGTGCCTTCTAAATTTGTTCATATTCTTTCCTTTTGTTATGTATTTCGTGTCTATAGGGAGCAATATACTGTGCATATAATTACTGTTTAGGTTAGCTTATTAGTTAGTTGAGGACAGTAAAAAAGCCCCTTACTTATTTAAGTGGGGCATTTTTTTAATTTTTGATAAAAATTTTAATTATTTTTCAATTTTTGCTACACGGTCAGTATGACGTCCACCTTCAAATGACGCATTCATATAAATATTTATTCTTTGAATAATTTCTTCGTTTGTCATGAATCTAGCGCCGAAAGCGATCACATTTGCGTTATTATGTTGTTTCATTAATTTTGCCACTTCGTCATTGTATGCAATGCCACATCTAATTCCTTTTACCTTATTTGCGGCAATAGAAATACCTTCACCAGAGCCACAAATAAGAACACCAAAGTCAGCTTCTCCATTTACTACTTTAGCGCTGACTGCTTGTGCAAAGTCTGGATAGTCACATCTTTCAGCGTCGTATGAGCCACAGTCAAAGACTGTATGGCCTTGTTTAGTTAAATATTCAGCAACACTAGTTTTTGCTTCATAACCAGCGTGATCGTTACCTATTGCAATTTTCATTATTTGATAGCCTCCTCAATTTGTTCTTTAGTTATTGTTCCTTGCCTAATTATTTTAATACCATCATCTAAACAAACAATAGTAGATGGACTGCCTTTAAGTGCTTCTCCAGGAACGATGCAATCCAACTCATCATTGAAGATTGCTTGTACTTCCTCTGAATTCAAGGCTGGCTTTTCACCACTTCTATTTGCACTTGGAGCTAATATTGGCTTTCCGAATGTGTTAAGTATGTCATTAATAACTGGAAGGTCAGGCACTCTAATGCCAACATACTCACTTCCAAGAGTTACCCAAGCAGGCAATTCCTTTTTCTTTAGTAAGATCGTAAGTGGACCAGGAAGAAAAACATCTATAACCTTTTGTTCATCTTTAGAAACATAAGCGTACTTATTGATATCGTTTTTGTTCCCTAACATTAAGGTGTAAGGCTTATTTTCAGGTCTACCTTTAACTTTATTTAGCTTTTCAAATGCTTTTTCATCATCAAAAGCTACACCTAAACCCATAACAGTTTCAGTAGGGAATGCAATAACCCCGTGATTTTCTAAGGATTTAGCCGCTTTAAGAGTGATTTCATCAGAATTAGTGTAGATAAACATAAATCTCCATTTTCCGTCCATATCCTTTATAAAATCAATTTTGTCTAAAGGCAAATATTTTTTTGCTATTTCACAAAGTGAATCTTTCATTTTTTCACCGATTTCAAAGCCAATCAAATGTTTATCATTAAGCACTTTGTTAGCGTTTTTAAGGATATATTCATAGAAATAGGTATCAGGATCTGAGATAAGTGCTTCGTGTGGTTCTTGTTCCCAAGTTCTCTTATCTATAGTTGTTGAATCTTTAATATATGGTGGGTTGCATATAATGCAATCTAGTTTGATGTTCTTATCAATAAATGGATCAACAATATTACCTTCTAAGAAGGACACATTAGCGTTAAAGCGTTCGTTATTTATATTAGCTACCTCTAATGCTTTTTTTGAAATGTCAGAAGCGTATATAGTTTTAAAACTATATTTCTTAGCAAGTGATATAGCTATACATCCTGAACCAGTACAGACATCAGCGATAACAGGTTCAACAAACCCTTTCTTCAAGTATTTTAAGAAGTAATCGACTAATTCTTCGGTTTCTTGTCTAGGAATAAGGACATTCTCATTAACATAGAAATATTCACCATAAAAAGGCGCTTCATTAGTTAAATATTCAAGCATTTTGCCATCTAAAACTTTTTCTAAAATGAGGTTAACTTCATCAATATTTTGCATTTCGTTAACGAAATGTAAAAAAAGGTTTGCTTCGTTATCTAAATTATTAGATTTACAAAGCAAACGTAAAAATTGTGGCTTAGAAATGTTCTTTGAAGCTTCAACTTTATTAATATTTTCGAAATAATATTCCCTAATTGATGGCATATTATTGCTCGCCAGCCATTTTTAAGGATTGGTCGTAGTGGATTAATGCATCGAGGACTTCGTCTAAATCACCTTCGATGATTCTATCTAATTTTTGAAGAGTAAAACCAATTCTATGGTCAGTTACACGGTTTTGTGGGTAGTTATAAGTTCTAATCTTTTCACTTCTTTCACCTGTACCGACTTTTAATTTTCTTTCGTTACCAATTGCTTCTTGTTGTTCCGCTAACTTATTAGCATACATTTTTGCACGGAGCATTTGCATAGCGATTTCTCTATTTTGAATTTGAGATTTTTCAGTTTGACATGCGACGACTGTACCTGTAGGGATGTGTGTAATTCTAACTGCGGATTCAGTCTTATTAACGTTTTGTCCACCAGCACCTTGTGAGTGATATGTATCTACTTGTAAGTCATTTGGATTGATTTCGATATCGATTTCCTCTGCTTCAGGCATAACTAATACTGTTGCAGTTGATGTATGGATACGTCCGCTAGCTTCTGTAGCAGGGACTCTTTGGACTCTATGAGCACCACTTTCGAATTTAAGTTTAGAGAAGACCTTTTTACCAGAGACTTTGAAAGAAATAGTAGAGAAGCCACCTGCTTCAGATGGTGTTTCATCTAAAATTTGAATCTTCCAGCCCTGCGTTTCAGCGTATCTAGTGTACATTCTGAATAAGTCACCAGCAAAAATGTTAGCTTCATCGCCACCAACAGCACCTCTGATTTCAACAATGATGTTCTTGTCATCATTAGGATCTTTAGGCAATAACAATTCTTTAAGTTCTGCTTCTACTGCTTCAATAGATTCTTCAAGAGACTTAACTTCTTCTTTGCCCATTTCAGCTAATTCTGGGTCAGAGTCATAAGCCATTTCCTTAGCACCTTCTAAGTCTTCTAGCATCTTTTTATATCTACCAAAAGCTTCGACTTGTGGGTCGAGGTTAGCTCTTTCTTTCGAGATTTCTTTGAAGTGTTTAATGTCTTTTACACAGTCTTCTGTTGCTAACTCAGCATCAATTTCAGCTAATCTTTTTTCAGCAACAACTAATCTTTGATACATGCTGTCTTCCATACTTTTCTCCTAAAACCGCAAGTATTTTAACATATAGTATTTAAAATTAATAGATTTTAACTATCTCGCTATTTGATTATTAGTGTATAATGTTAAAGATATTTATGGCATACAAAGCATTATATAGGACATACCGTCCATCAACTTTTGAAGAAGTGGCTGGTCAACAGCACATTGTTAAAACACTTAAAAATGCATTAGCGACAGGTAAAATAGCTCACGCTTATCTTTTTGCTGGTCCTCGTGGAACTGGTAAAACAACCATGGCTAAGTTACTTGCAAAGGCACTTAACTGTGAAGAAGGCATTGGTCATCAATGCAATATGTGTAAGAACTGCCAAGCTATTATGGAAGGCAACCATCCAGACGTTTTAGAATTGGATGCTGCTAGTAATAACGGTGTTGATAATGTTAGAGAGTTAATTGATAACGTTAAATACGGAACAATCCTTGGAAAATATAAGATTTATATTATCGACGAAGTACATATGTTATCAACGGGTGCTTTTAACGCACTCTTAAAGACATTAGAAGAGCCACCAGAGAACGTAATCTTCATACTAGCTACTACAGAACCACATAAGATTCTTCCTACCATTCTTTCAAGATGTCAAAGATATGACTTTACTAAAGTAAGTGATAAGGATACAAAAGATAGAATCAAAACAATTTTAGAAAGAGAAGGCATCTCATATAACGATGAAGCTATTAATTTAATTATTAAATTAGCTGATGGCGGTATGAGAGACGCTTTATCAATTCTTGATCAAGTACTTGCTTATTCAGGTAATACTTTAAAACAAGAAGATATCTTAGAAATCTTTGCTTTAGAATCTAAAGCAGAAAAGATTTGTTTATTAAAATCGGTATTTGCTAAAGATGTTAATGATGTCTTAAATAGACTTCATAATTATATTCAAAAAGGTAGTGACCTTAAGAGATTAACTGATGATTTATTAATCATGCTTAAGGATATCCTTATTTATCATACATCACGTAATGGTAACTACTTACAGATGTTAAATGAAGATGAATGTAGAGACTTTGTCTCAACAGTATGTGAGAAAGACTTACTTGCGATGATTGAAGCATTAATGAACGCGACTAAAGATTATCGCGGAGTAACCTCTATCGCACCAGTATTTGAGATTACATTGCTTAAATTAGTAACAATTTCTTCAAATTCTACTCCTTCAACATTTACACAAGTTGCAAAGCAAGAACCTGTAAAATCTGTTGAAAAACCTAATGTAACTCCAAATTTTGGTAATAATTTATTATTAAATGACGATGAAGAGCCTGAAAAGGTTAGCGTATGGGTCAAACCTGCTGTTGAATCTCCTAAATTTGAACCTAAATCAATTGAAGAGACTATGGAAGAGGAACAACCAAAACCTGCTCCTGCACCAACACCAGTAGTGGAAGAATCTAAAGTAGAAGAACCAGTTATCGAAGAACCACAAGTATTGAACGTTTCTGACACTGTTCTTCAAATGAAGAACGTAATGGTTGATGATCACTATGAAATTAATGCTGATGATCTTTTAAAGATGATTGTCATTAGTAAGAAAGATATTAAGAATTCTCTTTTAGAGAATTGGTCAATGATTAAGCGCTATACAGCTCACCCTGTTCTCTCCAAAGCAGCAATTCTTTTAATTGATGCACACCCATTAGTAGCTAGTGATAAGTTCGTTGTTATTGAATACAGCATGAACTCATTAGTGGCTAAAGCAAACTTAGTTGAGAACCAACTTGCATTGCAAAATGTCATCGAAACAGTATTTAAGAAGAGATTATTTGTTTACGCAATCAATAGAAGCCAATCTGTTGATATTCAAATTCTATATAAACATAAATACCAAGTTAACCAATTGCCAAAGGCAAATACAATATTATTCGAATACGAAGGAGAATAACTTATGAACATGCAACAAATGTTAATTCAAGCCCAAAAGATGAAAAGAGAACTCGAAAAGGCTTTGAATGAATTAAAGGCACAAGAATTTTCAATTACAAAGAATGGTGCTGTCACAATCAAAATGTTAGGTGATAAGACAGTTACTGCTATTGAAATTGATAAGGATGCATTCGATGTAGGCAACAAAGACATGGTTGAAGAATCCATCGTCTTAGGTATTAATGAACTTTCAAAGAAAATCTCTGACATGGAAGATGAAATCAACGAACGTGTCACTGGTCAAAAGGGAGGATTCCCATTCTAATGAAAGACCTAAAGTCGTTAGAAAGACTTGAGGAATCATTTAACAAACTACCATCAATTGGCAAAAGATCGGCTGAGAGATTGGCTTATTCGATACTTGATATGTCAAATGATGATGTTGATGAATTTTGTAATGCGCTCAAAGGCGTTAAAAACAAAATTCATGTTTGCCCAGTATGTGGGGCATATACAGAAGATGAACTTTGCGATATCTGCACAGATAGTTCAAGAGATAAAAGCGTTTTATTAGTGGTTTCATACCCAAAAGATGTTATTTCATTTGAGGCAATGAACACATATAGAGGCTTATATCACGTACTTGGTGGAATTATTTCTGTTCAAAATGGTAAATCAATCGATGAATTGAACATTCCTGGATTGATTGAACGCGTTAAGGATAGTGAAGTTAAGGAAATCATCATCGCTACTAACCCAACCATTGAAGGAGAGACTACTGCAATCTATTTATCAAAGGTACTTAAGGACTACGTACCTAACATAACTAGACTTGCATATGGTTTACAAATGGGTGGAACACTCGATTACACTGATTCATTAACTTTGGCCAAAGCCATTGAAGGAAGACGCAAAATATAGGAGGGAGACACTATGTTTATTACTTTAGAAGGTCCTGAAGGTTCAGGAAAAACTACTGCTGTTAATGCTGCTGTAAGAGAATTAGAAAAACTTGGTTATAGCATCGTGAGAACTAGAGAACCTGGTGGTACTCCAATCGCAGAACAAATTAGAAATGTTATTTTAGATAAAGCAAATACAGCTATGGATCCTCGTACAGAGGCATTACTATATGCTGCAAGTAGACGCCAACACTTAGTTGAAAAGGTATGGCCTGCAGTTAAAGAAGGCAAGATTGTTATCTGTGATAGATATTTAGATTCGTCTTTAGCATACCAAGGTGGTGCAAGAGGCTTAGGCATCGAAAATATCTTAAACATTAATATGTTTGCTACAGAAGGCACATTCCCTGATTTAACTTTATTGTTCGATATTGATCCAGAAGTAGGCTTAGCAAGAATTGCTGCTAACGCTAGTAGAGAGGTCAATAGATTAGACTTAGAGAAGTTAGACTTCCATAAAAATGTTAGAAATACTTTCTTACATTTAGCTAAGAGGTACCCAGATAGATTCGTTATTATTGACGCAAGTAAGTCGCAAGAAGAAGTTGCTAAAGCAACATTAGATGTAATTCTTGCTAGATTATGCAAGTAGAGAAATATTTAAAAACATATCAATCAATAATTTATAAAACATTCATTAATGCATTAGAAAATGATCAACTTTCTCATGCTTATTTATTGTCAGGACAAGCAGGCACTCCTTTATTGGAGACTGCTATTTTTCTAGCAAAGTCCATTTTATGTGACTCTCCTAGCCCTCTTGCATGTAATAACTGCATAACATGTTTGAGAATTGACGATAGAAACTACCCTGACTTTTTCGTTTTCGATGGTTCTAAAGAAACTATTAAGAAGGAAGCTGTTGCTACTATTGAGTCTTCTTTTGAAATGAAGGCATTTGAGGCTAAGGGTATTAGAGTATACATCCTTCACCTCATTGAAAACATGACAGTAGAAGCTGTTAACGCTATCTTGAAGTTCTTAGAGGAGCCAGGAAGCAAGATATATGCTTTCTTAACTACAAATAACGAGAGCGCCATCCTTCCAACTATTGTTTCTAGATGCCAATTGATGAGACTAAAGCTTATTGATAGGGATACAGTCATTCAAAATGCAATAGAGTTTGGGGTTGAGCAGAAAGATGCTGAACTACTTTCATACCTCTACAATGATGGAGAACTCATTAGAGATAAGATTGATGATGAAGACTTCTTAGAAGGCTATAACGAGACCAAACAAGCATTAGAAGACTTCTTGGACCTACTTTCAGGCAAGAATATCAACGCTTTGATTTATCAAACAGATAAAACTATTCTCCCGTTACTCAAGGGAAAGGAAGATAGTAGGTTCTTTATCGACTTCTTAGTTGAGGTATTCCAAGATTTATTATCAATTAAACATGGTAATACACCATATTTAAAAAGTTATGATACAATACTTAAGCAATTAGCAAATGACTTATCAAATATTGATGATAAATTGTTAAAGATATTAAAACATCGTAGCATGGTTAACTTAAATGTTAATTCTTCGCTATTGATCGACCACTTAGTTAATGAAATCGTAAAGGAGTAGTACATGGAAAATAAATATTTAGAAGAAAAAATAGATAACTCCGTATATACACATTACATTGGAATTAGGTTTACTAATTCCTCTAGAGCATATTTCTTTGGTTATAAGGATTTTGATTTAAACATTGGCGATAAAGTAGTTGTTGATACTGTTAGAGGTACTGAATTAGGCTTTGTTGCTACTAATCCTTTCTCTATTGAGAACTATTCTTCTGAGATTGGACTTAAGCCAATTCTTAGAAAAGCTACAGATGTAGACGTAAAGTGCCATGAAATCAATATTAAAGACGCAAATTACGCTATGGAAATCTGCAGAGCTGAAATTGAGAAGTTAACCTTAGATATGACATTAGTTTCTTGTGAATATACTTTAGATAAGTCTAAAGTCATTTTCTCATATGTTGCTGATGCAAGAGTCGATTTTAGAGAACTTTTAAAGGTTTTAGCGGTCAAATTACACACTAGAATTGAACTTAGACAAATTGGTCCTAGAGATAAATCTAAATTAGTTGGTGGTATTGGCTCATGTGGATTAACACTATGCTGTTCAACGTTCTTAAATGAATTCGATGGTATTTCTATCCAAAGAGCTAAAAATCAAATGTTGGCAATCAACATTCCTAAGCTCAGCGGCCACTGTGGCAAGCTTATCTGCTGCTTAAAGTATGAAGATGATGCTTACTTAGAGGCTAGAAAGACATTCCCAGATTTAGGGACAAAGGTATTTATCGACAAAGTCGAATATACAGTAACTAACATTAATGTTATTTCTAACGTCATTAAAGTTGAAAACCCAGACGATATTAAGTTCTTAACTAAGAAAGATTTCTTAGACCAAACACATTGGAAAAAGAAACAAGATAAAGACGATAACAAGAATAAAAATGAAAAGAAATAAGAGCTTTGATGGCAATAGTGTTCTTTATTTAGTAGCTACCCCTATTGGAAACTTAGGGGAGTTTTCTTCTCGAGCACTAGACATCATTAAAGAGGTAGACGTAATCGGGTGTGAGGATACAAGAAACACCCAGAAACTTTTAAGTTTCTTTGGAATTAAGAAAGAATTATGTAGCTTAAGAGAACACAATGAGTCTACTAGTTCGGACTATTTGATTAAAAGACTACTTAATGGCGATAAGGTAGCATATGTAAGCGATGCAGGGTACCCATGTATCTCTGATCCAGGTAATATTTTGGCCAAGAAAGCTATTGAAGCAGGCATTAATGTTTCCACAATTTGTGGAAGTTCTGCTTTTTTGAACGCTCTGATCTCTTCTGGTTTGTCTACTGATCACTTCTCTTTCTACGGTTTTGTTTCTCCAAAGGACAATGAAGCCACTCAGGAGCTCAATGCTCTTAAGGGCAGGGCTGAAACGCTCATTTTCTATGAAAGCCCTCATAGAATTGAAAGAACTTTAAAGTTATTTCATCAAGTACTTGGCGATAGAAGCGCTGTAATTGGTAGAGAATTAACAAAAATAAACGAAGAATTTGTTAGAGGCACTTTGAGTGAACTCTCTAATATGGATTGTGACACCTTAAAAGGTGAAATGGTTATTATTGTTGAAGGTAACACAAGCAAAGAAGAAGTAAGTGACGAAGACGTTTTTAAACGTCTTGATGAACTCAAAAAACTAGGCGTTGATAAAAAAGCGTCTATTGAAATCACTAGCCAAGAATTGAAAGTTAATAAGAATCACATAAAAGACTTAGTAATGAAAGCAAGCGATAAACTTAAGTAAGAAAACTATAAGATTTTCTTATTTTTTGTTGTAATTTCGATTTGCTTTTTTTAATATATTTGTCGGCCTAAGACTTGAGGAGGTTTTATATGAATATAAGAAACATTGCAATCATTGCTCACGTTGACCATGGTAAAACCACCTTGGTTAATGAATTATTAAAAACAGGCGGTGCCTTTAGAGACAACGAAGAAATTACTGACAGAGTAATGGACAATAACGATATCGAAAGAGAAAGAGGTATCACAATCTTAGCCAAAACAACATCTGTTTACTATAAAGACACAAAAATTAATATCTTAGATACACCAGGTCACGCTGACTTTGGTGGTGAAGTTGAAAGAATTATGAACATGGTTGATGGATGCTTACTTTTAGTAGACGCATTCGAAGGTACAATGCCTCAAACACGTTTCGTCTTAAAGAAAGCATTACAAGCACACATCAAACCAATCGTATGTATCAATAAGGTTGATAGACCTAACATCAACATTGAAAGAACTTTAGACGAAGTTTTAGAGTTATTCATTGAATTAGGTGCTCCAGATGAATTCTTAGAATTCCCTGTAGTCTTTACATCTGCTTTAAAAGGTACCTCTTCATTACAAGCAAGACCAGATACTCAAGTTCCAGGCATGGATTGTGTCTTAGATACAATTATTAAAGAAATCAATGAACCTAAAGTAGACGTTAACGCTCCACTTCAAATGCAAATCTCATTGTTAGACTATAACGATTTCGTTGGAAGAATTGGTATTGGTACTATCAAAAAAGGTACTATCCACGTAAACGATAACGTTACAGTTTCTAGATTAGATGGTACAACTACTAACTTTAGAGTTATGAAATTATTCGGTTTCCAAGGCTTAAGAAGACTTGAAATCGAAGAAGCATCTGCTGGTGAAATCGTCGCAGTTGCTGGTTTAGCAGATATTAACGTTGGTGAAACTATTGGTGAATTCAATAATGTTGATCCACTTCCATTAATTAAGCTTGATGAACCAACACTTCAAATGACATTTGGTACAAACTCATCACCATATGCTGGTCAAGATGGTAAGTTCTTAACTGCAAGACATATCCAAGATAGACTCTTTAGAGAAACTCAAAGAGACGTCGCACTTAAAGTTAAGAGATTAGCAGATAGAGAAGCATGGATCGTTTCGGGTAGAGGTGAATTACACCTTGGTATCTTAATTGAAAACATGAGACGTGAAGGTTTTGAACTTGAAGTTAGTAAGCCACAAGTCATCATTAAAGAGATTGATGGTGTTAAATGTGAACCATACGAGGACTTATTAATTGATGTTCCAAACGATTTCGTTGGTGACATTATGACAACTCTTGGTACAAGAAATGCTGAACTCATTAATATGGATACTCGTGAAACAACCGTTTTGAACTACGTAATTCCTTCACGTGGCTTATTAGGTTTCACAAGTAACTTCATGACTATAACAAAGGGATACGGCATCATTTCCCATACATTTAAAGAATATAGACCAATGCTCAGTATGAATATTGGTGAAAGACAAGTAGGTGTTCTTGTTGCAACTGAGACAGGACAAGCTACTCCATACGCAATTCAACATGTTGAAGAAAGAGGAACAATGTTCATTCTTCCTGGCGATCAAGTATATGAAGGTATGGTAGTCGGTGAAAATAGGTACGATATGGACTTAGCAGTTAACGTCGTTCTCAAGAAAGAACTCACAAACATGCGTTCCGCTAATAAAGACAATACTGTTGTTCTTAAAACACCACGTAAGATGTCATTAGAGGCATGTTTAGACTATATTAACACTGATGAATTGGTTGAAATTACTCCTGCAACATTTAGAATCAGAAAGAAAATCCTCAACACTGTAGAACGTAAGAAATTTGATTCACGTGTTAAAAAGGGTGAAATATTATAATCGTTATATTTAATAAGTAGGTAGGCGATTGCTTACCTACTTTTTCTATCAAAAATAGGTTGCGTATTTATTGATAAAAACTTTAGTTTTATTAGAATAATTATGTAGGTAATTTATAGTGGAAAAAATAAAACAAGGTACATATGTAGGCGAAAGAGCCTTATATAATATTCATGAAAAAGAAATTGATGGATGTATTTTTGAAGATGGCGAATCACCATTAAAAGAATGCTCAGATTTAGTTGTAAAGAATACTGAATTCCGCTGGAAGTATCCAATGTGGTATTCGAAAAATATTAAGTGTGAAAATATTAAGATATTAGAAACCGCTAGAAGTGGAATTTGGTATACAAAGAATATAGTTATTAAAGATTCTATATTAGATGGACCTAAGTATTTTAGACGATGTAAAAACGTAGAAATATATAACTGTGACTTAATGCATGGTCAAGAGATGTTTTGGGGAACAGATGGAATTAAAATTAAGAATATGAAAGCAAAGGGTGATTACCTTTGCATGAATTCATCTAATGTTGAAATTGATGGATTATATTTAGAAGGAAACTACGCTTTTGATGGAGCTAAGAATGTCACCATCAAAAACTCTATATTAAATAGTAAAGATAGTTTCTGGAATACAAAGAATGTTAAATGTATAAACTGTAAAATTGTTGGCGAATATTTAGGCTGGAATAGTGAAAACCTAACTTTAATTGACTGTGAAATCGAATCTAATCAGGGCTTATGCTATATAGATAACTTAGTCCTTAAAAATACATCATTAAACTACACAGATTTATGTTTTGAATTATGTAGCAATATAGACGCGGAAGTAACTAGCCATGTTATTTCTATTAAAAACCCTATTTCTGGAAAGATAAGAGTTAGAAGCGTTGGAGAACTTATTCTAGATAAGAATATGATTGATCCTAGCGAAACTAAAATAGAGATTGAAAATGAATAAATATAATTTTGATGAAAAAGTAGACCGTAAAGCATTTAATTCCTGCAAGTGGGATTATGAAGAAGACGTTATTTCTTTAACTATCGCTGATACTGATTTCCATACTAGTAAAGAAGTAAGTAAAGCAATAGAAGAAATATCTAAATATGGAAGATTAGGCTACACCGATGTACCTAAGGAATATTTTGAGAGTTATAAAGAGTGGTTCTCTAGTAGATATAACGCTAAATTCGAAGTAGAAGATTGTGTCTTTTCTACTGGAGTAGTAGCATCTATCGATTCAATCTTAAAAAGAATCGCGAGTCCAAAAGATGGAGTTATGATGTTTACTCCTACATATAATGTATTCTTTAACTGCCTTAAGAATAACGGCTTAATAGTTAAAGAGTGCCCATTTATTTATAATGACGGGAAGTATGAAGTTGATTTTAAGTTATTTGATTCTTTAATTAAGGAAGTTAAGATATTTATTCTTTGTAATCCTCATAACCCAAATGGATATAGATTCAGTAAAAAAGAGGTTGAATACATATCGAATAAATGTGTCGAGAATAGTGTCTACTTATTATCAGATGAGATACATGCTGACATTGACTATAACAAAGAAAGATATAATTCAACTCTGACTATGTCTAATAATCCTTTATTAATAACGTTTTTATCCCCTGGAAAGACTTTTAATCTTGCTGGCCTTCATTCTTCTATAGTTGTAGTTAAAAACGCTCTATTGAGGGAAAAAATACAAAAAGGACTTTATACAGATGATTTAGGTGAACCATCTATATTCAGTATCAATCCTGTAATAGCCGCTTATAAATATGGTAGTGATTATGTTGAAGAACTTAATTATTACTTATATAACAATAAAAAGTATTTAATGGATTTTGTGAAAAAGAATATTTCTAGTTTTAAAGTAGTAGATAATGAAACAACTTACTTGATGTGGATAGATATATCGAAGTTAGGAATTAGTTCTACAAGGTTTTGTTCGATGTTATTAAGACAAAACAAAGTAGCAATCAGTCCTGGATATGCATATGGTGATGATAGATTCGTTAGAATCAACATTGCTACTCAATTAAGTACATTAAAAGAGGCACTTAATAGAATAAAAGAGTTTGTAAAGACAATATAAAAACGAGCCTTGATAGGCTCGTTTTAAAATGTTTCATTTATAAATTATTCAGCTTTTGTTTCTTCAGCTGCGTCATCAGAATTAATTTCTTCTACTTTTTCTTCTTTTGGTTCAGCTTTTTTATTGTTAATAGCGTCATAAACAACTGCTGCTAATGCGCCACCACCTAAAGGAGCAATGATGAAGATCCAAACGTGTTCTAATGCTGTAGCTTCGCCACTAAAGATTAAATCGCCAAATGCAGTAGCGATACTTCTTGCAGGGTTAACGGATGTACCTGTTAAACCAATACCAAGTAAGTGTACAAACATTAATGCTACACCAATGATTAAACCTGCATATTTACTGAGACCGTGTTTTTCATCTGTAACGTGTAAGATAACGTAAACAAAGACGAACGTGAGAATGATTTCAATAAGCAAAGCGCCAAAGATTGGTCCTGCATCTAATTCTCCGGTTCCTGTGAAGTTACTACCAGCGATTTCAAAGAAGTAGTCACTATCATAACCGCTCATTCTTAAGATACCGAATAAACAAATTGCGCCTAAGAGACCACCAATAACTTGCGCAATGACATAAGCAACGAAGTCTTTAGAAGACATTCTTTTTGTCATTAAGCAAGCAAGTGAAACTGCTGGGTTAACGTGGCAACCTGAAATCTTGCCAATCAATAAGGACATTATGACGATAACTAGTCCAAATGTGAGTGCGGTAGGAAATAATCCTCCTCCAAGAACAGCAACACCGACAGCAAAGAATACTAATGCAAATGTACCAATGCCTTCAGCAATGTAAGCTTTAAAGCTTTTATCCATATGTTAATTCCTCCTATTTAACATCTACGTCATCAAACTCTTTTGACTCTTTATTCTGTTTTTCGACAAACTTTTTAGCTTTTGCTTTGTCAGATAAAGTAACCTTTTGAGCTTCTTCTTCATCACGATAGTTAACAACAACTTGTGAGAATGGAATATTGATATTGTTCTTATCGAATAAGATTTTGATAAATCTATTCATATCTCTTTGAGTTTGATATAAGTCTTCTTCTTTGACTTGAGCGATGATTCTAATAACAACAGAAGAAGCGCCTAATTCAGCAACACCTTTATAATAAGGGCCTTTAACGATTGCTGGCAATTCTTCTTTCATCTTAGGGAATGCTTCTGAAAGAACTTTTTCGACTCTTTCGATAGATTCGTTATATTCAATACCTACATCACAGATAGCGACAGAAAGATCTTGAGTATTATTAATGATATTTGAAATAGAAGCGTTGTTAACGATATTGATGTTACCAGCAGCGTCTTGAATTCTAGTTCTTCTTAAACCGATTTGTTGAACTGTACCTCTCCAACCATTAACAACAACGACATCACCAACTTTAATATCACCTTCGAATAACATGAAGATTCCAGCGACGATATCACTGACCATTTGTTGACATCCAAGGGATATAACAAGAGTTAAGACTCCAGCACCAGTAACGATAGCAGCGGTATCAACACCCCATGCAGAAAGTGATAATAATAAGATGAGGATGAATGCTAAATATTTTGCAACGTTACCAACTAAGAGTAATGTTGTTTTAACTGTATTATTTTTAACCACTGTACCTAATTTAGCAACCCATTTACCAACTTCACTAGAAACTGCACAAGCAGCAATAATGACAACTGTTTTAAGAATTCTTACATCTGTTTGTTTAGCAAAGTCTTCTTCATAGAGGTTATACAATAATGAATCTGGTTTGAAGACGAACTTTCTACAAGCAATGATGATAACGAATGCTAGAAAGATTGCATCAATAACAAGATTAATAATTAACCCCATCAATTTGAGATTTGATTTCTTTTCTTCCATAAATTAACTCCTTATAGATTAATATTTGTTACGACTGTTTTTGGTTGAATTTCTCCTTTAACGTAGTAAGTTACAACCAACTTACATGCAGAAGATGCAGCATCAACAACAGAAATCCTGTGTTGTTCGTGGGCATTATTATCATTCAAATCTAAACATTCAAATTTATTGCCGTTTGCGTCTTCAATATATGCTTTGAAACCCTCAAAGATTCCATAGTCGTCTGTGTAAATAAGTGTGAAGTAGTAGTAGCCGTCAACACCACAGTGACATTCGCCTTCTACTTTTTCAAATGCGCTTTCTGCGTGGTAGAACTGAACTTTGTAACTATCGAACGTTCTAGTAACGTCAAGTCCGACCTCACCAGTAAGTGTTAATTCAAATGTAACATCAGTGTTCTTATCAGCAAGTTTAGTGTTGAAACTATCTAACATTTCTTTACTGAGCTCAATACTGCCTTTAATGATTCCATCTTCTGACGTATAGGCTTGTTCACTATAGTCATAAGATTCAATTTCTTTATCACCTTCAGCAAAGTGTAATAGGAGAATGCTATCTTCAGTTACGTTTTTAGTGTTGAATTCGAAGAAGATACATCCATCTTGATAATTAACTTCATTAAATGATGCGGACATGCCTACGTTAATTAATGTAGTAACACCAAACGCGGAAGCAGCACCTGCAGTAACAAGTGAGCCAGTAAGTATTTTTAATAGCTTCTTACGATTAGCAGTTTGTGTAGTGTTCGCATTTTGGTTATATCCATCTTCTACAAGAGTGTGCTCATCTGCAGAAGAGAATTCTTTATATCTTTCTGCCTCTCCTGGCATTAAGAAGTTGTCAGCACGCGTTACTTCTTTTTGATGATTATATTCGTCTTTCATGCAGTAACAACTCCTTTCCTCTTCTTGAGTACTTCAAATGTAACTAATGCACCTGCAGTAACAAGACATAGTGTTCCGAAAACAACTGCGACAGTAATTTCTGCAGCTGTTGGGGCTTTTGATATTTCAACTGTTTTCTCTTTAAGAATAATTGAACTAATAGTAGCGTCAGTTAATTCCTGGAGAGTAATACCGTAATCCTCAGTATATCCATATGAAATAGCGTCATCACCTAAAGCCCATTTGTAGAAGATATCAGTATAAATCTTTTTAAATGACGCAAGACTTGCTTCACCTTCAGGGACAACTTTAGCTCTATATTCTTCATATGTAATAGCGTCTTTAAGATATTGGTCACTGAAGAATGAGTTATATTTTTGTCTCATAATTTCAATAACTAACCATTCAAATTGACCTAAGTCATTACATGCAGCTAGTTGAGCATCATATTCCGCTTTTAATTCATCTAATTCAGTACCTTTAGCATTCTTAGATAAGGTTTCATAGCTTTCTTTTAAGTTAGCGATAGTTTGAGCTTGCATCTTAAGTAATATTGCTTCATACGCTTTTGCAGCAAACTCTAAATCTGCTTTTTCTTTGTCAAAATCTCTAAATGATCTAACGCCGATTTGTTCAATGTAGTCATTAACGAGAGTAGAAATCTTTTCATTAGAACAGACTCTTATCATTCCAGCGGCACCCGCCATATGGTCAACAGTAGTATTAATACAGGCAACTGCTGCTCTATATTTCTCTGCTTCTAATTCATAGTCAATATTACCAGTAATAGTTACTCCATTTAGAGCATTTTGTCTTCCTGCTCTTCTACCAAGAATCGTATCGTATTGAATTGAATAGAAGTTTCTAAGAATCTGTTCAAAATTAGGTAACGCTCTTTCAGGCAAATTAATAGTGATAGATGCGGCCTCTTTTGATGAGTTATCTAATTTTGAACCAGCGATAATAGCACTTTCTGTCGCAGCTTGGATGTTTGCAACATAAGTTTGCTTTTGTTCTTCGGTAGTAGTGTTGTTGGATAAACTTGCGACATTATCAAAAGCTTGGTTGACGATAACAGCAATATCTAAAAGAGTATCGCTACTAGCAATATCAAGTGCTTCTTCTGCCTCTGATTTTTCACCAGGTTGTGTGCTTTCAGAAACACCAACGACAATCTCACTTAAAACATCTTTAGATGTAACTTTACTTAATTTTGGAATAGTTACATAAATAACATTTTCTCTTTCGTCTAATTCTTTTGCACCACAGCATGACCATTCATAGTGGCCTCTACCTTCAGTTTCGGTAGTAGCTGCTTCATCTACAACTAACTTTTTAACGCCCTCGTGGTTTTCAGGATCATAATCCTCATAGAAAACTTGGTCTGGATCTATCGCTCCACATATTTCACATTGCATTCCCCATGAACCTTTTGTGATGCATGTTGGTTCTGTAAATCTAGTCTCATTCCACAAGTGTCCCGAAACAGCATCTTGTTTTGTCATTCCACAAACGCCACATTTATACAATGCAACGCCAGGTTCAGTACATGTTCCTTCCTCTATAATTTCTTCAATCCACCATTCATGTTCATTTGTTTTACACAAAGTTACTGTAAGAAGAGTTCCGTCTTGGTTTAATACATTTTCATGACAGCATGACCATTCATAGTGGCCTAAACCTTCTGTAGTAGTGGTTGGTTCTCTATCAATAACAAGGACTTCAGTTCCTTCATGGTTTTCAGGATTACAGTCTGTTGTTTCAACTTCTCTAGGGTCGTAATAACCACATACAGCACATACCATTCCCCATGAGCCTTCTGTTTTACATGTGGCTTCAGTAATAGTGTCTTCACGCCACATATGTTCATATTCAATTTCATTTGTTTCAACTTCACCACAAACCAAACAAGTACGTTTTTCTACTCCGTTAGTTTTTGTACCGCAGTTGGCTTCAGTAACTGTTACCCAGTCACCCCAAGAGTGCTCCATACCTTCGTTGGAAATAGTGTCTGTTTTTGTGGCACCACATAATTCACAAATATAGTTACCAGTTCCAGCTCCTTCACAAGTAGCAGGAGTGATTTCGCTATCTAAAATCCATTCGTGTTCTAATGGATCAGTGTCTTCTGTGTAGTAGTAATCACAACGAGAACATGAATAATAGTTAACGCCACCTTCAGTACAAGTAGCTTCAATAGTTTCTTCCATATTTAAATAAGTATCATGACCTAATGCAGGGACAGTTTCGGTGACATATGAAGAACAACGTGGACACAGGTAAACATTTTTTCCTGGTTCAGTACATGTTGGTTCCTCACATTCTGATTCTTCTAAGTTAATTTCAGTATAATCATGTAAATTTCCATAAATGTTGAAAAATACAGTAGGATCAGGCTTTATCTCACTCATGAATCTTTCATTATCTCCAGGATTGCAGCGACAGTTAAGAAGTGTATCTGTACCGTCACAGTTATTTCTTTCGATAACTTGAATATCTTGTGAACTTTGTGAAGCTGTTCCAATAGTGATATCGGAATATTGGTCACAACTACAATTAGGCAAAGTGAATATAACGTTCATATCTCCGCCTTCACTAGTTAAATAAATTGGTGAAAGAGCAGAGTTACCAGAAGTGATGGTGTTAGAACCATTAACTATAAAAGTGATATTAAGGGTTTTAGTGCTGCTTAAGTTTCTAAACTCCATAGCCCAGTCATCTTGAGCGTATGTTCGTAAAGTAAAATTATCAAAAGTAAAACTAACATCATTAACTGCTGGGTCACTTGAACTTGGGTCAAATTCAAAAATCAAACGATTAGTTATTGTTGTGTTATATAAGAAAGAATCCCCATCTTTTATTGAAATTGGTTGGAGAGGAGTATCTACGTTTATGTAATCACTATCAAAATCGTTAGGGTCAATATAAACGGGATCTGGCATATATGCACATAATCCGAGAGATAAAATAGCTATTGATAACGACTTTAAAGCCTTGCGTTTCATGGTAAACATTATAAAACAATGTTTATAATAAGTGTGAAAAAAATGAGTATTTACTTTGTAAATAAGGCACCAAATTCTTTAGGAGTTGGTGCAGTGAACTTCATTTTTTTACCAGTTATTGGGTGTGTTAAATCTAGCTCATAGGCATGTAAACCTAATCTTTTTATTGGATTGGCAGGTTCACCATATTTATCATCCCCTATTATGTGATGACCCATTTCTCCAAGATGTACACGTATTTGATTTTTACGACCTGTGTCGATATTAACGTCTAGTAATGAGTATTGATCGTTGCTCTTAATTACCTTGTAGTGAGTAATAGCAAGTTGACCATCTCCAGGTTTTTTTGAAGAATACATCATGTTTTGAGCGTTATTCTTTAGGTATGATTTGATAGTGCCTGATGGCTTTTCCATAACGCCTTCAACAATAGCGTAGTAACCACGTTTTGATACAATTTCATTCCATTTTTCTTGTAATGCTTGCTGAATCTTAACGTTTTTAGCCACCATCAAAACTCCAGAAGTATCTTCATCAAGTCTATGGACAACAAAAACACGATTGTGCTTATCTTTTTGTTGGACGTAGTCGCTTAGCATACGGTAAGCGGTACTTCCTTTTTCTTTATCGCTAGCGATAGAAAGTAATCCAGAAGGTTTATTGATAACGATGATTTCATCGTCTTCATAGATTATTGGTAAGTGACTTCTAGTTTTCTTTTTGATAGGAGCAGTGGAGATGATAACTGTATCACCTGGGTACAATTTAAAATTAAATTGAGTGACTGGAGCTCCATCAACAGATACTCTATGCGAACCTAAAAGAGATTTTACTGAGTTCCTAGATTGAGAAGAGAATGTTTCTAAAAGAAAAGAAAGAAGCTCACACTCTTTTTTTACTGGATATTGACGAAGATTTTTATAATCTTTTGTTCTAGGTGTATCTTTTTTCTTTTCGTTTTTATTCATGATTAGCCATTTTCTTAAGAATCATTTTGACAATTGCTTTAGCAACATTTAATCCAGTAACTTTCTCGAATTCTTCAAAGAATGCGTTTGAGTTAATTTCGCATAGTATTGGCTCTTCATTTTCATCAAAGACTAGGTCAATGCCAGCGTATTCAATGTTCAATTTATCAGCAATATCTTGTGCGAATGCAAAATACTTTTCTGAGTTTTCAAGAGTAGCACCATCAGCAGTGTCACCATAGTTACTTCTAAAGTCTGCGTGGTTAAATCTAACAAATCCACCAAATACTTTTCCATCAATAATCAAAATTCTTAAGCTTCTACCATAGCTTGTTGAGATGTATTGTTGAAAAAGAATAGGGTTTCTATAAATTTTAGTGTACAAGTCAGCGAGTTCTTTGTAGTTATTTACAAGATAAACACCTTCACCTAATGAGCCATATACTTTCTTAACAATCATTGGAAAACCAAGTTCTTTAATAACTGTATTCAAAAATAAATAGTCATCATTGTGTGGTTCTCTATACATTAAAGGACCAGCGAATGTTTTAGGCATTCTGATTCCTCTATTGGAGCATTCAATATATGTTAGGACTTTGTCATCACATAATTTGATAAAGTCCGCTTTGTTAAACATTCTAATACCTGCTTTTTCAATAAAACGAGCAAGATAGTTATCTTTATCAAGATAGATTACAAAATCAGTTTCAAAGTTTAAAACAGTATTGTTATCTTCAATCTTAGCCAATGTACCATCGTTAACAAGGACTCTCATTTGAACGCCTTCTTTAGCGAATTCATCAGTTAAACGATCAATTTTATACCTATTGTGGCCAACTTCTTGGTTAACAATCATTACACC
>JAGCCQ010000077.1 GCA_017651565.1 Bacilli bacterium | reverse complement strand
CCATATGGATACTGCCCTTGAAACAAGTGGCAAGAATGTTAAGCCAAGAAGAATAAATGAATGGGACGGAACTGATATCCAATTAGATGAAGAAAAAGTTTTATCAGTTAATGAATTCCCAGCATTAAAGAATCACATTGGTAAAGACTTAATCGTCACTGATGGTAAAACACTATTAGGTGCTGATGATAAAGCAGGCATCGCAATCATCATGGGAGTTCTTGAATATTTCAAGGAACATCCAGAAGTTAAGCACCACCCTATCAGTGTATGTTTCACAGTAGATGAAGAAATTGGAGAAGGTGCAGACCACTTTGATATCAAGAAGATGAAAGCTGACTATGCTTATACAGTTGATGGAGCTGAAATCAATCATGTCGATTTTAGAAACTTCAACGCACAATCAGTAAACATTAAATTTGAAGGATTCGCAGTTCACCCAGGAGAAGGAAAAGGAACATTAATTAATGCTTTAATGTTAATGCACGAATTTATCCAAGGTCTTCCACAAGATCAAACTCCATATGATTCAGAAGGTGAACAAGGCTACTGGCATATAACTGAAGTAAGTGGAAACTCTGTTAACTGTGAATGCTCAATGATTCTTAGAGAATTCGAAAGAGATGTATTAGAAAAAAGAGATAACGAATTATTCGCTATTAGAGATGCTCTCTTAGCAAAATATCCAAATGGAAAAATTGAAATTGAAATAACAGAGCAATACTCAAATATGGCTGAGTACTTGAAGAATGATCCACGCCCACTATTCAAAGCTATTGAGTCAATGAAAAGACTTGGCTTAGATCCTGAATCAAAAGCAATTAGAGGCGGAACTGATGGAGCTTCGTTCTCAAAGATGGGCTTAACCACTCCAAACCTTGGAACTGGTTCATCTAACCACCACGGTCCATATGAGTATTTGGTAGTTCAAGACTTCCTAAAAGTCATCGACATTATTGTCGATATCCTAACAATCCCTGAACCAGAAAAAACAACACGCGTTTCTTAGGCGCGTGTTTTCTTTTATTTCTTTGCTTCTTCTTCAGGAAGATAGTATTTATCTAATTCCCATTTTGCATGGGCTTCATTAACTTTCTTAAGAGCATCATTGAATAATTGTCTTTCAACTGCTTTTCTATTTGCTGGTGTCTTTTTATATGCTGAACCAACTTTATTAAGAGCAATGACAACTTCGCTTCTAGATTTATCGAGTAAGCCTGCCATTAAGATATAAGCCCTAATACATGCCATTGAGTTATCATCGGAAATTTCTCTTCTTTCAGAAACAGGAACTTCTGCGTCGTAATAAGCCATAGCAGTTTCCATATCGTCATTAATTAAGTGAATGTATACTTTTTGAGCCTTAGCTCTAATGTAAACGTTTTTCGAGACGTTTTCTTTAGCATTGATAATGCCATCTAAGATTACAACTGCTTCATCAAACTTTCTATCATCTAATAACGCATAAACCTTATTTAAGTTTAAGTCAGCTGTATAGTTAGTGATTTCAGTAAAGACCTTAATATCAACTTCTTTACCTTGAGAGATATCATATTCAACTTTTAATAATTCATTGAATGCTTCTCTATTCTTAGGGTTAGTTACTTTAGTTAATCTATAGCCATCTGTAACTGAGTCGAGCTTGAATGGAAGAATGTTATAAACGAAAATCATCAAGCCTATAGCGCCCATAGTTAAGATGAAATAAGCTAAGTTACCTAAACCACCTAATTCAGTTCTAAACATTGAGAAAACAATCATTACTCCAATAACTTCTAAAACAAAGAATAATGATCCAAATAATAAATAAGGATATGGGTTTGATGGCTTAGCTCTATTTTCTTTTGGAACAATTTTTGTTTCACCAGTAAAACCATCAAAACTTGCTAAACAGAATTTCCATTTATTAGCATCTCTTTTGAAGCAGAAACCAAGGATGTTAACGCCGATAATATTGTATCCACCAATGATTGCGCCTAAGATATGTGCAACTTCAAAAAGAATTGCGTTAAATACGATACCTGCAGCGCCTGCACCAAGAATAAATGGAATGTATGCTCCACCCAATCCTGATGATGAGGAATAGTCTCTTAATACTGTGAAAATAAATACAGTACTAAAGCCAAATATCAAGAGGTATACAATCATACCTGTAATATCTTCTTTTTTCATAATACAATTTAACCTTCTTTCACCATTTTAAAGATTTCTTCTGCAACCTCGTAATTCATAGGTTTTTCTCTATGATAGACTTCCCTAGTACGATTGTTGCTAAAGACATCAGTTAATAAGCCAATATCAACGTTATCAATACCTAAATCTTTATAAGTTTTAGGTACTCCAAGATAACTAAAGAACTTTTCTAATTCTTCTATGAATTGTTTGCCAACTAATTGATCATCGTCTCCAACTATGTTGAAAACCCTACGACCAAGTGTAGCAAACTTTTTGGAATCATACACTAAATAATATTTTGCCCATGCAGGATATAACACTGCTAAGCCTGCTCCGTGGCTTACATTTGGATACACTCCAGAGAGAGCATGCTCAAGTTGATGAACAGGCATCCCAAATCTTTTTCCAATACTAGTAATGCCATTATGAGAATAGGAAGAAGCAAGCATTAAAGTAGCTCTTGCTTCATAATCTTCTGGGTTTTTAATAACGTCATAACCAGCCTTAACTACTGTTCTTAGTAATCCTTCTGCAAAGCCATCAGCTAGCTCATTATCGCTAGAATCTTGGAAATATCTTTCTAATGTATGCATCATAATGTCAACTGTACCTACACCAGTTTGATATTTATCTACTGAATAAGTAAGTTCAGGATTTTCAACCGCGAATACCGGTCTAACCAAATCTGAGTTAAAACCTGATTTGCGTTTTAATTCATCATCTTGAATAACACAGGAATTTGATAATTCGCTTCCTGCAGCAGAAATTGTAAGAATTACTCCGATAGGAAGTGCTTTTGTCGGAGAAGATTTATGCAAATTAAAATCAAACGAATCTCCATCGTAATAATATCCAACTGCAATATTTTTAGCAGTATCAATAACAGATCCACCTCCAATAGCGAGTAAAGAATCAACATTATTTTCTCTAGCTAAAGCAATTCCTTTTCTACATAAAGAAATCTCTGGATTTGCACGTACACCTTCAAGTAAAACGTACTCGATTCCACTATTTTTTAAGACATTTATAACTAAATCAAAAAGACCTGATTTTTTTACACTACTTTTGCCAATAACAACTAAAACTTTTTTAAAGGAAAATTCTTTGCAAATTTCTCCAATTTGTTTCTCTTTTCCTTTGCCAAAAAACACCTTAGTTGGTGATACAAAATTAAAATCTATCATTCTTAGGCATCCCCTTATATTCAATGTAATTTTGAACTGCCTTTTGTAAATCGTTATCTTTAATAAAACAGAATGAATCTAATAAACCTTCAAGCGATTTATTCTTAAATACTGATAAGTAATAAACAATAGAATGAGCGTATGCTAAAGCGTAGAATCTAGCAACAGACTTTCTATCATTAGATAAGATACGTTTATTATCTTTAGTTTCATTAACTAACTTAAGAATTGTTGTATAGCAGTTATTATAAATAAACTCCTGAAATAAGTCTTTCCCCGCACTACTTAAAGAAGCATCAACAAATGCTGTATTTGCTTCATAATAACGATATATAACAATTACTAAATCTCTTAATGTTTTAACATAAGCTATGTTCTTAATTCTTTCGTCTAAGTAAACAAGAGTTAAGAGGTCATAAACATCATGAAAATGGTAATAGAATGTCTGTCTATAGATGTGACATCTCTTTGTAAGAGCAACAACTGATATTTCATCAAGCGGAGTCTCTTGCATCATTTCCCTAAGTGTTTCTGCTAACTTATGTTCTGTTTTCATACTTTATTTAGTTTCGAATACTCTCTTGCAATACCTGCGCCAACTTTAGCGTTATTTAATATCAATTTAATATTACTTTCTAATGAATCTCCACCAGTGAGTTCCACTATATTCTTTAGTAAGAATGGGGTTGTATCTTTTCCTTTGATTCCTAATTCATCAGCTTTCTTAAGAGAAGCTTCAATAGCATCATCAATTGTCTTCTTATCCATTGCGTATTCTTTTGGAATAGGAACACAAATTAATATGCCACCATCAAGAATCTTGTTGCTTCTTTTTTCTTTAATAATCTCTGCTGCATTCTTTTCATCTTTAAGTGCGTAATCTAAGTTAAGACCGCTATTTGGTGTATAGAATGCTGGAAGTTCTTTAGTTTTATATCCTAAAACTGGAACACCCATAGTCTCTAAATATTCTAATGTTAAAGGTAAATCTAAGATTGCTTTAGCACCTGCACAAACAACAGTTACATTTGTCTTAGCAAGTTCTTGTAAATCAGCGGAAATATCAAAAGTTTCAGGAGCTCCTCTATGAACTCCACCAATTCCACCAGTGACAAATACTTCAATGCCTGCCATTTTAGCGATTATCATCGTTGTGGCGACCGTTGTAGCTGCCCACTCCTTATTAGCCATAACTACAGGTAAATCACGTCTAGAAGCCTTTAAAATGCCTTTGCGTTTTCCAAACTCTTCTATCTCATCATGATCCATACCTACAACTAAATCGCCATCAATGATTCCAATAGTTGCTGGAACAGCACCATTATCAATAATTACTTGTTCAACCATTAAAGCAGTTTCCACATTTTTTGGATAAGGCATGCCATGAGAAATAATTGTAGATTCGAGAGCTACAACAGGAATATTATTTGCTAATGCATCTTGAACTTTTTTACTTATCTTTAACATCTTTTAATTCCGCTTTCCTCTTCTTTAAAAGATCATGTATTTCTACTCCGCCAATATAGGCAAAGAAACAAATCAATAACGAAGCAATACCGACTGTAATTGCAACCTTATCAAAATTAGCAAAGTTTATATTAATAATGTCATATTTAGCAAATTTGGCTTCTCCAGGATCAGGAAGAACTGCATATGACATAATCGCTTCATAAGCTAATACTGCGAAAACGCCAAAGCCTACACCAATAACAACATTTCTTCTAAATCTGTCTAATGGTGAAGCAATACGATATAAAACTACAATACTTAAAATACTGAATACAGCTGCGCATAAGTGAGCAGTAACTTCGAAATCATCTAAGCCAAAGTACCCCATATGATTTACTTGTAACATATTAAAGAAGAAAATAATCAATACAGATGCAATCATCATCGCGGCAGCAGGTAAAGATTTCTTAAATATGTTTTTAAGGAACTTACCGTTAATCAATTCTTTATTAGGCTGCAATGCCAAGAAGAATGCTGCGTATCCAATTGCGATAATTTCCCATGGATACATATTCATTGTAGTGAATGGATATTTAATCTTTTCACCAAAGAAAGAAAGAATTGTGAAGAATAATGTTAAGAACATTGCAAAGAATGTTTTAACCAAGAATATTGAAGAAGTACGTTGTAAGTTATTAACAACTCTTCTACCTTCCGCGACAACTTCTGGTAAGTGGTCGAAATTGTTGTCTAACAAAACGATATGTGAAACGTTTCTAGCCGCATCAGCACCACTAGCTAAAGCAATAGAACAATCCGCTCTCTTTAATGCGAGAATATCATTAACACCATCACCAGTCATAGCGACAGTCTTGCCCATATCTTTAAATGCTTTAATAAGTGTTTCTTTTTGTTCTGGAGTAACACGACCAAAGACGTTATATTGTCCTGCTAAAGCATAAGTTTCTTCTAATGATTTACCTGCTAAAGAAACATATTTTTCTGCGTCTTTAACATTTGCATTTTTAGCAATTTCACTAACTGCCATAGCGTTATCACCAGAGATAACTTTTACATCAACATTGTTTTCATTAAACCAAGCAAATGTAGCTCTAGCGTTATCTCTAATGTGATCTTCTAAAACGATTAAAGCTACAGCCTCAACATCTCCTCTAACTTTGTTCTCTTTAATAACTTCTTTACCACGAGCTAACACTAAAACTCTGTTACCTTTAGAAGCAAATTGTTCAACGTTATCTTTAATTTCATCTTTATTTGTAATAGGTAAAACTTCAAAAGCACCTAACGCATACGTATAACTCTTTTCAAAAGCTACAGCGGAATATTTATTTTCACTAGTAAACGGAATAACTGTCGTTGCAGTTTTGTTTGGTTTTGCAGTGAAGTATTTCTTTAACGAAACAGCAGTTAAGTTTTCGTCTTTTGTAGCTGCTAATAAGTTAGCGATAATTTGGCCAATAGATTTTTCGCTATCACCAATTGAAGTAGGAATAACTTGTTTGACAAGCATACTACCATCAGTGATAGTACCTGTCTTATCAACACAAAGAAGATTAACTCTAGCTAACATTTCAACTGAGTAGAAATCTTGAACTTGAGCTTGTTTCTTTGCTAATGAGCCAACTGCCAAAGTTAAAGCAACTGAAGTTAATAAATATAATCCGGAAGGAATCATTGCAACTAAAGAACCAGTAATACTAGCAACTAACTTTTCGTTCCATTCTTTTCCTTGAACTACATATGCAACAATCATAAAGACTGCCATAAAAATGACAACGCCACCAATGATTCTAAACAAACCTTTCAATGATTTTAAAATTTCACTAGAAGATCTATGGAATTTATTTGCTTTATTTGAAAGAGTAGCAGCGTATGATTCTTCACCAATCTTATCTGCTCTAAAATAACAAGTTCCACTAACAACGTATGATCCAGAATAAACTGTATCGCCAACTTGTTTTCTAATCTTGTCTGATTCACCAGTTAATAAAGATTCGTCGACTGTAACACTGCCTTCAACAACTTGACCATCACAAGGAATTTGAGCAGCGCTCTTAAGAATAATAATGTCATCTAATAAAACATCAGCACTGTTAATAACTTCTTCTTTTCCATTTCTTACAACGGTTACTTTAGGAGAAGTTAAGACTTTAAGTTTTCCCATTAACTTTCTTGATTTAATATCTTGAGTTAAACCAATAATGATATTTGGAATTAAGACTACTAAGAAATAAAGGTTCTTATAAAGTCCCCATGCAATCATGACACCAGCAATAACAAATAACGTGATATTAAAAAAGCTTAACACGTTAGTAAAAATAATTTCTGCATAACTTTTACCGACAGTAAGCTTTGTTTTGTTGTTTAGTTTGTGAAGTTTTCTTTCTTGAATCTGTTCTTCATTAAGACCAGTAGAATAGTTAGGATTATAACGAGTAATTTCAAATTCTTTTTTCATTTTCATACACTGTATAAATACTAACTCATATTTATACACACATAAAGAGCAAAGTTATTATATTTGGAATTAGTACATAAAAACTTTACTAACAAAGCAATTTTAGTAGTTAGTTTAGTTGCTTATAAAGTGAATAAACTTCAAATTAAATTAATATAATTACGCTTTGAAGGAACTATAATATGCAAAGCTATTACTTTTTCTTGTTCATTTACTTTATAAAAAACAATGTTTTGTTTACATATTAAGGCTCTATAACCTTGCTTTGAAATAGCTTGATATCTTGGAACTGCTCCAATATAAGGATATTTTTTCAAATTGTTGATTTGTTCTTCTAAATAATTTAAATAATCTAATGCTTCTTTTTTAGAAAAGACATCTTTGATATACATAATGATATCTGTAAGCTGATCATTAAATTTACCTGTTCTGATTACTGAATAACTCATTATAATTCTAGTTTCTTTCTAATGTCTTTAAATGTATTTTCTACAGGAGCAACTCTACAGTTTCTAACATCATCTTCTGATTCTGATAGCATTTTAAGCAATTCAAGTTCTGCAACCATTTGATTATAATCCTCTAGATTCATTATTACTGTATCGCCATGTCCGTTAACGGTGATGAATACTGGTTCCCTAGTTTCTTTGCAAAGATTAGATATTTCGTTATATTTATTTCTCAATTCGGCAGATGGTCTTATATTTTGCATTTTCCAGTCCTCCAGATATCTACATTATATCATAATTTTGATATATTACAATTTATAAAAGGTATAAAAGCCTATTCAAATCCTAAAATAAAAACAACGCACATAGAAGAACTACTTATGGCTGCTATATTCCTATCCTGACCAGGTTCATAGCCTTCTATCGCGATGGCTTAAATAGTATAAACTAAAATTTAATTCATTAAAGCAAAAAAGGTACCCAGGAAATCTGAGTACCTTTTATCGCTTAATAACAAGTTATTATTTGTTGCCCCACTTTGTATCAAGATAGCTGACACGTTTTGTTAACCAATTGATTGTCTCTTGTTGAGCTTGTTTACGTTCATTAACATTGACGAATGGTTTTCTTAATTCACCTCTTGTCTCACCATCACCATTGAAGTAACTTGAAACGTTAGAATCTGATGCTTGTGTTGTTGTCCACTTAGCAAAGTTACGAGTATATTCGCCATCAAAGTATTTGTAGTAAACATCTAACATGCCTAACATATTTTCGAAGACTTTGTTTGTCTTAGCAGTGTTCCATTTTGGTTTGACATAATCATTAATGAAGAAGTCGAGTTTGCCTAAGAATTGGAACCACATATTTGCAGTTCTATCCATGAAGTATGGATCATAATTCCCATTCTTTTCATTAGGTTTCTCAATGAAGCCTCTTCTATTACCGAAGTTACTATCGAAATCCCATGGGTTGTCATATCTTAACTTCTTATCACCATTTTCTGTGTTATCAAATGACATATAGAATGACGAGTAACCAACATCTGGTGGTAAGCAAACTGCGTTAATAATGAAGCCTTCTGCCCAAGCATTGAGGTCGAAGTGTTTTTCGATTGCTTGTTTCACTGACATACTTGTAGAAGTAACTTGGTTATTGCTATCGATATCTTTAGCAACTTTATTCTTGCTAGCTTCTGCTAAAACAGTGAATAAAGCTTGCAACTTATCTCTAATGAATTTGACTTGATTACTATTGCTTGCATTAACTGCTGCATCTTCTGGTCCATCATTAATGTCTGAGTTCATTGTGTATGTATTAACAACACCTAAACCAGAGTTAGCTAAACAGCTTTCAATATTGAAACTATTTCTTGTGAAGTAGTTACCATAGTCGAGTGTGAATGTTGGATCACCATCAGCACCTTTAGCTGGTTCATCTTTTGCATAGTAGTCCATTTCGAAGCAGTAACCAATGTCTGTAGTCATGATAGGTCTTTCTTTTTCTTTACCATTATCATCAATATATGTTTCTATTGGTTCATCTAATTTGATTCTGCCTTCTTTTACTTCTTTTTGTTCTGCAAGCATATACATACCCCAGTATTTATCATTTAAATAAACAGAAACTGGTGTGAAATCAGTAGCCCAAACTTTGCTATCTTCAGCGATAACACCTTTAGACATTGTTAAACCTAAAGCTGTTCTAGAAATTGTAGTATCTTTAGCATCTGCTAATAAGACCCACTTTTTGAATTTCTTTCCACCATTGAGGCCAAACATAGCTTGTTTCTTATCAAACTTAATTTGCAAGCCTTTTTTATCGAAACCGGCAGTTTGGTTACCTCTAACTTTCATAGTAGCATCCAATTCTTTTCCTTCCTCAGTGTTCATGCTACCAGCATTTGTAATAGCAATCTTACCACTGACTGTTGGTCTTGTTTTATCTGTACTTCTTGCTTTTGTTGCGAAGTCAGCATTTGCGTCGTTTGCGTCAAATGTGAATCTAATTTCAGGAAGAACTTTTTGATCTTTATCTAATTCTTCATAACCACAAACTTTACAAGTTCTTAACTTAATATTGTTAAAGTTGTAACGGTCATTACTTAACAATTCACCTAAGTTCTTTGTTTCCCATTCATTCCAATCGTGAGCAGCACTATCGTTTTTCTCATTACATCCCTCACATGCATGCCAGTGATTATTTGCGTCTTTTTCCCATTCAGTTTTCCATGAGTGCGTATGAGGTGTTTGATTGTTGTTACCTTCGTTGTTATTACCTTCGTTATTATTTCCTTCATTGTTAGCAGGATCATTTTTATTATCTTCAGGATTATCAACAGGCTCGCTACAACCCAATAATAAAAATGGAATAGTTGCTAAAACTAGTTTTTTAAAAGCATTCTTCATTTTCAGCTCTCCTTTTTTGCGCTATTAAATTTATCTTATATAATTCTATATCCTAAATAAAAATAAGTTAAGGAAGAAAAATATTAAATAAATTTAATTCTCCCAAAACTTATTTCTTATTCTTATAAAATTCTGCTTTATTTTTGTACATCTCTTCATCGGATTTCTTTAGTAAATTATCTAATCCTAAGAAACCATCTTTTTGATAGCAATAACCAATAGAGCAAGTATATTTAGTTTCACCTATTAGTTTATTGACTCTATCTATTAATTTCTTAACATCATCTTCGCTAGTTTTGCGACACACTACTACAAATTCATCTCCGCCCATACGATAACTTGATTGTTTAATCTTACAAGCTTTAGAAATACACAAAGCTAATGTGATCAGTGCTTCATCACCTGCGTCATGACCATATGTATCGTTAATAGCTTTTAAACCATTCATATCTAAAGAGACTACTGCAGTAATATCTTTAAAAGACCTAGCAGTCTCAGAATAATATGCTTGTCTATTTAACAAGCCAGTTAAAGCATCTTTCTTTGTTAACTGTAAAATTGAGAAGACATAGAAAATGAATAAAGAGATAGCTACAGTCGAACAGAATATCTCAGCGAATGTTGGTCCAAAAACAAATGGGAAAATAAGCCCAGAAAGGAACGCTACTCCTAAGAAAACAATTGGAATGATTTCGAGCATTCTCTTATTGCTTCTTTTAACAAGTAAGTAAATCAATAACGCACAATATAGACCAGCAATAATAAATGGTAAGTAGCCAAGAGGTCCACGTACTAAATCATTACTTTCATTAACGCTGAAAACAATACCAGTGAATATCGAAATGACATCAATAATTAATAAGACTCCAGCGGGTATAAATATGTATGGTTTCTCTTTTTTAATAAGAGCATAAATAATCTGAGCAATTATAAACGGAGTAGCACTATATCTAATTGCCATCAATACTGTTCTAGCAGTTCTAAACGAAAACTCAGCTTCATAATAGAATTCAATAAAAACTGAAATAGATAAAGCAAATACAACACCAATTAAAACATACAGACGTCTAGTAGCTTTTTTATCTATAAATCCGGTCGTGCCTAAAACAATGCCAAAAGCAGCTAATATCAAAATTAATATCCAGTTTTGCAAAATATAATTTTTAAAAGCATCCATACTCTAATTGTTATTCTAGCATAAAAATAAAAACTCGCTTTACTTTGGATAAAACGAGCAATTGTATACTATAGATTTTCTTTTAAAGTTTCGAACGCTCTACCTATATCTTGATATACATGAGCGTCACTCGAACGATGATATTTGATATTGTATTTTTCAAATATCTTCAACATATCTTCGCTCATTCCACCATATGAAAAACCATGTCTCATTAATCCAGAGTTATTCTCCACCATTTGATTATACTTAGATAATTCCTCTGCAAACTCTTCAATAAGTTGTAGATATAATCCTTTATCTGGATAGTTCCCATATTGTTTAATAGCATCAGGATGACCTATAACATCAAATAATCTAGAACGAACTGCCTGTTTTTGAATATTAAAGTATTCTACATAAAGTTCCGCAATATCAAATCTGTCTTGAAGTTCTTTCTTTATATCAATTGCAGTTCCGAATTCAAAGTGAACTGAACCAATAATGAAATCAAATTTAGGAAGAGTGTCTAGCACTTTTCTAAGTTGATCTTCACTTTCAGGGAAATAACAAACTTCTAAACCAAATTTAATTTTTATTGGCCATTTCTTAGATTTGATATAACCAATAAACTCAATGTATTCCCAAATAGAAATAGGAGTTTTCTTTGAATACCACCTAATAGTTAAATCTTCTTTGAGATTTTGGTATAGAAAAGAAAACTCTTTAAATTTATGAGTGTGATCTAAAAGCCATATCTCATCGATACCTTTTTCCATAGCAGTCTTTACCATAGATTCCACTATGTCTAAAGAATATGGTTGCTTTTCAAAATGGATATGGCCGTCAATCATATAATTTATTTAATAACGTCTGCTGGGACGTCACTTAAATCATCGTCTTCGTCACCAGTAGGTTCTTTGCCAGCTTCAATATTGTCGAGAATATCATTGATATTGTTAATCTCTTTAACCTTACGACGAATAATAATTGAGTTAACTAAACCTAAAACACCAATAATAGCTGTAACAACAATAACTAAGATTAAGCTCTTAGTAGAACAATCTAATCTATCAATAGCCATTGCTGGAGAGATCGCTGAAAGTAATTTTGGTTCGTTATAACCAATAATACAGACAACTAAGTGCGCAACGAATGCTACAGATAAGTTAATAATAGCGAAAATTAGGCCGATACGGACGTTTTCTTTATATTTTGGAATAACATAAAGGAACGATTGAACACACATGCTCATTGGGGCTAATAATGTAAAGAAGAATGGCCATGACATGTAGATAGTTCTCCATTGAATATAGAATGGGAAATATAATGCAGCGCCAAATCTTTCTAAAACAAAGAAAATTCCTAAAGAATAACCAATAGTCTTAAAGATATGTTTAACACTGAATGGTCTTCTTTCAGTATCATCTGGCATTTTCTTAACTGTTAGGATGTAGAAGTATACTGCAGCAGCAATGAAGATAACGTTAACTAAAATCATTGTGAAGCAATATGCAGGAATTGGATATGGCTTGAAGAAACTATGATAAATCATCACACCACTCATAATTGAAGTAACAATTCCAAGTACTGAGAAAGCCATAAAGATGATTAAGTATTTCTTAGTCATTGATTTAACATATTGAGGACGTCTAATATATCTAGCTACATAAAGAATACCTAAGATAAATTGGTTCATTGTCATACACATAGGTAATGATGTAATGAAGTTATTATCTTTATAACCAGGGAAAATATTAGCTAAGTCAGAGAATAATAAGTTAGCTGTATAGAATGTGAAAATAGAACCTACGACTACGAGGACAATTAATATAATAAAAGCTGTTTTTCTACTCATACTATTTATCCTCCTATTCTAATCCTTCGTAGGACTTAAAGATTTGACGCATTTCAATATCACCATTGTCTTTAATGATATTTAATTGGCCACCGCATAAGTCACTATCCCAGTAAACTCTATCTGATGAGTTAACGCCATACGATAAAATAATGCCCTTATATTCAATTGCATAATTATTCTTATGGTCATGTGCACAGAAGATAGCGTTTGTAGAACCTAATTCAACCATCTTGTCGAATAGACCAGTATTTAATTTTGGTGCAGCGACACCTTCGTAATCTGATTTTTCGGTTTGTGGAATAACCACGTTTACTTCTGAACTACCTTCTTTAGCTTTTTCCCAAGCAGTTTCAAATTCAGGAACTGGAATGTGGAAGAAAGCAATAGATTTAACTGGAGTTCCACCATTATTTGTTGTTGTGTCTTTAACTGCATCTTCATACCACTTGATTTGGTCTTCATGGATATAGTCATAACCAGAGTATTCACCAAAGTTATATCTATTTGAATCCATTAAGAAAATTTGTTCTTTAACTTTGCTATCTTTCATTAAGTTAATAACAAAGTTTCCGTTTCCCATAATGTCATCATCTTGTAAGTCTTTGAAAACACAATAGCTTTTACCGGAAGCACGCTTTTCATTTAAATCATTTAAATAACCAGTTAACCAGTCAATTGAGAAATATGCTTGTTCATCGTGGTTACCAAAAGTAACAGTCCAGTTAACTTTTTGATCATCCATAAAAGAGAATAAACGTTTTGCAGTTGCTCTATTAGCGAGTGTAAATAAATCACCATTAAGAACAATTAAGTCAGCTTTAGCTTCATCAGCTTTAATGACTCTTTCTAAATATTGGAATTGTAAATCTAAATCATCCTTTATACCGATATGGATATCATTAAGTTGGAGAATACTATAATTATCTTTCCAAGGTAACTCAATCATATAGTCTTTAACTCCATAAGATTTTCCACAGGAAGTTAAAGCTAGAGCAAATAAAGGACTAATCTTAAATAATGTTTTATTTTTCATCTTTTAAGTCTCCTAATATTTAGTATTATAGTCGAAAATAAAAAGCATACCTACTTTTAAAATGTCTCTAGCATTTTATTCGGGATGCTTTTTATGAAAAAACCTAAAAATAGAAAGAAATAAGCTTATTTTTTAAGCAGAATTATTGGATTATTTATGTTGTTTATTTCCGTAAGTGCCCCACACATCACGAAAATTTCCCTCCAACATGTTCCTTGCTTTTATAAGAATATATTATATGAGAGCACAAAAAATTACTATCATTTTAATAGACACCAACATGACAATTTTGCGTCATTTTTATATAAAATGAAAAAAGCAGTAGCATAAACTACCGCTTTAACATTTTTATAAAAGATTTTTTTGTCAAAAAGCTTAAATGAAAATAATGGTTATGAGTTTTTAATAAAATGTACTTTCTTTTTTAAGAAAAATACAAAAATCTAAAAACCAAAATAGAAATTATCAAGAACAAGCCTTCCAAGATTTCTGGTAGAAGTAGTATCAATGTTGGTTCTAATGTTCACCATAACACCATAAATATGATCTTGTTCCTTAAAAGAAAGACCTTTCGTTTCTAATTTGTATCTGTTCTTTGATAAATCATCAATAGCATAAGCAGTATATAATTCTGCTGAAAATCTAAATTTGCTGTCCTTTGAGTCAGAAACTCCTATGGTAAAATCTGCCTTCCCATCAGCAATTTTTTCTACACTTCCCCACAAACTCACATCAAATAAAAATCTCAATATTGGCTTATCGAAACTAAACCATATATATGCTTCGTGAACACCTGTTTTGAGACAGGATAATGTAAGAAAGTAGTTATTATTATCATCTTTAACTGTGCCGCATCTTGATGACTTTATATATGCTTTTGAACCATCACTATAGCTTATTTCCTTAGTTGAAGATGTGGTACCACCATATGAACAAGGAAATCCTAAATCATTTTTAGAAATATGTTTAACCTTAAGAGGGCTATCGCTAAACGTTTCAGCATGCAAAGAATAATAACCATGAGTTTTAAATCCAACTCCATGAATTCTTATATAAACCGTTTGTCCTTGTAATAAATTATAGAAAAATTCAAAATCTTTATTACCGAGACTGTTATCATCTGAAGCCAAACAGTCTCTAATGGTTGATTGACCATCATAAATGCGCGTGCATAATTCTCCGCATGGGTCTAAGTTAAAGTCGGGATTTTTTTTGGAATAAAAATGATAATTAGCAGTTTTAGGTGCTACAAATTTGTACCAATGATATTCACCTTCGTGTAAATAATATGGGTTCTCATCTTGGATAGTCATATCTTGTGATGTATTTTCACTCAGATAAGTAACATAGCGATGGTTTTTCGCTTTATCCATATCATCTTTTGATTTAATTGGATAGAGACGACCTCTAAAATAAGATCCTTCTTGTTTTGAAGAAATTGTATCAATATCAGAATAATCCCTATAAGTCTTAATCTCATATTGATAGTCAACAGTAATAGCAATACTTCTTGTGTCAAAAGTGTTTCCAGGTCCTTGTGATAACGAATAGTAATAATTTATTCTAATAACCGATTCAAACGAAGCAATTCTAATATCATCCATTAATCGTTCTAAGAATTTTTTAAAAGATTCTTTATTCAATTTTTCGTTACAAGGAATCGCACTTTGCATAAAGGAGGCTAAATCAAAAAATTCACCAATTTGCATACCCAACTCAAAAGCGTTGTATATCAGAGAAGCGGTAGTTAATATTTGCGAGTGAGGATTGAAGAAAATAACACTTAATATAATTTCAGCGCCAGTAACAACAATACTATCAACCTTTACATAACTAGCTTCGTTATTATTTAAATCAACACTATCGTGTATGTCTTGCAAGCAAAAAAGCAACTTGTCTTTTACTTTATCTTTAAATCCCGTAAGAAATAGTGAAGATTGAAGAATTTTGCCATATTTATATAAACTAGATTCAAGTAAATAGTTTTCTTCATAATGAAAGAATTTTTTTGATTGCGATTCTACACTTTCAAAGGCTTTGTAGTTTAGTGGATCGAAATCAGATATCCAAGCTACAGCATGAACTCCTTTATCAAAAAGTAAATTTGAAAATGATTGATTTATTTTGCCGTTAGTGTAAGTTGCTTTTAATTTAACCTGATATAAACAATTATCTTCTTCTTCAGAAATATCTTTATCGGGAGAAAAAACTCGAATCCAGTAATTCCCTGGCATTCCTTCTATTTTAATATCTTTTCTTTTAGTATCTCCATAACCACCAAAAGAGCAGGAAAACTTTTTATAACCATAATCCGCATTATCATAAAACCACAATTCCACACTATAGTTGCAAGGGTAATTGAGTATTGATAATTCTATATCAGCTTTCCCAAACAATGAAAACTTATAATAATCATTATCATAATAGTCTTCCAATATGTGGGTCTCAATAAATAACTCGCCAAAAATGTCTATTTCAAGATTATCATAATATTTAAAATTATCTTTACTTAAAGACGGACCCACATTTTCCGCTCTTTCGGGTTCATTATTATTTTTACCATAAACAACAGATCCGTTCTCTTCTTTTCGACATGAGTATTTTTCCATGTGTTAGTCTCATTGTCCACATAACTATAACTACTATTTAAATTCTCAACCGATAATAAAGAATCGATACTTTTGTTTTCGACATACTCTGAATGAGTCAAGCCATTAATTTTTGATAGTGATTCATTAACAGAAACTGTATTTTCAACTATCTTACTTCTATCCGCATTGGCATTAAAAGCAATACTAGCAGATGTTAAACTACTTAATATTAATTCGGTAATCATATAACCTCCATAAACTACTAAAAATTTATTGAGGAGCAATAATATTAAAAAAATTGATATAACTTAACAAATTTTGCTCCCCCTATAAACAAAAATTGTTTGCAAACGGACCTATACTAACATAAATAAAAAATAGATTTCAAGTTTATTTACATTTATTTTTACTAATTTTACAAAGGCATATAAGAAGCTCATTATGTTTAAATTCTAACTTTATCCATAAAACCTTATTTTCCATTCCAATTTAAAAGGCAGTACATCTAACTATATACTGCCAATTAAAACAGATTCAATTTTAAGCCAATAAATTAGTTGACATCTTCTAACATGATTTCTCTAATTTTTGTAATTTTTTCTTGTGCAACTTTGCACTCTTGAACTAAGTAAGTTTCAATAATTTCACTGAGTGATTTGTTTTCGTCATAGAAGGACCAAGATTTAATTTCTGTAAGCATTGCTGGGAAGTGAGTCCATTGGTCACTATCTTTATCATGTTCTTTCAAGTTATTTGAGAATGTAGTTGCTTCATAATCAATAATTAAATCAGAATAACTCATTCCTAAAATAGCACCTAACATAAAGCCGATTGTACCAGTTCTATCAGCACCACCATAGCAGTGATAGTAAACAGGTTTTTGATCTGCGTTTGCTAAATAATCTTCAAAGATAATCTTATATTGTTCTTTATTCTTTTGTAATCCTTCAGCATACGATCCGACTTGAATTCTTGTATATGAAACATATTCTTCATCAGTTTCAGTAACGCCGGTTTTATTCATTGCGCATGACTCTGTACCACCTGTTTCTGAAGAACCTCTTAAATCAACTTCAGCCCTAATGCCTAAATCTTTAACGAAAACATCTTTTCCAGGATCGTCATCACCCATAACGTTTTGATTATGTGTTGATTGACCAGATTTGAATGTGTGATCATTTAATTCAAATCCACGATAAACTAAACCTTGTTTAATCTTTTTTCCATCAACTGTAGTCCAACCACCATTATCTCTGAAGTTTGGAATCTGACCAACGTTTAAGAATCTTACATAGTCACCTGTTTCGAATGTCTCAACTTTAGATTTCTTACCTGAATCAGCACTTACTACTTGCCATTCATAAACTGTAGAGCGGAATAAGTTTTCAAGAGATACTTTTCCATCGACAGGGTTTACTTCTTTAAAATCATCATCATGACCTTTAACCCAATATCTTAAAACTACTTTTTCATCTTTGATTGATTCATCTAAAGTGAAGCTTAATTCTACAGGTTTGCATTCATCATAGTCGCCTTTGTATTGGCCAACTTTTGTAGTTTCTCCGTAAAGAGGACTTACAATCTTGTCTTCTTCTTCAGCTTTAGCACCTGCTGTTTCTCTTTGAGCATAAATGCCATCGGAATACTCTTTAACTTTTTCATTAACCATACATACAGGTTCTGTAGGTGAAACTAAATTAAATAAACCTGAATAGTCTGGCTCTTTTGGTTTGGTTTCGCCGCAACCCGCAAAAAGAAACGAACCCAAAACTAAAGAACATAATAATTTTTTGTTCATATGTATTTTTCTCCTGCGTATATATTAATAGATTATTTTGAAATTTTTAACAAAATATTAAAAAAGTCCTATATAAACAAAAAGCATCTCACAAAAGTGAAATGCTCTTTTTAAGATTTTATGTCTCTAATTAGAGAATTGCGATGTTACCTAATATTAAGTTATTAGCTGCACCAGTAACACTAATAATGTGTTGTCCTGCTGTCATAGCACCTAAGTCACCTAATTTAACGAAGTAGTAATTTGTTCTATTACCACTGCAGTAACCCATACCAGCTTCCTTGAAGCTAATTGAAGGAATTGCGATTGATTGACCATCGATTGTAGCGATGACCGAAGATTCCATCATCTTAGTTGAGCTAGCGTCGTTGTTACCAACGTACATATATGCAGTTCTTGTACCCATTTCTTCAAGAGTGAATGTTGCAGTTGCACTAGCACCATTAACTAAAGTTACATATGAAGAAGGATAATCTCTTTCAGTGAAATTAGTTTTGTTTGAAGTTGATAAAGTACAATTTCTTAATTCCATATCCTTTGCTGCAACAACGATTTGATTATCGCTATATACTGGTTTTTCACCTTCGATAAAGATATCGAGAACTTTATTAATAGTTTCTTTTGGAACACCAATTGTCAATAATGCATTGTAGCATTGCTCATTGAAGCTAGCACCTGGTAATTTCTTAATTTCATTGATGTAGTTAGAAATATCATCTGCTTCGTTAGTTCCAATTTTTCTCTTACTACCAATCTTGCCGAAGTTGGAGAATAAGTAGTCTTGATAAATATCGTTAAGTTTAACACCTAAGACACCATTTAATAAGATAGCGATTAAACCTGTTCTATCAGTACCGATACGGCAGTGATAGTAAATTGGGTAAAGTTCTTTCTTAGCTAAGAGTTCAAATACATTCTTAACGCTTTCAGTATTTCTTGAGAAGTGATGTTTGGAAGGGCTGCCGTCTGCATAGTCCATAAGAGTTGCATAGACGCTTGTTCCATCAAACTTGAAGTCATAAGAACTGTTGTTGTGTAAGTTAAGTTCTGTTTTAACTTTCAATTGATTTAACATGATGTATTTGCCTTCATCATCAATTTTCTTGCCATCTTGGTTGTAGCCATTACCACAAGTTCTGTATAACAAACCTTGTCTGATAACGCCACCAGTTGAGATAACTCTACCACCAGTATCTCTACAGTTAGTCATTCTTCCACCAACATAGAGGTTTCTAGGGAATGTTTTATCAACATTTAATTTATAAACTCTAGAACTATGTGTTTCACCGTAAGGATCAATAGCGTTAACTCTGTAATAGTTAGTACCTAAGAAGAAGTTATATGCATCGATTTCTTGCTTGTTATCGCCCATAATAACGATGCTGTCTTCCATATCCTCGTTTTGAGAGATAGAAAGTGAGTAAGTTATATCACTCTTATGTTGATCATATTTCCACATAATTTTTGTGAAGACAGGATCGGAGATGTTTTTACTTCCGTCAGGATAACTGTTTTGTGGCATCTTATCATAAGTGCTATCTGCATAAGAGAGATATCTCTTTTGATAATCTGTATGAATCTCAACATCACTAGCAAATTCAGTAACATTTGAGAATCCACCACTTTCATTATCTAAATATTCTTTATAACGGCAAATTGAACAAATTCTGTAAGGTACACCGACAACATCAAGTTTTTGTTCACCGAATTCGTGTTCACCATAGTTTCTTATTTCTTCAGGGTGGCCGATCGCTTCTTGCCAGTGGAACTCATCATCATATTTGTACCTTTGTGAATAAGTATATCCACCTGAGTTGCCTCCATTAAGTAATCCACAGCCTGTCAATAAGAATAACATTGAAATGCCTGCTACCATTTTGTTTTTTCTCATAGTTTTGCCTCCTTAACCGGTTATAGAGTATAAAAATACAATTATATTGTAAACGATTATTTAACTATTTTTTAGTGATTTCGTTAAGAAAATGAAAAAAACTGATCGCGTCTTTTTCGCGACCAGTTCTTAATTAATTACATTAATTAGTATCTACAATCTAATTATTGATAGTTTAAGCATTATAAATAATATAAACATTTCTAATGATTAAATTATAGCTTGCTAATCTTTTAATAGTTAAAGTATTCAAACCACTTGTAGTAGCAATTTCTCCTAATTCAACTATAGCTGAGCCAGAGTGATTGCTTGCAACTGGATTATCATCAGGGAAAATTTCTTGATATTCAACATCTTGCCATTTAGAAAGATCAAGTTTATTGCTTCCAACACTGAATTCAATATTTGGGCTTGAATTATTTGATGTTCCAGAATAAATTGTCTTGACTTTGTTACCACTGCCTGACCAAGAATCCATACATGCTTCAACACCAATAGTCACTTTAGTTGTTGGAACATTGAAATTATAAGAAATGGAGTTATTGTTTGAATTAAGTTTTAACCATCCATTTGGGGTTCCGTTCTTATTCGAAGACCCACTAGCAAACGAACCGTCTGTAGCTACCATAGAAATTCTCTTAGCACCACATGAACATGTTGAAGCGCCGTAAGCCATAGCGCCATTTGCTGCTGGCATATTAGTTTCTGTGCCAAACGCATGTGTATGTGTTTGTTCACCACCATTGCCACCATTTTCGCCTTCGCCGCTTTCGCCTTCATAAGCAGTTCCAGATGCTCCAATAATTGCAATACTACCAATATTGAATTTATCTGAGTTCTTACCAGCAACAGTAATATTATGTGATCCTGATGTTAAATTAAATTTGCCAAGGATGTTAAACATATAACCAGTTCTGCTAGCTTGTTGAGTTCTACCAAATCCAGCCAAGTAGTATGTCTTAGTGTTACTGATTGTTTGTGAAACACCATCGATTTTGAGATCAATACCACCAGCTAACTTTTTGCTACTTGAAGAATCTGTACTGCCTAAATATGCAACAACAGTAACTTCTTTTGATTCATCCATATCATATCTAAAGTTAACATTTTGAGATGCACCTTTAATTTCATAATAAGTATCTGGGTTAGTATAATCTGTTGAAGTCTTTTTGCTACCGCCTTTAACGCCTAAAGTATCTCCATTAGCAACAACGATATCTGTAGGAACAGTAACTTTATTGCCAACTGTCATAATGTTAATAACATTTTGAATAGTTTTTGCAGGAACGCCAATTGTTAATAAGTAGTAAATTGTTTGTTCTTGGAAGTTCTTACCTGGCATAGCTAAGATTTCGTCAATATACTTAGCACAATCGTCACCATTAGGATCGCTTGATTTATGAGCATATCTTTGGCCATCAATTTGACCAAAGTTAGAGAATGCATAATCTTGAATAACTTCGTTAAATGGAACACCTAATACACCATTAATAGCGACGCCACAAATACCAGTTCTATCTGTACCAATACGGCAGTGATAGAAGAGTGGGTAGTTATTTACATCACCTAAGACTGAGAAAACTTTTCTTAATCTTTCAGCGTTTCTACACATATTTGAATATGGAGTTGCACCATAGTCCATTGAACAGTTGAAGAATTGAACGCTACTGCCTAATGGGGAAGAACTGCCACCACCATCTTTAACATAGATTTCAGATTTAAGTTTAAATCTATTAATCATTTCTTCTTTAATTGCGTTACTTGGGTTGCTACCTGTTTCAGCAGTTCTATAGATTAAACCTTGTCTAATCTTTCCACCAGAAACGTTAGTTCTACCACCCATATCTCTACAGTTGCTCATATTGTCAATTTTGACGTTTCTAGGAGCAGTTGCATCAACTAAGAAAGTTTTAATTGGTGAAACTTCACTAGTATTATCTGTAAAGTTAGCAACTACTTTAAAGTAGTTAGTGCCAAGGAATGGATTATAGAAGCTAATGCTCTTTGCAGAAGTACCAACAATAGTATAACCATCACTTAAGTCAGCTTCTTGGCCAGTGATAATAGAGTAATTTTTAATTGTTTTTCCCGAAGGAACAGTATAATTCCAAGTTAAAGAAACTTGATTAGGGAATGAGTGTTCAGAAGTTCCTATTGCATTATAACTATTCAATTCAGAACTAGTGATATTGTAATATTCCTTATTATATTTAAGGAAGTTTTCTTGATCAGTAGTATGAATCTTTTGAGCAGTAGTAATATCACTATTGAATGAGAATGCATTACTTACTACACCAGTTGCTGGAATTGTTTCCTCAACATAATATCCACAAATTTCGCAAGTCTTTCTCTTTGAACCATTTTCTGTTTCAGTAGGAGCAACAACAGTTGTCCAATCTCCATATGAGTGTGGTTCTTCGCTTCCGCGAACATTATGTCCACATGTAGCATCATGCCAGTGCATATTTCCATCATGATTCCATGCTGTTCCGAAAGTATGGAAGTGAATATCAGGAAGTTTCTCAATTTCAACCGTTTCAACTAGTTCACAACGTTTACATCTTCTTGATTTAGAACCTTTTTCAGTAGTTGAAGCTTGTTGAATGATATTCCATTCGTCCCAATCATGTCCTAAAGCAGAAGTCTCTTCAACCTTAGTTTCTTCGCATCTACTACATTTTGAAAAAGTTCTTCCTTTAGTTGTGCAAGTTGCTAAATCACTTCTTGATTGATCAACCACAAAGTCATGATTTAATGCTGGAATTGTTTCTTCAACCATTCTTTCGCAAACGCTACATTGCTTATAGCTTTTTCCTGCTCGAGTACATGTAGCAGCTGCTGGAACATGTGTTGCATCTCCTTCTGAATCTACTAGAACATGTTCTTCTAATTCAGAAATTTTGTTTCCTTTAGAGTCAACTCTATAATGGCCTTCGCTTGTGGCAGCATAAGCTATTACACTTGGATCTTCATCAGAATTTTTTACTTTAGTTTTATCGTAAAATCCACAAACAGTGCATTTACCATCGTCACCAAAGGAATGAGGTTCGTTATCTGATTTGCTATTACATCCTTGGACTGTACAAGAGTGATAATGTTCTTCACTATCGCGAGACCAAATATCACTATATTTATGAGTATGATTCTCATTTCCAGAAGGTTGACAGCCTAATAAAAGAAATGATGATAATGCCAAAGTTATTAATTTATATTTCTTTTGCATAATAATCTCCTTTTTTACCTTATACATTATATATGAGTTATATATTTATAAAAGTTAAAAAAATGTGAAAATTAGCAAGACAATCTTGCAGTTTTGTTTGATTCAATCTGACTATATTGGATTACTAGATGCCATACAATGGCAAAAACCATTTTATGATTATTAATCTAGAATAAAGACAAAGCAGAAACAAACATGTTCCATCTTTTAACTCTTTTATAAATGATTGCATTGTTTTATCTAAAGTAACATCTCCAAGAATACATCTTTTGTAGCAGTATTATTACCATTAAAACGTCACCAAACAAATCGTCAAACGTAACTTCACTTAGCGCTGACATATCAAAATAGAATTATTTACTTTAACTTCAATATTGCAGACATTATCAGTCTCGTAAAAAGTTTTCTCTTCTCTATGTGATATGGGTTGGCAATATCAACATAATTATTACCAACAAAGACTTAAGTAAAAAGGCATTATTCAGTCAATGTCAAGAAAGGGAAACTGTATTGATAACTGCATAATGGAATCTTTCTTTGGAATAATGAAAAACGAAATGTTTTATGGCCATGAATCAGAATTTAAAACATTCGATCAGTTTAAGAAAGCAGTTACGGAATATATTAATTATTACAGTAACCATCGGATTAAAAGCAAAACAAAACGGATGCCTCCATCTAAGTTTAGGGAAGCATCCATGTTAGCCTTATGATATAATCCAGTTAACAAAAATTCAATATCTAGGAAACTGGGTACCCATCAGTTTTATTCCAACGCTTTTTTGAGATAAATGTTCAATTATTGTTGTTGTACCAATTTTACATTTTTAATCTTTAAAGAATAACCGATTTTACCATGGTGTAATGTAAATGTGGAACAATTAGTAATCTGACAACTGCTAACTACTCTAATATATTTATATTCATCAGCACTCATTTCGTTTTCGCCATATGTTTTTTCGTTATCAGGATTAATATAATTTGTACTTCCGTTTACGCCAAATTGATATCTAAATGGGGCTTCGGATTGGCCATCTTTATCGCTATCACTTGATGCAGGATCACTTACGCCTTTAATAGCGTGGTTGAAGAAATATCTTCCATCATGGCTTGAACTAGTCATTTCACATTCAATTTCAATTGCGTATGTTCCATCAGGAATAACACTACCAACATTCCATGTAGCATTTTCTTCAGTTGATCTAGAGCCCATCTTATAAGCTGTTCCACCAGTTCCATTAGAGCCATTCCAACCGGAATCTGTTTTTGCAGTATCTAATACATATGCAACAGAATGGCATGTTTCACAAACTTCTTTTGTAATTGCAGCTACGCTTGTTGCTTCTGATTTAAATGAATGTCCTAATGGCTTACCTGTTTCTCTAGTTTTTCCACATCTTGAACAAACTTGAAGTCCAGCTTTTTCACAAGTTGCAGCTTTATCTGGATCTGAGCTTGCAACCCAATCATGATCTAATGCAGCAACGACTTGTTCAACAATTTTATTACAAACTGAACATTTCTTTAATGTCTTACCATTCATTTCACATGTAGGTTCAACTGGTTTATGTTGAGCGTCACCATCTGTATCAACTAAAACATGTGGTTCAAGTTCTGATATTTTATTTCCCTTATCATCAATTTTGTAATGCCCTTCAGCTTTACCGACATAGGATTGCTTTTCGCCTCCTCCTCCGCCGCTTCCATCGTCACCTAATGGACAAGCTGTGAGCCCAAATAAGAGCATTAATGATGTTAAACCTAAAAATCCTTTTTTCTTCATACACTTTTGGTAATAACTTAAATATTACCCCTTTCCAGAGAATCTTATTATGGTATTTCTCTTACATATGCAAAAACCAAATGCTAGAGTAAATTCTATTGTAACTATGATTTAGTTTCTTCTAACTATATGTTAAGTTTTTTTTGCTTTTTTATTTATGACTTTTTTGCGATTTTTTATATGCTATATATGTAATTTTATAAACATTATAAATTTTCTGAATCAAATAAATAGCCGTACCCCTCTAGCAAACTAATCATATTTATATAATCAAAGTTTGAAACCTTATTTGCCAAATCAGTAGCATAAAAAAATAAGATGATTAAAAATAACAATCCGCGTCTTCAAGGCGCGGTTTTTCGAAAAAGCCTATAAGGCTGGATACTGGCAGCAGCAAGCATGCTGCTTTTTTCTTGGCCCAATTGCCTTTGTCACTCTTACTTACCTGTAAACGGGTCTTTATATTCTTTTATACTTCTTTTATCTTTAACTTGATCTTCTAATTCTTGATTTTGAATGTATTTTTTGATTGTTTCTTTGTTTAGACCTACGGTCGAAACGTAGTAACCTTCTGACCAGAAGTGTCTACCACCATAATTGTATTTAAGGTTTGCATGCTCGTCAAAAATCATGAGAGAACTTTTCCCTTTGAGATATCCCATGAAAGATGACACACTAATCTTGGGTGGTATCTTGACGAGCATGTGAATGTGATCAGGCATCGCGTGAGCTTCGACAATTTCCACCTCCTTATATTCGCATAATCTCCGAATGTACTTTCCAATATCGGTTCTTATCTTTGCATATATCGCCTTGCGTCGATATTTCGGAGTGAAGACTATATGAAACATGCAATTCCATCTCGTATGTGATAAACTACTTTCGTCATCATTCTTTGGTGGCATAATAAAACCCTCCTTTCATGAGTGAATAGGCAATTGAGCATTCCTATTATACCAAAGGAGGGTTTTATTTTACTTATCGCTACCGCTTTTAAAGTCTCACTCGCATAGCAAGTGGTTTAAATAACGTCCAACGCTTACACGTTGTCCGGTAAAAGAAAAAAGGATACGCATAACGTATCCTTAATATTCTATTAAATTCCTAAAACTAACTATTAATCTTGAACGAAGATGAATGCAGAAACAGTCATATTTAAAGTCTTAACTCTCTTATAACTGATTGTATTTGCAGTTCCTAAAGTAACATCTCCAAGAAGAATATCTTTGAATACTGTATCGCTACCATTGGTTTCGCCATTGAATAATTGTTCAAAAGTTACAGTATTTTGTGAAGATAAATCAACTTTATTGCTATTAACTGAAACTTCGATGTTAGCAGTGTTATCTGTTTCATAGAATGCTTTTTTAGAACTATTACTGCTGTAATTATCCATAAAAGCGCGTTGATACATTTTACCTGTAAAACCATTTGGTAAGTTAAATGTGAATGAGAATGATTGACCATCTCCATTTAATTTAACTGAACCACTTTCAGGATTATTACCACTTTTCCAAGAACTACCACTAGCTAACTGGAAGTTACCAGTTTTGGCATCGATTTCATATGATGCTGCGCTACATGCAGTACATGAGTACTTTTTAACTGCTGCGTTATTACCAGTTGCTGTTAAAGCTTCTCCATTAGTTGACCATGTGTGGCCTAAAGCTTTTCCTGTTTCTTTTGTTTTTCCACATCTTGAGCATTCAAGAAGACCAGCTCTTGTACAAGTAGCTGCCTTAGCTGGATCTGTGCTTGAGACCCAATTGTGATCTAATGCAGGAACACTTTGTTCGACCATCTTTTTACAAACTTCACAAACTTTATAAGTTTTGCCGTTTAATTCACAAGTAGGTTCAACTGGTTTATGTGTTGCATCACCGTCAGAATCAACTAAAACGTGTGGTTCAAGTTCTGATACCTTATTACCTTTTGAGTCGATTTTGTAGTGACCTTCAGTTTTGCCTACATAAGTTTGTTCTGTTTCAGGTGTTTCAGTTGGACCGAAACAGCCAGCAACACCTAATGTGAGGAATAATGTTGCTAAACCAATTAATTTTGTTTTCTTCATACGCCTTATGATAATACTTAGTATTACCCCTTTCTAGAGAATTAGTTTTCCGAATTTTTCTCTTCTAAAATTATAAAAAATAAACGATAGCATAATCACACAATTAGCCATATTATAATTTTTATACTCTTATATACTAATTTTTTTTGAGTTTTAATTAATGACTATAATGCGATTTAGCATATGCTATATATTTATTTCCATAAATATTATACATATAAAAAGGTTGAGCGTCTACTCAACCTTTATTTTTTTACACTTAGTAAGAAATTCTGAATCCACCAATGTAGAGACTGTAATCTGTCTTTACTGGTGTTTCAATAACAATTTCATTATCGCCTGGTTTGACATCGATTTCTAAGTATTCCATCCAAACTGGATCTGCTAATACACCGCCGTCATCAACTTGAGATTCAACATTCTTAAGACCAAGATCGCCAACATTTTTGCTTATAATATCAGGACCATAAGTATATGTATATCCATTTGCAGTAACTTCAAGTTTCTTACCTTTATTATTTCCATCAGTTTGTTGATAAGCTTGGCAGTTAGAAATATTGCTTGCTTTAGTAGTACCAAAAATACTAAGTTTTGCCTTTACATAAGTTGAACCATTGTGTTTGTAACTTAATACAACTCTACGATTAGCTTTATCAAATTTATAAACAGTGAATGAAGTAATACCATCTGACATTTTTCCTGATTTTGCAGTAGCAGATGTTGTACCATAAGCACCATTATCATAGTCTTCAATCATGTCATCTTCTAACATCCAAGTTGCTTCACTTGCTTTATGACAAGATGTACATTCTTTATATTCGTATCTAGCACCATCTGGAACGCCAACTGTAGTAGTAGCCATTTCATGAGCTTTTGGAGTTACAATTTGTTCATTGTATCTACATCCTTCATTGTCACATTTCTTAACAATAAGGCCAGTGGATTCACATGAAGCAGGAATTTCATAATCTTGAATTAAATGGTGTGGAGTTCTAGTGCCATCAATAGCTATATCTTTGTATTGTCCACAAGAACATTTGTAATGTTCAATCTTATCCGAATGGCAAGTAGGTGCATCATCAGAAACATGATCGAATTTATGAATATGTCCTGTTGGTCTTGCTTCAACAACAAGTTGACTCATAGCAATATTGTAATCACCTTTACGAGTAATTTTGATAACATTGCTTCCACCATTAGCATTTGCTAAGAGAGTAATTTCTCCAACTAAAATTCTACTTTCTTTTGAATATTCATCAGCGCTTGCACCTTCTTCAAAATCGAAGTAGTCACTTGATTTTTTTCCAGCCCAATCGCCAGTAATAACTTCACCATTATTTTCAACTTCGATGTTGAATGGAGTTTGTTCTTTGTTAGCAACTTTTTGTTTGCCGACTAAATATAAACCACCAGTAATGCTTTCGCTTACATTAACTTTATATGTAATAGAATCGTCGTCTGCATTCAATAATACTGTTCCTTCTGGAGCACTTGTATCTAAAGTAGCACTTGGAGTACCATCAGCTGCTTTAATTGCGATTTTTCTATAACCACAGTAACATTTTTCAGTTACATAACCAACTCTATCACCTGCAGCGTTTTCAACGTCGTCGATGATTTCGTGGTCATGTTTAATAAATCTAATACTCTTAATATATAAAGGATAGTTAAGGTTACCATGAATTAATTCGATTTTACTTGAATCTTTATCAATGTTAACACCTTCGATAAATTTGCAATATCTCCAGTTACCAACACCGACTTGCATACCTAAGTCCGCGAACGAATCTTTAGTTGTTGGATAATAGTTAACTGAATCAACTTTCATGAAATATCTATAAGGATCACCATTAACATCATCTGGAGAGCCAACAGATTGAGTAGTATTTGCTTCTTCGTCACCATCTACTCTTAAATCAGTTCTAGCCATGTTGTAGAACTTTCTAATACCATATGCAGCATCACTCATTGCAGCTTCAATTTCAATGTTATAAGAAGCTTCTGGAATAACTGTGCCAACAAATCTAGAAATGTCCCAAGTGGATTTACTCTTTTCACCGCTTGTTTCATACATTCTAGCTGATGGTAAACGATAACCTTCAGCATTTGTAATATCTAATTGGTATCCCATAATATTGTTGCAGCCACTGCATTTAACAATGCCCATGCCTGTTTCACCTAATGGTCTTTCAATAGAACCTTCAATATGGCCTTTTTTAGCATCAAATTTGTCTTCTGTAACACCACAATCACGGCATTTGTATTGATATAAGCCATCTTCTGTACAATTAGCTGGATGATACTTAGAATCAGATGGTTGAGGGTCAGCTAAGACCATTGTATGTTTGCCTAATTCTGTAGTAGTACCTTTCATTCTCGAATAGCAACGGAAACAGTATTTAGAACCAGTTACGCCTTCTGTACTACATGTAGCTTCTTTATCACTAGATGGATCTGCTAACCAAAGATGGCCGTTAATTGTATCAACTGGAATAGATCTTGATTGCATGTCACCGCAGAGAATGCAATATCTTTCACGGATACCTCTTTCAATACATGTTGATGGTTCACTTTCTTCCCATGGTGACCATTGGTGTGAACATCCACTGCTACCGAGTAGGTTACATCCTGATAATCCCATCATCGATGATATAGCAAGAACACCTATCATTTTATTCTTTTTCATTAAATTTACCTCCACAACTCCTCAAAAGGTTTTTTTAACTAGTTGATTAGTCATAAAGGCTAAACAACAAAAAGTCATATACCCACCCTACCGGTGAGCATAATCAACTTTTACGATTCTATTATACTGAATACAAATGTATTTTAAAAGAAAAAACGGCGCCGTTAGCCGTAAATTAGATGATTTTCTTAACAATGTTAAAAACGTATAATTTTTCCTTTTTTCTAATTGCATAAAATTAACCTATTTTTCAATTATTGACATTTTAAGACACGAAACAAAAAAGAACGTTTATTTGATTAAATTTAATGCTTTAGTGTCTTAAAGTGGCTATTTTAGCTATATTTCATGGCATAAAGAAAGGCGGTATACCTTTCGATATTACCGCCTACCATTATTATCTTTAGTCTACAAATTAGAAGATGATGTAGATGTTTCTAATAATGAAGTTGTAGCTACCATTTCTGATGATAGTGAGAGTGTTTAAACCTGCACCAACATTAGCAGTACCAATGTCGAAAGTAGTAATTGCAGAGTGGCCAGAAGCGATTGGAGTTTCGCCATCTGGAACTTTATCAAAGAGTTCATCATATGTTTTGTCTTCGATTGCAGTCATATCAACATCATTAGTTTTTTCTTCTCCACCTTCTGTGTAGTCAATCTTGAAAGTGATGTTGTAAAGAGTATCATTAGCTTTACCACTCTTAAGAGTTCTACTATTGTTACTACCATTTCCGCCTTGGAAGTTATCCATGACAGCTTCAACAGCAAATGTTACTTTGCCAGCAGTAGCAGCGTTGAATTTGTAAGAAATAGAGTTAGTATTACTAGCGAGTTTTAAGAATCCATCTGGTGGAACTGGGTTACTATCTTTGTTCTTTGAACCTTCAGCAAATGTTCCGCCTAATGCAGCAAGAGACATTCTCTTAGCACCACATTCACAAACTGCTTCGCCATATGCCATAGCACCGTCTGCTGCAGGTTTTGCTGTTTCAGTACCCCATGTGTGTTCGTGGACAGGTGTTGGAGGAACTACAACTTCAACCGCAGGAGATAATTTGAGAGACTTAATATAAAGTGCACTATCAGCAGGGAATGAAATAACCATTGTGTTAGCACCAACATTTAAGTTAGCTTGACCAACAACATATTCAACAGGATCGTATTGTGTTTGGACAGTACCAGCAACAGTAACATCAACATCATTGACTTTAATTCCCATATTAGTTGCAAGATCAAGAGAGCCGCTATTGTGTCTTAAGCCTAATTTAATATCGAATTTACCAGCAACTTCAGATTGGAAATTATATGTTAAAGTTGTGCCGTTCTTAGGATTTCTATACCATTGACCACTAGATGTAGAATTGTAAAGATCAATTCCGCCTTCTGCTGGAGCAACAACAGCATCAGTCAAGTTAAGAATTATAGTACCTTCTCTTGGACCAACTGTAATGTTAACTTCAGCGTCTCTATAGTTACCTTCTTTAGAAATAATAATCTTTGTTGAACCTTCTTTGACACCAGTAACAACACCGTTAGCATCAACAGTAGCGATTGCTTCGTTATTTGATTTGAATGTTACACCAGTTTCAGAAATACCTTCGATAGCAACTGTTTTGCCTTCACTAATTGTTAAGTTATCGTTAGTAACAGTAATATCTGTTGGATCTACATAAGGTCTGAATGTGAACTTATGGAAAATTGATCTATAACCACCAGCCATACGTAAGCTGATCTTGTTTTGACCTTCGTGTAATTTGAAAGTATATGGCATGACATATTCTTTTCTTACCATGCTTGTGCCATTACCTTCACATGGAACTTTAGTCTTAGCATCAAATTCTTGAATTTCTAATTCGCCAGTTTGAGGATTATCAACATAAAGAACATATCTATAGTCAGTAATACGTTTACCTTTTTTAACTTGAGTTCCAGTTGGATCACCAGCTGCGGAAGAACCTTTTAATGCTGGTTCGTGATCGTCGACCATAACATATTCATCGTTAGCATCTTTTTCAAGGTGTTCTTCTTTACCATCAATATAGAAACCAGATGTCCAGTCTTCAGCACCACTTGCATATGCCCAGAAGTCATTAGTATTTAAGTGATCTGCTGGAGTAGCATCGCAGTAACATCTACAGCTTGATAATAAAGCTGCTTGTTCAGCGTTTAATGTAAATACGTATTCGAAGAAGTCACCAGTTTCTTTACTGGAGTAGACACATTCTCCGTCTTGTTTATTAACTGAGTCACCAGTAGTAGCGTCCAATGCTAATGCATTACCGATTGGACGTCCGAAGAAACGAGCACCACCATTACCATCGATAACTAAATGATCTAAGGATGCTTTACTAGGTTGGTTAGCATTGAAGCCTAATGATGTTTGTTCACAGTTAGCACATTTGTAAACTCTAACTGTAGCTTCGCCTTCAGGTGCTTCTGGTTCACCACCAACAGCTTGGAAATTGTGGTTAAGTTTAGGAATTGTAATGTTATCAACATAACCACATACTTTACATGTTTGTGTTTTTAAACCATCTTCTTCACATTTTGCAGGTGTGACAATAACTTCTGCATCATAGTCATGGCCTTTCTTTGGATCTGTGACTGTTTGAGTGGCACCACAAACTGAACATCTTTGATTCTTTTGTCCATCTTCTGTACAAGTTGCAGGAGTTCCACCTTCAACATCAACCCAAGTGTGAGATTTGAGAGGTTGGTCAACCTTTTGTGTTGCACCACAACGTGAACAAGTTTGGTTTTTGCTACCTTTTACTGCACAAGTTGATTCAACAGCTCCTGTTGCATCATCCTTCCAGTCATGTTTCAAAGCTGCGACAGGTTTTGCTTCATCTTCAGCGCCACAAACTGTACAAGTACGTTTCTTTTCACCAGCTTCGGTACATGTTGCTTCTTTAGTAACTGCATATTCGCCCCAAGTATGGCCGTCTTTACACTTATCACCACAGCCAACAGCACCTAAGACGAGCATTAAAGAAGCTAAACCAATTAATTTTTTGTTTTTCATAATTAGTTTCAGTAATACCCTAAGTATTACTCCTTTCCTGAGGATTCATTATAATAATTTCACGGCACCCCATTATCCGTAAAACAACAAAAAGTCACTGAAAAATTACTCTAACGGTTAATTTCTGTGTTTTTTGATAATTTAATTGTAAATAATATCTAGAAATTGTCAATATGACATTTTTACGAAACGTATAAGAAATACTTACGATATAACGCATGCAAACGCATGTATGCGTAATTTTATAAAAGAAAAAAACGCATGCAATCGCACGCGTTTTTTCATTTTTTGCTATTTATTTGAATATAATCCATGAATATTGCAATATTCTAAGGCTCTAATAACTTCTTCACCTTCTAATAATGCAAATTTTGCAATAGGAGCGTCACCAGGTTTTAAAATTTTTCTTTGATTTCCAAAATTTGTTTGAATCATAATCCATTCAATATAATGTTCAGGTAACATTGGGTGATTTATTTCCCCTACTTTTACAGTAACAATATTATTCTCAACATTAATTACAGGAATATGTTTTTCATGTGCGCCATCTTGAGTGTTAGGGATAAGTTCTTCCATCGCCTCGCCACAACAAATAGTTGGAACAGGAACATCTTTTACCAACGCAATAATTTTTTTGCAACGTTTGCATCTAAAGAATTTCATATAAAGTTACCTCTTATATTTTTATTATAGTTCTAATTTATAATTCACAATCAAAATAGAAAATTATTCTTTATTTACTTTATCCTTTTAGTTACTTAATAAACACTAATGTACTTGTTTCAAAATTATTATAAGTTGCTTTAATGGCGAAAGTTCCTGCTTTAGCCATTCTATTATCCACTACTAAACCTTCTGGAATAATCCATCTAATTTGCATAGCTTCAATATCATCTCTTTCAAACGCATATGTATACTCTAAATTTTGATGAATTTCATATACACTCCACATTCTAATATCGAATGAATCTCCTATCGTAAAATTAGTACCGGTTTTATTAGATTCAATTGCAATAGCGATTGTTTCATAATACAAATAACCACCAAGTAAAATAGAACGATCGGCATAGCCATTATTTAAATAGATAGAAGCTCTCCAATCATAGAAATATTCACCTTTTTCACAAACGATATTGGAATATTTTTCATATGCACTTGAGTCACAAACAATTCCTAAATTATCTGCATCAGTAATTATTCCATCACCATTTTCATCGTTATACCAATATCCTTTAAATGTTTCATTATTTGAAATGCCAGTAGCAAATCCATCTTCCCAAAGATAGATATTCGCATAGTAATTATAATAAACTCCGTTATACCCTTCATTGATTGAACCACGGAATAAATATATTAACGAATGACCTTCTCTAATAGATAAATCATTACTTTGTAAATCAACATTTAAATACGCTTGATTAGAAAAATCATAATTATCTAATTTTGAATAGATAACATTTTTAGGATCTAGACTAGGAGCCTTAGTAGCCGCTAAAGCTCTAATCTCATCAGTAATAGGATTTAATGGTCTTGGTTCAATTGGGTCTACTAATTCAGCTTTTTCTCTAATTCTTATACTACCGCGAGTACATCCACTCACCGCGATAGCAAGTATACTAAAAAGTAATTTTATTGATTTATAGAAGTATTTACAAAAAGGTTGATAACTAAATAAGGCTATTGACCTTTTTTGTTGTATCATTGTTTTGCTAACAAAACGAACGCAGGCAGTCATCAATAATGGTTTTGTGGAGAGATTAAAAGAAACCTAGTTATTCAT
>JAGCCQ010000076.1 GCA_017651565.1 Bacilli bacterium | reverse complement strand
TGGCTACACCCCAAGAATTAGTTGGCTAGTTTAACTTCTAATACACCAGGAACTTCTTCTTGAAGAATAACTTCTACAAGACCTTTAATATCTTGGTCTGCGTACATGCAATCTTGGCATGCACCATGCATTTTTACATATACGATGCCGTCTTTGAATGAAACGAATTCGCAGTCGCCGCCATCTTTTTGTAAAAAGTGTCTAATTTTATCTAGTGTTGAAACAATTAATTTTTCTTCATCTGTCATAACGACTGATATATTATCACAATAAATTGAATAGTGTTATAAAACGATAAAAATATTTTTATTTACTTTATTAAATAATATAATGTTGCCATGGCAGTTCACTCAAAGAATAAACAACTTCAACAAGTCGAAATTGCAATAAGCGTTGAGAAGCAACCATATCTGTTAGATTTCGTTCCTTGTTTGTGTCAAATCGAAGCTAATGCAAAGTTTTCACAATGCGCTATTGGCTTAACCAAGAAGGAATTTCTTCTTTATTCAGACATGGGGCCTAATAGAATAATGGACAATGTTTATTTTTATAATGCATTTGCTACTCTTCCAATTGCGGATGTTGTTACTTTAGTTAAATCTGAAATGAGAAGAAATGAAGAATTACGCAATTACACTCGTTTAGATATTTTCATGAAAGACATTAATCAAAGTAAGATTCTTTATTTCACTAAGAATGACAGAAATAAATTATTTCGTTTCTTAAAGACTGCAAAGCAGCAAAAGATAAAGTTAGTAAATAATGTTGTGGACTATAGTTTAGGGAGTCGCTAGTTCAAATACTAGCCTTTTTAATGTATGGGAAAAAGATTAACAATAGATGAACAATTAGCAAAAAGAGATTATAAAACACCTTCTGGATTGGTATGGTTAGGTTATGCAATATTATCAAACCTACCTTTCTTCGCTCCAAAGTATCATCCAACATATAAAATTATTGATGATCCTAGAGAAGAAAAAGGACCGTGCTTTATTATTTGGAATCATCTTTCTAGAAGAGATTATCTTTTCTTAAAGAAGATTATTGCTCCAAAGAAATTTAATATGGTTGCTGGTTATAGCGAATTCTTTAGAAAGAAATTCTTCAATCTATTTAAGTTTTGCAAAATTATTCCTAAGAAGAATTTCACTCAAGACCCAGTAGGTATCAGAGCTATTAATAAAGTAATTAAAAGTGGTGGATGTGTAGCATTCTCACCAGAAGGTATGTCTTCTATTTATGGACATAACCAACCTGTAGTTCCAGGAACTGGTAGATTCTTACAGTTCTATGGAGTACCTGTTTATTTTATGAAACTAGAAGGTGCTTACTTAACTTCACACAAAACAGATATTAAAGATAGAGTGGGTAAAGTTAACGTAACAATTCAAAAGTTATTTACTCCAGAAGATTTAAAGAAAATGACACCTGATGAAATTCAAGATGTCGTTAACTATACATTCAAACACGACGATTACGAATGGAACAAAACTGCTAGAGTTAAATATAAAATCAAAAATAGAGCAGCTTACAATTTAGAAACTATTTGTTATAAGTGCCCAAAATGTGGCGCTGAATTAAAAATGGTTGGCTGGGGCAATAAGTTATACTGTGCAGAATGTGGTAATGGTGTAGAAATCGATGAATATTATGTTTTCCACTTATTACATGAAGGCGATAAAGCACCAATTTCTCCATCAGCGTGGGTAGATTGGGAACGTACAGAAGTTATTAAACAAATTAGAGCTGACAAAGAATACTCATTCTCTGCTGAATGTATAATTGGCGAACTTCCAAAATACGAACCAATCAAAGATAACAACGCATTATCTATTCCATGCGGTAAAGGTATCGTAACTATCGATCATAAAGGCATGCACTTTGTTGGCGAAAGACGTGGACAACCATGGCAGTGGAGTCTTGGTTACGACACAATTTATTCTTTAGTTATTGAAAACGATACAACAGCAACATGTATGTATGTCAATGGAGAATGCATTGAAATAATTCCTAAAACAAAATGTATTGGTAAGATGTTACTTCTTGTTGAGGAAATGCATAGATTACATGTTAACACTTGGAAGAATTTCCCTTGGTGTGACTATATGTATGAAGGCACAGAACTCGAGAAAAGAAATAAAGCAAACTAAAAAAGCAAAGAGAGGAGCAATCCTCTTTTTTGTTGTAAAAATTTAAGAAATAATGGAAAAACGTGTTTTATATGGTAAAATGCAACCTGAAGTTTACATAAAAACAACCTGAGATTGGTGGTTTGTAAATGGTGTCGAGGGTTATGATTAAAACCGAAATGGGGGTATTACAAATGACCACAGGTGAAAAATTACAAAAACTAAGAAAATCTAATAACATAACTCAAGAACAATTATCTGAAATATTAAATGTTTCGAGACAATCTATTTCTAAATGGGAAGGCGATTTAGCGTTTCCGGAAACAGATAAATTAATAGTTTTAGCCAAAATCTATAATTGCTCTGTTGATTACTTATTAAATATAGAAAATAACCAAGCAACTCCGGTTAATGAAAAGAGTGACAGCGTTAAGAAAAGACCATATAACAAAAAGAAACTTCCTTTTTTAATTGTGAGTACTTTTGTAGCAGTTCTTACTTTTGTTTTCTTTGCGTTCACTTGGGGTTCAGTTACAATTTATTCTTACGATTCGTCTTATATGACAGTGACCACTTCTCTGACCTACAATTTCTATCAGTTCATTTTTGACGGAGCAGAGCGGATGTCGATTTATTATTGTATTGCAATATTTTTAATTTCTATAGTTATCACTTTCCTTTGTATCGCATATTACTTTATAGATCATAAAAGCCTGGATGTTTTGATAAGGGTTTTTTACTTAATTAAAATTACTCTGATTATCGCTATAAAAGAATGGCTTGTAACAAGTATTTCAATAGGCTATACCTACAGAGTTCAATTAGCAATTGATATTGCTTTAGTTATTTTTCAAACTGTGACGCTTCTTGTAAACTGTGACTTTAAAAAATTAAATTTATCTGAAAAAACAAATAAGAATGTTTTAATTTGTTCGACAATAGGAGTATGCGCTTTGTTTTTTATATTGTCAGGCTTCTCTTGTGTATATCTTACTGGAGATGTTTATAACGAATTAACGAATAATATCAGAACCATGCCTGTTTTATTCAAAAACTATTATTATGTAATTTTTAGCTTTAAATCAGTATTCTGTATTTTGGGCTTTATCTCTTTTGTTATTTGCATTTTATTGGTTTTAGCATCTGTTGCTTACTATTTTATTAGTAAAAAATATTTAAAAATCTCTATTTTAGCTTTGAATGTTGTGCTTCCTATTATCTTCTTTATAAGTATGTTTTACTATCGTCCTTCAGACTTAGGCATGACAAACACTAAAAATATTTTCCTTTGGTTCGCATTAGTGTTTATGGTTGCAAATATCTTATTTCAATTAATTTTGTTTCTTAAAAAGAAAATTAGCGATAAACAGGCGATAGTAAAATAGATTCTTATCAGAAATATGCAAAATTTGCATTTTTGATTGTGCCTTATAAATCCTATTAATATAATAATATTATTGGCGAGGGAATTTATAATGAATTTAAAAGAAACACGCAAAAAATGCAAATTAACTCAAGAAGAAGCATCTAAAATTGTTGGTGTTCCACTTAGAACATATGTTCAATATGAAGGCAACGAAACAAAAGCTGATACTTTAAAACTTGAAAGAATGATTGAAAGATTAGAAGAATACGCAAGTAAAGATACTTCTATTCTTAAAGACAAAGTCTTATTAATTACTGGCGGTACTGGTTCATTCGGTCACGCAGTTGTTGATAGATTCTTAGATACAGAAATTAAAGAAATTCGAATCCTTTCTCGTGACGAAAAGAAACAAGATGACATGAGAAAGTACTATAACAATGAGAAATTAAAATTCTACATTGGTGATATTAGAAACTATGATTCAATCGTTGATGCTTTTAAAGGCGTTGACTATGTTTTCTCTGCAGCTGCATTAAAGCAAGTTCCGTCTTGTGAATTCTATCCAATGGAAGCTGTTAGAACTAATGTTATTGGTAGTGATAATGTTATTACTGCTTGCGTTAGAAACGGCGTTAAGAAAGCTATCTTCTTATCAACAGATAAAGCAGCTTATCCAATTAACGCAATGGGTATTTCAAAAGCATTAATGGAAAAGAATGTTATTGCTAGAAGTAGACAGCTTTTACCAGGTGATACAGTTTTATGTTTAACTCGTTATGGTAACGTTATGGCTTCTAGAGGTAGTGTTATCCCTCTATTCTTAAATCAAATTCACGAAGGTAAGCCAATTACTATCACTAACCCAGACATGACAAGATTTATGATGACTCTTGATGACGCTGTTGATCTTGTTTTATATGCATTCGAAAATGGTGAACAAGGTGACTTATTTGTCCAAAAGGCACCTGCAGCAACTATTGAAACATTAGCTCAAGCAGTTATTGAATTAACAAATAGCAAAACAGGTATTGATTATATCGGTACAAGACATGGTGAAAAACTCTATGAGACTTTAGTTACTCAAGAAGAAATGATTAGAGCGGTTGACTGTGGCAACTTCTATAGAATTGTCGCTGATAATAGAGATTTAAACTATGATAAATATTTCTCAAAAGGTAACAAAAAACTAAACTTCTCAGAATCTTATACATCACATAATACTGGCAGACTTGATGTTGAGGGTATGAAAAAGCTTCTCAAAAAGTTAGAATTATTTGGTGGGGAAGTTAGACAACATGATTAAAAACATACTTGTTACTGGGGCGAACGGTTTTATAGGGAAACATGTGTGCCTTAAACTCGAAAGAGCTGGATACAATGTTTTCGCATATGACTTAGATAATACAGAAGAAGAATTAACCGACTTTGTAAAGCAAGCCGATTATTTGGTTCATCTTGCAGGAATTAATAGACCGATGAGTGTCGAAGAATTTTATGATGGAAATTCAAATTTCACCAAAAGACTCATTGATTTAATTAAGGATAATGGCAAAAACATTCCGATTATTTTCTCAAGTTCCATACAAGCTGCTTTAGATAACGATTACGGAAAAAGCAAAAAGATGGCCGAAGACTACTTATTAGATTGTGGCCTCCCAGTTAATGTTTTCCGTCTTGCTAATGTTTTCGGAAAGTGGTGTAGACCAAACTATAACAGCGCTGCAGCAACTTTCTGCTATAACATTGCTCATGGTCTCGAAATCCAAATTAGAGACCCTAATTATGTAGTTCACTTCAACTATGTTGATGATATTGTTGATGAATTTGTTAAACGCATTAAAAACGAATCTTCATCAAAAGATATTCTTTACGTACAACCAACCCATGATTGTTCGTTAGGAAAACTTGCTGAACTACTTTATTACTTCAAGCAAGAAATTGAGAGCGATAGACATTTACCTCTTATTCATGATGAATTTGAACTTAAGTTATTTAAAACTTTCTGTGATTACTTAAGCGATGATGAATATGGTTTTAACTACGCTGCTGATGATCGCGGTAGTTTTGAAGAACTCTATAAATCTAAGAAGTGGGGTCAAATCTCGGATAATGTATCTTTCCCAGGCATCACCAAAGGTGGACATTATCACACTTATAAGAAAGAAATTTTCTATACAGTTCTTGGAAACTGCGAAATTAAACAAAGAAATATAAATACAAATGAAATGATTGTAGATGTTGTTGATGGTGCTAAACCAAATCCAATTAATATCATTCCTTACTACACTCATTCAATTAAAAATATAGGAAAAGAAAATTCACATACAATCATGTGGATCAACGAAATTTATAACGAAAATACACCAGACACTTTTAGAGAGCCTGTTGATAAGGAGTAACAAATGAAAAAGAAAATTAAAGTTGTAACTATTGTTGGAACTAGACCAGAAATTATTAGACTTTCTGAAGTTATTAAAGCTTTAGACGCTGATAAAGATATTGAACATATTTTAGTTCACACAGGACAAAACTGGGCTTATGAATTAAATCAAGTCTTCTTTGAAGAACTCGAATTAAGAGCGCCAGATTACTATCTTGATTGTGTCGGTGAAGATTTAGGTGAAACTATCGGAAACGCTATATCTAAATCTTACAAATTATTAAAAAAAATAATACCTGATGCAGTCTTAATTTTAGGTGATACAAATAGTGCTCTTTGCGCCATTTCTGCTAAGAGACTTAAACTCCCTATCTTCCATATGGAAGCAGGAAATAGATGTGGTGACTGGAACGTTCCAGAAACAATTAATAGAAAGATTGTTGACCACATTTCAGATATCAACCTTCCTTACACAGAACACGCTTATGCTAACTTAATGAAAGAAGGTGTTGAAAAGGAATATACATTCATCACTGGCTCACCAATGTTAGAAGTTTTAAACGCTAACAACGATAAGATTGAAGCTTCTACAGTTTTAAAAGATATGGGCCTAGAAAAAGGCAAATACATCGTTGTATCTTCTCATAGAGAAGAAAATATCGATATTAAGAAGAACTTTGATCAATTAATGCCTGCTTTAAATGACATCGCAGAAAAGTATCAAGTTCCAGTTATTTTCTCAACTCACCCAAGAACTCAAAAGAGATTTGAAGCTAATGGTTTTAAACCTCATCCATTAATTCGTAACTTAAAACCATTAGGTTTCCTTGAATATGTAAAACTTCAAGAAAACGCTATGTTCGTACTTTCTGACAGTGGAACTCTTACAGAAGAAAGTGCGATGAGAAAATTCCCTGCAGTTCTTATTAGAACTTCTACTGAGAGACCTGAGGGTGTTGAAGCAGGTTCAATCGTTGTCTCTGGTATTGATAGACAAGGCATTATGCTTGCGATTGATACTGAATTAATGAGATATAAATTTGCTAAGACTCCAGAGAACTATGATGTAACTGATGTTTCAGCTAGAGTTGTTAAAATCATCAAAGAAAAAATTGATGTTGTTAACAAAGAAATTTGGAAGAAATAAGACAAAATTCAAAATCGGCCCTTCTAATGAAGGGCTTTTTGTTTTCTTTAACCTATAAGTCATTTTTTATAAATGTCTTAATAGTTTTTTCGGCCTTGTACATTTGCTTATACACGCGTATAATAAACAACGGTATTTTTAGGAGGATAGTAAAAATGGCCGAAGTAAAGAAAACAATGCTTTCAGTCGATGGTAACACAGCTGCAGCATTAGGATCTTACAATTACATTGAAGTAGCTGGTATTTATCCAATTACTCCATCTTCTCCAATGGCGGAGAATATTGATGTTTATGCATCACAAGGTAAAAAGAACTTTTTTGGTTCCGTAGTTAAAGTTAGCGAAATGCAATCTGAAGCTGGTGCTTCTGGTACAGTCCACGGTGTTTTACAAGCTGGTGGATTAGCAGCAACTTACACAGCTAGCCAAGGTTTATTATTAATGATTCCAAACATTTATAAGTGGGTTGGTGAACTTCTCCCAGCAGTCTTACACGTTTCTGCAAGAAGCTTAGCAACACGTAGCTTATCAATCTTTGGTGATCACCAAGACATTTATGCAATTAGACAAACTGGTATCGCAATGATCTGCGCTCACTCAGTTCAAGAAATCGCAGACTTAACAAACGTTGCTCACTTAGTAGCAATCGACGCTCAATATCCAGTATGTCATTTCTTCGATGGTTTCAGAACATCACACGAAATCCAAAACGTTGAATTCGTTGATGACGCTGAATGGAAGAAATTACTGCCAATGGATAAAGTTGAATTATTCAGAGCTAGAGCATTAAACCCACACACTCACCCAGTCACAAGAGGTGGTGCTGAAAACGATGACGTTTACTTCCAAGGTAGAGAGGCTCAAAACAAGAAAGTTGAAGAAGTTCTCGAAGTTGCTTGTAAGTATTTCAAGAAAGCTAGTGAATTAACTGGTAGAAATTACGCTCCATTTACATATTATGGTGCTAAAGACGCTGATAGAGTTATCGTCGCAATGGGTTCTGTTACAGAAACAATTACAGAAGTTATTGATGATTTAACTGCTAAAGGTGAAAAGATTGGTTTAGTTAAAGTTCATTTATACAGACCATTCTCAGCAAAACACTTATTAGCTGTCTTACCAAAATCTGCAAAGACAATCGTTGTCTTAGACAGAACTAAAGAACCAGGTGCTGCAGGCGAACCATTATATGAAGATGTCTGTGCGGTAGTTAAAGAAGCTGGTTTAGATGTTGAAATTCTCGGTGGTAGATACGGTTTATCATCAAAAGATACTCAACCAAAAGACATGAAGGCTGTTTACGACTTCATGAAATCAGATAAGAAATGGAATCACTTCACAGTTTCCATCAACGATGATGTTACACATCTTTCAATTCCTGTAGATGATAACTATCACGTTAAAGGCGACTACACATCCTGCTTATTCTATGGTTTAGGTAGTGATGGTACTGTCAGTGCTAACAAATCCTCCATTAAGATTATTGGTGATGCTACTGGTCAATATGCTCAAGCTTACTTCGCATATGATAGTAGAAAAGCTGGTGGTGTAACTCGTTCCCACTTAAGATTCGGTAAATCACCAATTCACTCTACATATTACGTACAAAACGCTGACTTCGTTTCTTGCTCATTAGATTCTTATTTATATAAGTTCGATATGATCAAAAACTTAAAGAAAGGCGGAACATTCTTATTAAATACTGATTTGGATGATGCTGCATTAATCGCATCAATGCCAAACCGTGTTAAATATCAATTAGCAACAAAAGGCGCTAAATTCTACGTCATTGATGCTAATAAGATTGCTGGAGAAATCGGTATGGGTAGACATACAAATACAATTCTCCAAGCTTCATTCTTCTATCTCAACCAAGACATTATGCCTTACGCTGAAGCTAATAAGTGGATGAAGAAATTCGCTGAAAAGAGCTACGCTAAGAAAGGCCAAGACATCGTTGAGATGAACTGGAAAGCAATTGATGCTGGTACTGAAGGCTTAAGAGAAGTCAAAGTTGATCCAGCATGGGCTAATTTAGAACCAAAAGTCGAAGCTAAATTAACTGGCGACGACTACTTCGATTCATACGTTGCTGTCATGGGTAACCTCGGTGGTGATGACCTCCCAGTTTCCAAATTCATGGAATACGAATTACTCGATGGTACTATGAGAAACGATATTACTTTCAAAGAAAGAAGAAGTATCGCAGATAGAGTTCCATTATGGCACCCAGAAGCATGTATCCAATGTAATCAATGTGCATTTGTATGTCCACACACAACAATCCGTCCAATCTTAATGGATGAAAATGAATACGCAAATGCTCCTGAACTCGCAAAAGAAGCTATCAACGCTATGGGCCCAGGCTTAGCAGGATTAAAATACCGTATCCAAGTTTCACCAAGAAACTGTGTCGGTTGTGGTCTCTGTGTTGGCGAATGTATGGCTAACAAGACTGGCAAAGTCGCTCTTGAAATGGTTGAAGCTAAATCTCAATTTGCTCAAGAAGATGCTGC
>JAGCCQ010000075.1 GCA_017651565.1 Bacilli bacterium | reverse complement strand
GTCCATATCGGAGAAGTGCAATCCTCCTATTGGCCTGAAGACGATATTAAAGAATTTAAGAAACACAACGTTGATCTACTGTAATAAAGGAAGTAGCTCATTCATATCATTGATAAAGAGGTCTGAATTAGACCTTTTTTCATTATCAAAATCCTTAGAGGCATTATCATAAACAGCGACTGTCACAAAACCATTATCATGACATGTCTTAATACATGTTGGCATATCCTCCAACACTAAGGTGTTCTCTGGTAAGGAGCCCATCTTTTCACATAAATATGAATAGATACGAACACTGTGTTTGCCTTCTTTAACGTTGTTAACATCAGCGATAACGTCAAAATATTTACCTAAGCCAAGTCTATTGATACATGGCATATATAAAGAATCATCATTCGCTGTAGCGATGGACATAATAACACCTTTTGATTTAATTAAATCCAATACTTCTCTAACGCCTGGTTTTAATTCCACATCATATTTATACATATCAATGGACATTTGATGCCATTCATCCATGATCTCTTGTTCGCTTTCTTTGATACCATATGTGTTCTTGGTGAACTTCGCTGCTTCTTTTAAACCAAGGTGAACAATATTTTGAGCGTAATCTTTAGGGAGTTCTATTCCTCTTTTAGCGAAGAATTTCTTATCAATTTCATGCCAAAGACCAGTGGAATTAATCATTGTTCCATCCATATCGAAGATGACCGCTTTGATGTCCTTACCTAGAAATTTCATAAGAATTCAATTTCCCCACTATCAATGTGTAAAAGCATACCATGAGAAGTGCTAAGTAAAAAGAGAAAATAGTTAACAACTTTTTGAAATATGTTATTTGTTAATTATATTAATCAGGTATTCATAGCGAAACATTACATATTCCACAATATTTGTAGCATCGATAGAATAAGGCATGTCAGCTAAGCATTTTTCCACTACATCACGTTCAACACAAGGAATATTACATTCTTTTAAGGCTTGCTTAATCAAAGTATTTTTGTTTATGACGTTAGCAAAATGCTTTAAAAACCCTTCTTTAATATCAATACTTAGTAAATTTTGTCGAGCAACCAAACATAGATTATCATCATAATTTGGTGCTAACGAAACTATATTTCCTGTATTTTTGTCACGCAATAAGCCACAGTTTTCGTTATGCCTGTCGATATTATTTAGCACAACGTCAAAGAAACATAAACGGATGTATTCTTTAGCAAGTTTGTAATCAATATCATTTAAAACATTAAACACGTGCTCATATGAATCATCCTCACCCGCAACAGAAACAATTGGTTCAAAATTATAATCGGTGGCAAAGTTTTTAGTTCTTATATATCCGTTATCATATTCGTAATGCGCTGTTGGCAAACCAATTAGTTCAAATAAGTGTGAGTAAAAAAGTTCAGAAAAAATTTCATTCTTTGTGCCAGCTTTATAAAGCCACCATTCTCCATCAATATTTTTCCATCCCTTTTCGTAGCCTCCACCAGTTGTCAATTCGGGAGTGAGGCAAATTTTATTTGGGTATACTGTCATAATGCCTTTAAGGGATAAATTGAAAAATAGATCGTTATTAAAGCAAACGTCTTCATACTTTAATTTTGAATGCTTTGGTTTGAACCAATAATTATCGCTTATAGAAACAGCATACGAGCAAAGGGATACTAAAGCATCATCGCTTTCTGTAATGTTTAAAGCCTTTTTAAGTAGGCGTGAATTTGTCCTTCCGCTATCGATAACTCGACATTTTAAAAAAGGTTCTAGTGATTTTGTTCTTTTGATAATAAGTGGGCACAATTTTTCATTTAGACTTATTAGTTGTCCATTATCAAAAGAAGCCACTACTTTGTCTTTGCTGAGAACATCACCAGTTAATCTTCTAGCGTTATTAGAAAGGACTAAATTTCGTTTACCTTTTCCGAGCATTTCTTTGATCTGCTTTTCAATTTCAACTCTTTTATTAATCTCTTCCTCTAACTTTTTGAGTTCGTTGTCTTTTATTAAGCGAGAGAACTTTTTTCCGTTTAAAGAATATTGATGATAAAAATATGTTTTGCCCTTAATTTCTTTTTTGTAAACAAAACCTTTTGGTAACTTATTCTTTTGACTAATTAATTCGTATATATCTGCCATAAATTTATAATACAGCAGTTAACAACTTTTTGAAATATGTTATTTGTTAATTTGTAAAATTAGTGCCTTATAGTATTTCAATTTCTCCACTATCAATGTGTAAAAGCATATCATGAGAGGCGACTTGTAAACAGAACGAATCATCAATGCCCGCTACTTCGCCAATAAATGTTTGATTATTAACAATAGCTTTAACTCTTTTATTTAATAAATAGTTATGTTTTCTAAAATATTCCAAAGACTTATCTAAATCTAAATTAGTTAGGGAGTCCACTAACTGTGGGAATAGGTTTTCTTTAAGTTCTTCAATATTAATATCTTTTTTACGTTCTAAGCACAATGATGTCGCAGGTCTTCTAAGTCCTTCAGGAAACTTCTTTTGATTAACGTTAAGACCAACGCCAACGACCATGTAATCAGGCAGCTGACCTTCAGCGAGAATGCCACATACCTTCTTATCATTAATTAAGACGTCATTAGGCCATTTTATGCTCACGTGCTTGATTTTATATGTCTCCAACACTTTCGCGACCTCTACTGCGCTTAAAAGCGAAATAATTGGTGATTGTTTTAATAAGTTTTCATCCTTAATCAAAAATGAGAACATTAAGTTTTCACCAGGTTCACTACTCCAAGTTCTATCGTTTCTACCTTTACCATGACTTTGATAATCAGTGGATACGAAAGTAAGGTTACTTAATAACTTATAAGTATTCTTTAGATAAGTATTCGTAGAATCTATTTCTTGAAAATGAATTTGATGATATTGCATAGGGATATTGTAAAACAAAAAAGCCTCCGCTTTAAGCGAAGACTTTTGCTTTTTGGGTTTTTCTTCTTATGCAAATAAGAGGAGTAAGACACCCGCTGTTGCAGCGGGTGTCT
>JAGCCQ010000074.1 GCA_017651565.1 Bacilli bacterium | reverse complement strand
TCCAATCGGTGCAGGCATTGGCAACACTAAGATTGATGAAATTTTAGGTGTTGTTAAAGCTTACTCCACTTGCGTTGGAGAAGGACCTTTCGTATGTGAATGGTTTGGTGAAGAAGCAGATAAACTTAGAGAAGTTGGTTTCGAATACGGTGCTAAAACTGGTAGACCAAGAAGAGTTGGCCCTATCGATATCGTCGCTACTAGATATGGTGTTGAGGTACAAAACGCTACTAGTATAGTTATTACTAAACTAGACGTTTTGTCATATATGGATAAAATCCCTGTATGTATTAAATACGAATTAGATGGTAAAGAAATTGATGATTTCCCATTTCCTGTAGAACTCAATGACTGTAAACCAGTTGTCGAATACTTACCTGGCTGGAAACAAGATATTTCTGGCGCTAGAAAATGGGAAGACTTACCAGAAAATGCTAGAAAATATATTGAATACTTAGAAAAGAATATCGGTTGCCGTATCTCTATGGTTTCCGTTGGTGCTGAAAGAAACGCATATATTAAGAGGTAGTTAATATGAGCAAAAGAGATGTCTATATAAGTCCTTTCCAAGAAAGATATGGATCTAAAGAGATGCAATATCTTTTTAGTGAAGATAAAAAGTTCTCAACATGGAGAAAGCTCTGGGTTGCTTTAGCAGAGTCAGAGATGGAACTTGGTTTAACTATGTCCGGTAAACCAGTTATTACTCCAGAAATGATTGAAGAAATGAAAGAACATATTTATGACATCAATTATGAAGTAGCGGAAGCCTATGAAGCTAAACTCCGCCACGATGTTATGTCTCATATTAAAGCGTATGGTGAACAATGCCCTAAAGCTGCAGGCATTATTCATTTAGGCGCAACTAGTTGCTATGTCGGAGATAACACCGACATCATCGTCATGAAAGAAGCACTAGATTTATTAAAGAAAAAGTTAGTTAACGTTATTGATATATTAAGTAAGTTTGCGGATTCCACTAAAGCTATCCCTACTCTTGCTTATACCCATTTCCAAGCTGCTCAACCTACTACTGTTGGTAAAAGAGCAACACTTTGGTTACAAGACTTTGTCTCAGATTTAAAAGATTTAGAGTATGTCTCTGCTACTTTAAAATTATTAGGTTGTAAAGGTACAACTGGTACACAAGCATCATTCGTTGAGTTATTCCAAAGCAAAGATACACCAGTTAAATTGGACAAGCTTATTGCTAAGAAGATGGGCTTTAAAGAAGCTTATCCAGTAAGTGGACAAACATATTCAAGAAAAGTAGACGCTAGAGTTTATAACGTTCTTGCAGGAATTGCAGGAAGCGCTACAAAGATGACTAATGATCTTCGTTTACTTCAACATTTAAAAGAAATTGAAGAACCATTTGAAAAGAATCAAGTAGGTAGTTCTGCAATGCCATATAAGCGTAACCCCATGAGAAGTGAAAGAATTGCTTCTTTATCTAGACTTGTTATCGCTGGTATTCAAAACCCATATATAACTGAATCAACTCAATGGTTAGAAAGAACATTAGATGATTCTGCTAATAGAAGAATCGCTATTTCAGAAGGTTTCTTAGCTACTGATGCAGTACTTGATTTAATTATTAATGTTACGGACGGCTTAGTAGTTAATGAAAAAGTTATTGAAGCTAACTTAGCAAAAGAGCTTCCTTTCATGATTACTGAAAATATCTTAATGGACTTAGTTAAAGAAGGCGCCAATAGACAAGAACTTCACGAAGAAATTCGTAAGTTATCTATTGAAGCAGGTAATCGTGTCAAAAAAGAAGGTAAAGATAATGACTTATTCGATAGATTAGTCTCATCAGAAAAGTTACATATTTCTAAAGAAAAAGAGGAAGAATATTTCTCATCTATCAAATATATTGGCAGAGCTATCGAACAAGTTGAAGAATATATTAAAGAAGAAGTCTCACCTATCCTAAAAGAAAATAAAGACCTCTTAGGATTGAAAGTAGAAATTTCAAAGTAAGAGGTAAGTACATATGGATAAGATTTTAGTTTTGGATTTTGGCGGTCAATATAATCAATTAATCGCTAGAAGAGTCCGCTCTTTAAACGTTTACGCAGAGATTATTAACTTCGACAAAATCACTTGTGAAGAAATAAAAGAAAAAGGATATAAAGGCATCATTTTTACTGGTGGCCCAAATAGTGTTTACGATGAATCTTCACCACACTATTCTCCAGATATTTTGAACTTAGGCATTCCTATTTTGGGCATATGCTATGGCCATCAACTTATGGCGTATATGGCTAAAGGCACTATTGAATCTGCAAAAGATCAAAGTGAATATGGTAAGACTTTATTAGAAGTAAAGAATGGAACTATATTTGAAGGAGTTCCAAAGGAAAGTATTGTATGGATGTCACATACAGACTATGTAAGTAAAGTTCCTGATGGGTTTACTGTTACTGCTGTTACCAGTGTATGTCCATGTGCTGCGATGGAAAATAAATCTAAGAACTTATACGGCGTTCAATTCCATCCAGAAGTTACTCATTCAGAATATGGAATGAAGATGTTAAGTAATTTCATATTTAATGTTTGTAAATGTAAAGCAGATTGGAAAATGGATGATTTTGCAAAAACATCTATTGAGAAATATAAAAAAGAATTAGCTGGTAAAAAAGTTTTATTAGCATTATCAGGCGGAGTTGATTCTAGTGTATTAGCACTACTATTACATAAAGCTATTGGAAAGAACTTAGTTTGTGTATTCGTAGATCATGGTTTATTAAGAAAAAACGAAGGAGACTATGTAGAAAAAGTCTTCAAAGAGAAGTTTGATGTAAACCTTATTAGAGCAAATGCTCAAGACAAATTCTTAACAAAACTTAAGGGTGTTACTGAGCCTGAACAAAAGAGAAAAATTATCGGAAGCGAATTTATTGAAGTCTTCCGAGAAGAAGCAAAAAAGATGGGTGAAATTGATGTTTTATCTCAAGGAACTATTTACCCAGATGTTATTGAAAGTGGTAAAGGTAGTTCTGCAGTTATCAAAAGTCACCATAATGTCGGAGGTTTACCAAAAGACATTGGTTTTAAAGAGATAGTCGAACCATTAAGAGATTTATTTAAAGATGAAGTTAGAGCAATTGGTCTAGAACTTGGTCTTCCTGAAGAACTTGTATATAGACAACCATTCCCTGGTCCAGGTCTTGCAGTAAGAATCATTGGAGAAATCACTGCAGAGAAAATTAAGATAGCGCAAGATAGCGATGCTATTTTAAGAGAAGAATTTATCAAACACGGTATAGATAAGATGGCAAATCAATATTTTACTGTTGTTACTGATACCCATTCTGTTGGAGTCATGGGAGATGCTAGAACTTATGGATATACTTTATCTTTAAGAGCAGTCACTACAGATGACTTCATGACTGCTACATGGACTAGAGTTCCATTTGATGTATTAGAAATTATTAGTTCTCGAATTACAAATGAAGTAAAAGGTGTAAATCGAGTCGTTTATGATATAACTTCCAAACCACCAGCGACTGTGGAATGGGAATAATTTAAGAGGAGAATAATTATGACTAAATATATATTTGTAACCGGCGGTGTTGTTTCTGGATTAGGAAAAGGTATCACTGCCGCATCTTTAGGACGTCTTTTAAAATCTAGAGGGCTTAAAGTAGCTGCTCAAAAGTTAGACCCATATATCAATGTTGATCCAGGCACTATGTCACCTTATCAACATGGAGAAGTTTTCGTTACTGAAGACGGAGCTGAGACAGACCTTGACTTAGGCCACTATGAAAGATTCATTGATGAAAACTTAAATAAGTATTCAAATCTCACTACTGGTAAGGTCTATTGGAACGTATTAAACAAAGAAAGAAAAGGCGAATACCTTGGCTCCACTGTTCAAGTTATTCCTCATATCACTAATGAAATCAAAAGATTCATCTATAACGTCGCTAAGAAAACTGACGCTGATGTAGTTATTACTGAAATTGGTGGTACTATAGGTGATATTGAATCTACTCCATTTATCGAAGCAGCTAGACAAGTTATGTTAGAAGTTGGTAGAGAAAATAGTTTATTCATTCACGTTACATTAGTTCCGTATATTCATGGTTCTGATGAACATAAAACTAAACCAACTCAACACTCCGTTAAAGAACTTCAAGGTATGGGAGTTAATCCTAATATCATCATCTTACGTAGTGATGAACCACTTGAACCATCAATCTTCGATAAGATTTCATTATTCTGTAACGTTAAGAAAGACTGTGTCATTTCTAATATGACATTACCTAACCTTTACGAAGCTCCATTAATGTTAGAAGAAAGTAATTTCTCTGCAGTAGTTTGTAGAGAACTTGGTATCGAAGCAAAAGAGCCAGACTTAAAAGAATGGAGAGAAATGGTCAAACGTATTAAGTCTAGGCCATACACTACTCACATTGGTTTAATCGGTAAATATGTTGAACTTCACGATGCATACTTATCAGTTGCTGAAGCTATGAGACACGCCGGTTATTTCTATAACACTCACATTAAGATTCACTGGATTAGTTCAGAAACTATTACTGAAAGCAACGTTAGCGAAGTACTTGGCGGATTAGACGGCATTATCGTACCAGGCGGATTCGGTGACCGTGGTATTGAAGGTATGATCACTACTGCAAAATACGCTAGAGAAAATAACATTCCTTATTTAGGAATTTGTTTAGGTATGCAAATTGCAGTTATTGAATTTGCTAGAAATGTATGCGGCCTTAAAGATGCTAACTCAGGTGAATTTAATGAACAAAGCAAAAATAAAGTTATCGATTTCTTACCTAACCAAAGTAGCACAATCGATAAAGGTGGTACTTTAAGACTTGGTGCATATCCATGCGCTGTTCAAAAAGGTACTAAGCTCTATGAATGTTATGAACAAGATTTAATCTCAGAAAGACATCGTCATAGATATGAATTCAATAATTCCTATAAGGATTTATTTGTAGAAAATGGTATGGTTATAGGTGGTACTTCTCCAGATGGTTACATCGTAGAAACTATCGAGTACCCTAATCATAAATTCTTTGTAGGCGTACAATTCCACCCAGAATTTAAATCACGTCCTAACAAGCCACACCCATTATTCAAAGGATTTATTAAAAACGCATTAAACACTAAATTATAGACATGAAAAAGCAAGCTATTACTCAACTTATCATCGCATTCCTTTTCACATTTTGTGGCGGGTTTTGTGATGCTTATACATTGATTAATAGAGGCGGACTATATTCAAACATGCAAACAGGGAACTTAGTTAAGTTCTCTATCGCCTTAGGCGATGGTAAATTCGAACTTATGTTCTTTTTACCAATAATATTCTTCTGCTTAGGCATATTGTTAGCAGTCTTACTTAATAAGAAAAAGAAGCATAACGCATTGATACTAATTATCATGCTAGTTATTTCTATAGCTTCTATATTCATTCCAACTGGTGATACTTGGAATATTGTGTGTGTATGCGCTCTTTCAGTTGTTGGAGCTATGCAGTTTGAAGCATTCAACGTATGCTTAACTACGAACTATACATCCACTATGTGCACTAACAACATGCGTTTATTAATGGAAAACGCAGTTAACTTCCTTAGCGATAAAAAGAATAAGAAAGTGTTCTTCTTCCTTACTATTATTCTTTGCTTTGCTATAGGCGCACTTATCTCAGCTTTACTGAGTAAAGCAATCAGCACTTACGCTATTTGTGTAGTCTCTGCTATCTATGTAGCAATTCTAATTATTTTATTAGTTAACAAAAACAAGCCTATAGAGGCTGAATAGTTTTAAGTAGCGAATATACTACAAAAACAATATAATTTTATTACTAGTAGAGGGGTCGTTATGAATAAAACACTTACATTAGTATTAGCTTATCTTTTTAAATATCTAAAATGTCTTATTGTTATGCTTATCACAGCAGGTATAACAATTGTTGTTTTAGGTGACTTCGTCTACGAAGTAATAGTTACAGTAGTTCTTTTTGAATTATTTGCTTTCTCAGTCGTTTACTGTGGAATCAAATATCTTTCAAGAAATAAAAATCCAAACTTCAAAAGAGTATGGGATAAGCATCTTGAATTATTAGATGAACTTAATAAAGCAAATCGTTTTGATGAGTTTAAAACACAAAACGAACTATTATCAAAAAGCAATTCTTTCAAAAATGCTTACTCTTTATATAAAGCAAGCTACACAGGGACTAATCAAATAAACGCAGATCAATTTAAAGAAAAGTTTGATAATGGCGAATTAGCAAACTATATCTTAGGCGAACCTGGAATTCTTTCTAAAAACAAAAGACAAATTATTGCTTTATCAAAAGATAACGGAATCAACAACGCTGGTTCAACTATTGTTGATGAAGCACAAAATGGTAAGAAAAGTACTTACCTAACAATATTGTTCTCCAATATTCCTTATATAGTTATTGGCGCACTTGCCTTAATTGGATTCATCATCACTATTATCTTCCTTGGAAAAGGACATTTCGGAAACATTACAATGATTTCTGGAGCATCACTCTTAGTTATCATGCTTGTATGTTACTTCGAATTTAAAGGAAAATTTGAAACTTTGTTGCAATCTATTGTGGTTATGAATAACATGATTCAATACTTCCTCGATAAGAAAGAAGAAATACCACAGTTTGCAAGAAACACTGATGAATTAATTACTTTCTACGAAAGAAAAAAGGAATAAATTAGTATAAGAAAAAGTTGCAAGTTATGAGCTTGCAACTTTTTTATTTTAATCTCTTTTTAATAATAGCCGGCACTCTTGCAGCTTCTTCTTTGCTTATTGCACATAACGCAATTCTTAAGCAAGACTTAGTGCAAACTGTGTGTAATCCATCTTCATGACATGCGTTCATAAGTTCTTCTGGATTATCGCATGGAACGCAGATGAAGAAGCCTCTTTCATATGGTAATGTCTTAAGTCCGACTTCTTTTGCAGCATTTAAGAACGCAATGCTACGTTTTTCGAGCATCGCGCATACTTCTTTAATCTCTTCTTGATATGAGTCTCTATATTCCTCATTTAATACAAGTTTTCTAATAACGCTCATTCCTAATGTAGAAGCAGATGACCATTTAGCACGTGATGAGAAGTTATTTGCGTTTTTAAACATCTTAATTTCATTCTCATCTTTAGATAACGCAACTAATGCACCAATTCTTAAACCATATAATCCAAATGATTTAGAACCAGAGAAGACAAATAATGCTAAAGCATTACTTGGTAAGTCTTTAAACTTAGCATATCTACTCTTGATAATATTTGGATCTACATTGTAGAAATCGTAATATGCAACATCTACTAAATAGATAAAGTTGGTTTTAGGATTATTTCTTGAGATATCTAATAAATAATCATAGTCTTTATCAGCCATGCAAAAACCTGTAGGGTTTTCACATGGGTCATTAATTAAAATTAATACTCTATCTTGTTTAGCTTTAAGTCCATCCACTTTTTCAATAACGCTAGCGATGTCGAACTTACCTTCATCAGTAAATAAACTATATGTTTCAGTGTTAAAGCACATATCTTCCGCATAGCAGAGATAGTTTTCCCACATGTGATTAGGGAGCAAAACTGTTTCGTCTTTATTTACATAGTTAGAGAAAGCTAAGTTTAATCCACCAGTTCCACCAGGGGAAGGAATACATTCTAAGAAACATTCTTTGCTTACTTCATCTAAGTATTTTCCAAAGATAGCAGTTAAAACCGCTTGCTTATATTGAGGTGAACCAGAAGAATTGGAATAAGCGAATTTCTCACTAGTAGTTAGTGATTTCATTGCTTTTTCAACACAAGTAAACTCGTATAAAGAACCATCTTCGTTCTTCATCATTCCAGTAGTTGCGTTGATAACGCTACTATCTAATTTCTTAGCTTCAATAGCTTTACTAGATAACGCTAAGATATTATTCTTAAGTTTCTTGTTTTCCGCTTTCTTGTTAATAAACATACAATCGCCTTTAAAATTGAGTTAATTTTACTATACGTTGTCATTTATTTAAAATACAAAAAATATTTTAAAACTATATCAAATTTATTTCATAAGGCTATTATCATACAAAAAGAAAAGCCTTTATGGCTTCTCGTTTAGTATTAATTATTCGCTTCCCAACTTGCGTATAAATCAAGCGTACTATCTTCTTCTATCGTCGGAGCAGTATCAAAATCAAATTGATTAATGCATTCTGGTTCTAGATACCAGCCTTTAAACGTGTAATTTTCAAGAATAGGATCATCTGGTTTAATAAGTTTCTCGCTTTTTTCAATATTGTCAATTCTATATAAGTTGGTGCCTTTTGCTATTGGATAATTGTTCATGAAATTAACATTAGCAGGCAAATGACGACGAACATAATTGTCGCTAGAAGCATATAATTCTCGATATCCTAATTCAAGCCAAAGAGGCTTATAAAAATAAATATGCTTGTAAGAATATCTATCATCGGAACCCTCTAAAAAATATGTTTCCGAATTATAAAAGACATCTACATTAGTCGCATAAAAATTTTCAATCTTTTCAATATTATCAAAAATAAATAGTTTTTTTAGTTTTTCTCCACAAGACAAATTACGATCATTTAAGTGATAGAAATTAGAGTCTTTTAATCCAATTCTCTTAACATCAAATTTGCCTAACTTTCTAGGCATATCTAATCTTTCTTGTTCAAGACCAGATTCTGTAAAACCTACAATAACTAAGCTTCTATCATTTTTATCTTGATAAATACTGTTATCACCTATATGAATATATTGAAAATATCCCCAATCATAAACAACCGCTTCTCTATGCTCTAATCCACAACTCATTAAAGATATTGAGATTATTGATAAAGCTGCTAAACCAAATAATTTATTTTTCAACATATTATCGTATTATTCAGTTAAGCCTAGTTTGATGACTGAATAACTGCTCCTTTCTAGGCTATAATTTTTAAATGCTGTGTACCTGTATTGCATATTTGCCACTTGATGGCTCGGGGGATTTTCAGGACACGGCTTTTTACTAC
>JAGCCQ010000073.1 GCA_017651565.1 Bacilli bacterium | reverse complement strand
GGCAAAACAACATTATTAGACAAAAAATATAGGACCAAAGGTTTTTCATATGTAACACTCGATAATAGTGCAGATCGTTTATTGGCCAAGAATGATCCAAAATCATTTTTAGAGTTACATCCATGTCCACTTATTATTGATGAAGCTCAGAAGGCTGTTGAATTGTTTCCAGAATTAGAGCATTTGATTAATGAAAAAAGAAGACTTGAAGGAAATGATTCAGCTAATGGCATGTATATATTATCTGGTTCAAGCAGAAGAGATTTATTGGAAAAAGCTAAAGAATCATTAGCGGGTAGAGCCGCTATTCTTGACATGTCAAGTCTCTCTATTAATGAAATATACGATAGAGAAAATACTCCTTTTGTCCCGAATGTTTCTATTTTTTCAAAAAAGCTTAAACAAAAAGTGTTGTCACAAGACGAGATTTTAAAACTTATCGTAAAAGGGCAACTTCCTGCATTATATGATGATCAAACACTTCAAAGTCCAATCTTCTATTCATCATATATAGATACATATTTAGATAAAGACATAAAAGAACAAATCGAATTAAAGGATGAATTAAAATTCTATAACTTATTAACATTAGTGGCGTCGCTAACAGGCCAAGAATTGGTTTATGAGAATCTTGCCAAACAAGTTGGTGTTTCTGCTAACACAATTAAATCCTGGATTAGCATAATGTCTAAAACAGGTGTTATCTATTTACTTCAACCATATTATGAAGAATCATGGACGAAAAGAGTTGTTAAACGCCCTAAGATATATTTCTTTGATACGGGTGTAGCGTGCCATCTATTAGGAATTGACTCCAAAGAAACATTAAAAAAGAGTTTTTTAAAGGGGCACCTATTCGAGACCTTAGTAGTGAACGAAATTAGAAAAACATATATGAATGATGGTGAAAAAATTAAGATATTCTATTACCGCGATTCTAATCAAAATGAAGTCGATTTTGTATTGATCAGAAACGGAACAATTTATTGTTTTGACGCTAAATTAGGAAAAGAATTTAATCTTGGTGATGTTTCATCTTTTAAAGAATTAAATGATACTAAGTACGAGAAAGGGAAAGGAGCAATTATTTGCACAAGCGAACAAATTAGTGCGCTCTCAGAAAAAGTACTGGTAGTTCCTATTTCTGCTATCTAACATATTCCCCAAACACATAATAGTAAATTAAAGAGAAAAATAAGTATCGCCAAACCTATATAGGTGGTATTATTGACCCTTTTAGCGATAAGATTTGGACAATTTAACACCCCGTGTCAGGGAATAGGATATGCTTAAAAGAATGCAAATTCACTTGCATTTATTATATAAATATAATAAACATTTATATTTTAATTGAATAGGTGACGACAATATGCTGTTTTTTTGATTATTCTTAAAAGAATATAATATCAAGTTATATAATGAAATCGAAAAAAAGGTAGCAATTAACCAAATAGGAGATTTTATGATTGAACGTACCAAATATTTAACTGTGCAAACTTACAAATATAAAATAAGAATTTTGTGATTTATAAAGGCTAATGATCAAGAATTTTGTGATTTTCTATCTTAAAAACATTAGAATTTTGTGATACTATGTATTCGCGAGGTCATGTTATGGATTATTTAAGAAGAAAAATAGATAAGTTTTTAGATGAATGGTTTATTAGTGAAAATAAAAAACCACTTATTATTAAAGGAGCTAGACAAATTGGCAAAACCAAAACAGTCGAAGAGTTTGCGAAAAGAAATAATCTTTCATTAGTGGAAATAAATTTTGTCCTCAACCCCGAATATAGAGATATTTTTGATGGTGGCTATAAAGTGGATAAAATTCTTGAAAACATTTCTTTGATAGACCCATCTTTAGAATTCATTCCTGGCAAGACCCTTATCTTTTTTGACGAAATTCAAAAATGTGTTAATGCTGCGACATCATTAAAATCTTTTAAATTAGACGGAAGATTTGATGTTATTTGTTCTGGTTCTTTAATGGGACTTTCATATAAAGAAATAGAATCAGTAAGTACAGGACATAAAATAGACTATACAATGTACTCTATGGATTTTGAAGAATTCTTGTGGGCGTTAGGCTATAAAGAAGAACAAATTGAGAAAGTTTATGAGTGTATGAAGGAGTTAGCTCCGTTATCTGACTCGCAATTCAATGTTCTTCTAGAAAGATTCCATCAATATATGGTATTAGGCGGTATGCCTGAAATTGTTAAACTCTTTGTGAATCAAAAGAATTATAGTGGCACTTTAGAACTTCAAAAACAAATCATCCTTGATTATGAGGAAGACATTACTAAATACGCTGAAGGATTAGATAAAACAAAAATATTGAATGTCTTTAGAAAGATTCCGGTTTTTCTAAGTCAAGAGAATAAAAAATTTAGAATTTCTAAAGTTGCTCATGGTGCAAGAAATAGAGAATATGTTGGAGTAACAGACTGGTTAATTGACGCTGGAATTGTTAATGTTTCTTATTGCTTAAATGATTTGGCTCTACCGCTCAAGGGCAATTATGATCCAGATAATTATCGTATGTATTTTATGGATACTGGTCTACTAGTAGCGTCACTAGATGAAGAATCATCAAAAGATTTAAGAGAAAACAAGAACTTCAATACATATAAAGGCGGCATTTATGAGAATGTTGTTGCAGATATGTTGAAGAAGTCGGGATATGACTTATATTTCTTTAAAAGCGAAGATGCTACACAAGAAGTCGAGTTCTTTGTTAGGAATGCAAATAATCTGATACCAATAGACGTTAAGGCTACTGATGGAAAAATGAAATCAGTCAAATCTTTTATACAAGATGAGAAAATAAGTGATATTAATTTTGGAATTAAATTAGCCGAAAAGAATGTTGGCTTTGCAAATAATATATACACTTTCCCTTATTTCTTGACCTTTTTACTTAAGAGATTTTTATCCGAACAGAAATAGTGGCCATTAAACAAAACTGGATGTTGAAACACTAAGTGAACAATCTTTTTTATAATACATAAATGTATTATAAACCAAGACAAGAATCACCCCCTACCAGGGAATATGTTTTAGGCGTTATAACGATTAGTGATTGTTTTAATGATGCCTAATAGGCCATGATAATCACCAATTCTAAGGCCATCAAATTCTTGGAAATGATATTGAGCGGTTATTACAATACTAATCATCAAAACAACACTTATTAATGAAGGGACGATAGGATGTTTATTATCGTCCTTTTCAATTGCTTTTAAGCCTAACAATCCACCCGTTAATGAAGCCCATGGTAAGAAGTCGTTAAGATATCTTGGACAGACACCTGCAAAGCAGTAATTAAGGAACGCTACGAAGAAGATGACTACTGGGCTAGCGATAATAAAGATTAAGAATGTAACATCATCATCTTTCTTAATGACAAATGGTAATAAGAATATTAATAAACAAATAGGCACAAATACTACACCGATGGAACTGGTGATATATGGATGGATGTCAAATCCTTCATGGGTGTAACTATAAGATAACATGCCACTTTCTTTAACATATTGAGGTGGTTGAATGAAGTAGTGGCATATCGTTGGTAAAACGCCATCGATACTTAAATGGTTTTTAGTGCAATCAGTCACTGTTAATTGGTAGTGTTCACCAAATTCAAGGATGCTACCAAATCTAGTGTAGTTCATGACACAGACGATAATTGCACCCACTAATAAGATAGATAAAGCAGGTAGATAGTCTAATAACATGACTTTCTTATTGCCTTTAAAGTTAAGTCTAATCATTCTTATTATTACTGGAATAAATAAGACTAGATAAATAACTTCTAATGGACGAGATAAGATGATAAACACTAAGGAT
>JAGCCQ010000072.1 GCA_017651565.1 Bacilli bacterium | reverse complement strand
TGCACTAGTCAACTAAAAGTAGACTAATCTTCCTCCCATTTGTAACCATTTATTTCAGTAAATTGTTTTGGTGTAAGGTAATTTAAAGAATAACATGGTCGTTCTTCATTAAAGAATTTGATGTATCTTTTGATGCAATCAATAGGGTTGTCATCTTCTTTAATTTTAAAGTCATTGAATAACTCTTCTTTAAGCCATCCATTTATTGCTTCCATTGCTCCGTTATCTGTTGGTGTGCCTGCACGCGACATAGAATGTGTGATATTATATAAAGGAAGGACTTCGTTAAAAGCCTTTGAAGAATATACTGAGCCTTGATCTGTGTGCAAAATGGTTTTAAGGCCAGTGTATTCTTTTTTCTTTTTGGCTAATTGTTCCAATCCTGTAATATATGGTTTAGAGCAGCCGCGCGTAGTTGTAGCGTCAAAAGCAATAAGGCGTTCGTTCCATAAATCCATATAGAGGGTTAATTCATAATATTGGTTTTGACACCAAAAAGCAGTCATATCTGAAGCAACTACTTCAAATGGTCTATTAACGGCTAAATCGGCCATTAATAGGTTTGGGAATAATTTATTTTTTTCTCCGGGCTTTTTAAATCTACATCTTTTAGATATACTGCGTATTCCAGCAAAAAAGCAGCACCTTTGGGCATAATTGTCTGACATAATTAAGCCTGTATCTAGCTTTATTTTAGCGTTTAACCAACGGTAACCATGTGTTGGATATTTATTATGGTATTCGCTAAATAGGGCGATATTAGCGGCTCTTTGTTTCTGTTTTTCTGACGGGTTATTCATATTCTTTCTCCATTTGTAAAAGCCAGATCTACTAACGCTCATGATTCTGCATAAGCGATCGATAGAATAGCTTTCAGCTAATTTGTACACTATTTCGTATTCGCTTCTAATAAATTGATGTATTCCTTTTCCTGACCACCTCCTTTCACGGCATAACCTTTTTTTGCTCGTTCTACATCCACTCTTGCCTTAATAACTTCGTCTATTAATTGTTCCTTGGTTAATTTGTTTAAGTCTTCAACTGTAGAACTTTCTGTTGGAACGTTAATGGATTCCATATATTCTTTTGCATAGTTCTTAACTGTTGTAATTGATAGATCATACGTATACATAGCATCTCTTGCAGATATTTCATTAATATATACGCGTCTACCAATTTCTAAACGTTGTTCCTTGTCGTAAGTCATGTGTCCTCCTATTTTTAAAGTTGTCTTCGATTTATTAACAGTGCGTCTTCCCCTAGGGGAAGATGTCTACTATCTTTATTATATAGTCTAGATATGTGTGTTGTTTGTCTATCTAAAAGTTTTGACTGTCTACTTTATTAATAGCACAACATTTTTGTAATAAAAAAGGTGCAGAAAGGTGCAAAAAAGTGCAAAAAAGTGCAAAAAAGTGCAGGATAGCCTTGAAAAAGGCAGTTTGCCATGATATAATAATGCCAAAGGAAGGCATATGGAACTAAAAGAATTAAGATTATCTAAGCACTTAACGCAAGTTCAATGCGCTAAAATTGCAGGGGTATCTCTTCGCACTTACAAAAAATATGAAAGCGATAGCACCCCTGCTGATTCGCTGCGCTACAAGGCAAT
>JAGCCQ010000071.1 GCA_017651565.1 Bacilli bacterium | reverse complement strand
CTTGAAAGAACTTCTTTGAATAAAGAAAAGACAGGTGTTTTCCTTGGTGCTTACGCGGTAAACCCTGTTAATGACAAAAAGATTCCAATCTTTATTTCTGACTATGTTTTGGCTAATTATGGTACAGGTGCAATAATGGCTGTTCCAGCTCATGATAGTAGAGACTATGCATTCGCTAAAGCATTTAACTGTGAAATTATCCAAGTCTTAGAAGGTGGAGATATTTCTAAAGAAGCTTATGAAGGTGATGGAACTCATATCAATAGTGGCTTCCTTAATGGGCTAAACAAAGAAGACGCTATCGCTAAGATGCTTGAATATCTTAAAGAAAAAGGTATTGGCGAACAAAAAGTAAATTACAAATTTAGAGAATGGATTTTCGCCCGTCAAAGATATTGGGGCGAACCAGTTCCTATCGTCCATGGCGATGATGGAAAAGACTACGCTCTTGATGATTCAGAACTTCCATTAATCCTTCCTGAAATGGACGATTATAAAGGAAGAAATGGTAAGGCTCCTTTGGAGAACGCTATTGAATGGAAGAAATATGACAAAAATGGCATTAAAGGTACTAGAGAAACATCAACTATGCCAGGTAGTGCTGGTTCATCTTGGTATTTCTTAAGATATGTTGATCCAGATAATGAAAAAGAATTCTGTGATAAGAAACTTGCAGATCACTGGCTCCCAGTTGACTTATACATTGGTGGTCCAGAACACGCTGTTGGTCACTTAATCTATTCAAGAATTTGGACTAAATATTTGTATCATAAGGGACTCATCAATTTTGATGAACCATTCAAGAAACTTGTTCACCAAGGTATGATTCTTGGTGCCAATAACATCAAAATGGGTAAACGTTATCCAGAATTCGTTGTTAATCCAAGTGATGTCGTAGAAGCTCATGGCGCAGATACTCTTAGACTTTATGAAATGTTCATGGGTCCACTTGAAGCTGATAAGCCTTGGAGTAAACAAGGTGTTGAAGGTGCTCATAGATACCTCGATAGAGTCTATAGAATGATTGTTGAAATGGGTATCGTAGTGGATGAAGAAGTTCCTGAGCTTGATATGTCATATAACGTCATGGTTAAGAAAGTTTCTGAAGACTTTGAAAACCTTGCATTTAACACCGCAATTAGTGCGATGATGATTTTCACTAATGACGTATATAAAGTTGGTAAACTCCCAAAGAAATACGCTGAAGGATTCGTAAAGATGATTTCATGTATCGCCCCTCATGTTGGCGAAGAAATGTGGGAAAAACTTGGTCATGATAAGACTCTTGCTTTTGAATCTTGGCCAACTTATGACCCAGCAAAGATTGTTTTAAATACAGTTAAGATGGGTGTTTCTGTTAACGGTAAAGTTAGAGGCACATTAGAAATCGAAAAAGATGCTGACGATGAAATTGTTAAAGAAAAAGCACTTGCTATTGAAGGCGTTGTTAGAAACATCGAAGGCAAGAAAATTGTAAAGATTATTGTTGTTAAAAATAGAATTGTTAATATCGTGGTAGCTTAATGAAATTAATTGTTGATGTAGGTAACACAAGAATTACATTTGCTCTCTTTGATGAAGGCAAATTAATAAGACAAATGTCGGTTGAGGAAAAAGAAAAATATTCAACTGATTACTTTGTAATGTTCATCAAAAGTTCGCTGAGAACGACTCTTTTGATGCCTGCTACTTATCTAGTGTTGTTCCTAATGTTACTTACTTCTTAACTACTGCATTAAAGAAACGTTATCCAAAGGTAAAAGTTATTGCTATTTCTGCTGAATCAAAAACAAACATGGAATATAAAACAGATGACCCACATGAAATTGGTTCAGATATTATTGCTGATGTTGTTATTGGAAAAGAGAAATATGGATACCCATTACTTGTTTGTGACTTAGGTACTGCAAGTAAAGTCTTATTCGTTGATGATAGTGGTAACTTTGCTAGCTGTGTCATTCTTCCTGGTATGTCTTTGTCATTTAGAAGTCTTGCAGGAAATACAGCTCTTTTACCTGAAGTAGATGTTAAAGAATGTAAAACAGTTATGGCTAAAAACACAATTGATGCGATGAACGCGGGCATTGTATATTCTCAACTTTATGGTATTGAAGGTATCTGCCAACAATACGAAAAAGAACTTGGCTATAAATGTAAACGAGTTATTACTGGTGGATGTGCATCTGCAGTACGCAAGATGATTCCGGATAACTATATATATGATGAAGATTTCATACTTTATGGAATCGATTTTTTAGGAAGATTAAACGAGGTAGAATAATGAAAACAGAATACGAATTATTAACTGCTCCTTATATGGATGAATTAATGAAGAACCTTAAGGGATTCGTTGCAATTAATTCAGAAAGAGATCCTTCTACAATGGATGAGGAAAATCCATGTGGTAAAGGTGTTAGCAAAGCTTTAAAGTTCTTTGAAGAATTAGCAAAAAAAGATGGCTTTGAAGTAACTAATTACAAAAACAAAATCGTTGAGGCTATCGTTGGTAAAGGTGACAAGAACATTACAATCATGGCTCACGCAGATGTTGTTCCTGCTGGTAGCGGCTGGGACCAAGATCCATTTGAAGTTGTCGAAAAAGATGGCGTTTTAACAGGTCGTGGTGTTGCTGATGATAAAGGACCACTCTTAGCTTGTTATTATGGCTTAAAAGCCTTAAAAGATAAGAATATTCTTGGTGATTATCAAGTTAGATTCCTTGTTGGTGGCGCAGAAGAAACTACTTCTGAAGGTATGATGTATTATTTCTATGAAATAAATAAACCACAACCAACTTTAGGATTCTCTCCTGATAGCAGTTGGCCATTAATCTTCGCTGAAAAAGGTATCTTCAACTTTAAAGTAAGAGACACATTTGCAATTGATAAGGTTTATTCAATTGATGGCGGTGTTGCTAGTAACGCAGTTATTGAAAAATGTGATATTGAAATGGATGCAGATTCTGATTTCGAAGAATATGTTAAATCTCAATTTGCTGGTGAAGTAGAATTTGCTGATAAAAACGGGCATAGAATTGTTACATTCATTGGTAAAGCTGCTCACGGAAGTATCCCTTGGGTCGGTAAGAATGCTGCAATGATGGCGGTTTATGCTTTAGGTAACTTCTACAAGAATGAAAAACTCATGTCTTTCTTCTCTAAGTTCATGATGACTAGAGGCGAAGGTTTAAATATTAATATGCACAATGATGAAATGTTTGATAATTCCTTAAACTTAGGCATTTTCAAATATCAAAATGGCGAGTTATTCGCTATCTTCAATTTCAGATTTATTAATTCAACTACATTTGAAAAATGTAAAGCAATCATTGAAGAAAATGCAAAACCATTTAAAACAGAATTTAGTGGATGTTCTCCATTATTATATTTCCCAAAAGATTCAGTATTGGTTTCAACTTTGTTGAAAGCATATATTGATGAAACTGGTGAAAAGGATGCGCAACCTTTATCAACTGGTGGTGGTACATATGCAAAAGAAGCTCAAAATGTTGTTGCTTTCGGTATGGAAGAAGCAGGTTGGGATTCTAAAATGCATTCTGCTGGTGAACAAGTTAAAGTTTCTTCTTTAGAAAAAGCTATGGCAATTTACGCAAGAGCAATTGCTGAATTAGGAAAGAATTTATAATGAGAACTAAGTTTAAAGCTTGGGCAGAACCATATATTAACGAGCATACTGAGGTTATGCTTAAAGGCGAAGACCTCGCTGCTATGAAAGACTTTGCCTTAGAAATAGGTAGTGGCAAAGGTCAATTCCTTCTTTTGATGTCACAAAAATTTCCAACTATGAATTTTGTTGGTATTGAAAAGAATGTAACTTGTTCTGGATTCACTGCTAAGAAATTAGTCGAGAATGAAGTTAAAAACGCAAAGCTCATTTTTGATGATGCAGAAAGAGTTTTAGTGAATGTTAAGGATAATTCAATTGCTACAATTTTCCTTAATTTCTCTGACCCATGGCCAAAGAAGAGACATACAAAAAGAAGGTTAACTTGCGAAAGATTCTTAAATGAATATTTTAGAGTCTTAAAAGAAGGCGGAAGATTAATCATTAAAACTGATAATGATGATCTTTTTGCATATTCAAAAGAGATGTTTGAAACATCTAAATTCAAAGTAATTAGTTGCACAACTGATTATGATGGAAAAGAAGAATTTGACGCTATTACTGAATACGAAGAAAACTTCAGAAGTATAAACAAAAACATTAATAGAATGGTGCTTGAAAAATGATTTCTAAATACGGTTTGATTTATTCTTTTTCAAAAACTCTCGACACTTTAGAAGTGTATTTTTCTGATGAAGAAATTATTAGAAATGAGAGAAAAGAAGATGTCGAACTCTTCTATGGAAATTCTGGTGTAGTAAAAGCAAACATTTACGGAATTAAAAAGTACGTAAAAATTAGAATTAACGGAGTCATTTATTATCCAAGTGAAGAATTCCTTGCACTTGTTAACGGCTATTTAGGAGCATATGATTTAATGCTTTCTACAAAATATAAATCAGGATTTGAAATCGCTAAAAAAGATGATAAATACGTAGTAATCGCTAAGAAAGATACGCTTTTACCAGATAAAAAATTTACTAAAAAAGATAAAATCTGTACTTTCAAAGATTTATCAATCTCTGAATCTGACAGTGAATTAATAATCGAAGACGGATTAAAAGACGAAGATATTGGAAAAGATTTCTTCGATATGGAGGCTCACGAAAATGTTGGAAATTGAGTTAAAGAAACAAGGAAAGATTTCAAGATTAACAAATAAAACTTTCCAATTTGATCAAAGAATTAAAGATGGTTTTTTCAGTGCAAACTACTTTTTAAAGAGTAGAAAAATTGTTGCTGAAAACGAACCAAACCATATTGTAACAATGCAATGGTTCCAAAGAAGAGATGACTCTATGCTTTGTGGCATCGATGAAGCAATTGCTTTGGTTCATACATTTGCTATTGAACCAGAAAACTTAGTTATTGAAGCTTTAAATGATGGTGACATTATTCAAGCAAATGAACCAGTTTTAAAGATTACAGGCAAGTATGAACACTTTGGTTTCTTAGAGTCTGTTATAGACGGCATTTTAGCTAGAAGAACTAGTGTTGCTACTAATGTAATGAAGGTTAAAAAAGTTATTGGAGATTACCCAGTATTCTCAATGGCCGATAGACAAGATGATTACTTAACTCAAGTAGGCGATGGTTATGCAACTTATGTTGCGGGCATTGATAGAGTATCCACTGACGCACAAGGATTATGGTGGGGTGGAAAAGGCATGGGAACTATGCCACACGCTTTAATTCAAATCTGTGATGGAGATGTATGTAAAGCGTCAGATATTTACTTAAAGTCATTCCCAAATGAAAAAGTTACTGCTTTAATTGATTATCACAATAATGTTGTTAGAGATTCTTTAATCTTAGCAAGACACTTAGGTGAAAAACTTAATGGTGTTCGTATTGATACTTCAAAAGCTTTAGTTGATCATTATTTCGATGATAAAGACACTAGCGGATTTGATCCTCATGGCGTTTGCAAAGAATTAATCTTTGCACTAAGAAAAGCACTTGACGACGAAGGATTTAACCATGTTAGAATCACTGTTTCTTCAAGCTTCTCAGCTGAAAAGATTGAAGAATGGGTAAAAGAGAAAGTACCTGTTAGTATGTACGGGGTAGGCACTTACTTTGTTAACAATACTACTTGCGGTTTCACTGGTGACTTAGTTATGAGAGATGGAAAACCACAAGCTAAAGAAGGAAGAGCAAATTATCCAAATCCAAGATTAAAAAAAGTTCCATATCCAATTTATTAATATTAGAAAATTGTTTTTAAAAATTTATTAAGGGGAAAATTTAAATGAAAAGCAAATTTAAGACTGCGCTTTTAATGAGTGTTTTGCTACTTGCAGGATGTACTGATGAAGCAAAGCAAAACGGTAAAAGTGCTAGTGATTATGATTTAAGCAATAACTCAGATTCAGTCTGTTATTTAAGAGAAAGCGTTGACTGTGGAGATGTTTCGATTCAGTGCTATGTCACTGGTGCACTTTTCTCTGGAAATAAGAATATGTTTCAGGTAGAAGTTAAGAAAAAGAATAACAGTGTAAAAAAGTATGACATAGTCGAAGTTTATTACACTGATTTAGAAGGTAACAATAGCGTTAATTTGTTGGACAATCCAATGTCATGTGAATTTAAAAAAGTAGTGAGTATTGTTCGATTAAGGAAAAGTTTGATGATAAAGCGGTAGATTTAAGTAAAACCGAATTCCATGTGATAACAGAGAATAAAAACATTACTGTTCATGGGTGGGAACCTATTTATTACTACGAAGAAGCTAGTACCGACTTAAAAGTTGACGCAAGCAAAAACACTAATGAATTTTTAAATAGTCCTACACCAGCTAAATTCAATGCCACAATTAAAAGCAGGTCTCAAGTTAGTATGGGCGCAGAGATTATACAAGGTAAGTGGTGTGGAGATTTTTTACGTCTAAATTGTAACACTAATGGATATGGTGACATGTTAATTTCCAACATATATCTGACTGATTATAAATATGAAAAAACTTTCAACGTTTTAGATAAACCTATTAAGACAGTTAATAACCGCATTTATTGCGAATTACCTATAAAAGAACAAGATATAAATATTGATTTATCTCAAAAATATAGAATACATGTTGTTACTGATGCAGGTGTAAATGCTATTTTCCGCAATTGGGATTTTACTTATGAAACAAGTAACAAATCTAAAGAATCATATGAAATATCCAGTAATGAAACATTTATAGGAAAATATTCAGAAACAATAAATTATAAGGATAATAAATCAATTGAAATTGGTAGAGAAAATGATTGTTTAACAATGAAATTTACTGGTATGAAGGGCGAAAAATACGATGTTGTTTCTTTAGCTTACACCGATGAAAATAATGAGATTGTAACATCATTTTTAGCAAACCCTATTTCTCTTTTATTAGGATATGATGAAATGTTTGTTTTAGAGATTAAAGATAGTAACTTAACTAATAAAAAAGACCACGACAAATTATATTTAACATTAGTTACCGAAGATGCGAATATTATTTTTAATTTAACTTCCGATGTAGGAAATAGTTTGCAACCAAATGGAAAAAGTAAAACAGATTATGTATTAAATGATGTTAAATATTATGGGGAATTAGATCCTAAATATGATTATGCAAATGTAAAAACATGTCCTGTAAATCAAGATGAAGGATACTGTGATGTTTGGTTAGCAAGTAACGTAGGATATTTCTTAGATGAATACTCGATTCAATTTAAAAACTATACTTCAAAAGATATAGATATTGTCGAAGCTTCTATAAAAGATCAAAATAAAGAGCATGTTTTGACATTTGTTGACGAGCCAATAACGGTAGGTACTATAAGCAGCGAAAACAATAAAGTAATCTTTAATGGATTAAATAGTTCGTTCTTAAATAGTTGTAATGGACAAATAACTTTGAGTATTGTAACTCCTTCACAAGAAATTATTATTGTCCTATAAATTAAATGAAAATTAACAGGGGGTGGAACATTATGAGAAAAATATTTTTAATTCCGACATTTTTAATTTTTAACTGCGCAACAGGATGTCTTGTAAAACCGGCAGAACCTGAGCCAAACGGGAAAAGCATAAGCGATTACGATATAAGCAATAATATTGAAACAATCTGCTATCTTAATGATACTTTTGAAACTGAGGATTTTACTTTTGAAGCATTTTTCCAAGATTATAGATATTGGGGTGGATGTGGAATGTGCTTTAAAATAGATGCTAAAAATGATAAAAAGAAACGTTACGATGTTCTTGAAGCATATTTGTGTGATAGATCAGGAGAGAATAAAATACCATTAATTGAACAGCCTGTAACATATAAATTTTTTGATTTAAATTATGGATATGAGAGTATTTATTACTACCAAGGTGGCTTTTCTTTGAGATATGATTTGGAAAAGAAAAATAAAGAATATGTCGTAGTCACTCAAGATAGAAATTTTATTTTCCATTGTTGGGATAAACCTTCTAATTACCAAGAAAGTGATAAACAAATTACAGAGTATGTTGAGAATTTAACTCCTATAGTTTCTTATTACGAAAATACTGCAAAACATGATAATTATGGAAGCTTTTCTGTTAAACGTTTTTCCGGGAAATGGATTAGCGATACTTTACAAATAGAAACATCTTGTGATGAAGTTGATTTGCTTTCTGTTTATTTAACTGATGCAAATGATGACAATGTAAAAAACTTACTCGATTCTCCTAGAAATTATAAGAAAGAGAATAATAATCCAATTTACATAGACATTAATGATGCTAATCAAGAATATTATGAAAGTTGTGATAACAAAGTAAAAATACATATAATCACTTCAAATGAAAAAATAGTTTTTTACACTTGGAGAACACAAGAAAATGGTAAGACAAAAGATGATTACGATTTAAGTAATAACAAAGTATTCGAAGGAAGCATAGGCGAAAGTCTTGGTGATAACAAAGAATTCCGCTGCTATTTGAGAAACAATTCAAACCTTAGAGTCTTTATTGCACCGACTGATAAGGCTAAATATGATGTTGTTGAGATTTATTTAACAGATTTTAATGGTGACAATCGTGTAGATATCTTATCTAAACCACGCACTTTACTTTTTAATAATGAAACATATGGTATTACGCTTGAATTTGATAATGTAATGGATTTTAAAGAATATTTTTTGGATCACGAGAAAAAAATAACTTTCCATCTAATTACAGAAGAGTCGAATGTTAAATTCAATTTAACAGAAAACGAACAGAATCATCTTGGGATTACACAATAGCCTTCTAACGTTAAAATTTAAATAGCTCGGGACAAATAATGTTTCCGAGTTTTATTTTTATAAAAATATGTGTAGAATATTTACTTGAATAATGTATGGGGGTTATTATGAATAAAAAATCAATATGCCTAGCAATTGCTAACTTATTATGCCTTGGCGGTATTACTTCTTGCAGTTGTAGTGAAAACTCGAGAGTTAAAGAAAACGGTAAAAAGAAAAGAGATTACGATACATCGTTTAATGCTGAATTAGCTGCTTATTTAGGCCAAGAAATTACTTATAACGGAGTTCATTTCGGCCTTGAGCAATATCCTGAAAAAGAAAATTATTTTAAGTTAAAAGTCTTTTCAACGAACGATAAAATCAAAAGCTATGACGTAGTTGAGGCTTATACTTGTGACTTAAACGGCAAACTATGGAGCGATTACATAGTGTCTCCTATAACATTTTCATTAAAAACCAACGAAGTCGCTTATTACGATTTAGGATTTATCTATATAGATGAATTTTATCGTGGAGATGATGAGGATGATTATTCAGATGCTAAAGAATTAAGAATCATCGGACAAAACGTAAACATTACTTTTCATATGTGGAAAAATGATGCCCTTACAGGTAATGGAAAAACTGTGGACGATTACATTTGCACAAAAAATATTGTTAAAAATGCCCACCTAAGTGAGCGTTTAAAGTTTAATGTAATGAACGATGGAGAAATTACTTTTGAGGCATTTCATGTAGATAAACCTTATCTTAACAATACTTTTTGCATCCAAGGGGTTAGCTGGAAAAAATATAATGTTGATATAGTTGAGGTATATGCTACAGATATTAATGATGAGAATAGAGTGGACTTAATAGATAAACCTTCAACAATGAATTTTGATAAAAGCATTCCAAATGTTGTGTTTTGTTTAAATGATATTCCATTAGAGTTCCGTAATCTTTATATTGGATATGTTCGATACCATATAGTTACGAATTATTTCACTGCTATTTTCCAAAATTATGACTTTTTAATAAATGGAAAAACTGTAGATGATTATGATTTATCTAGTTTGCAAGAAATTGATTTTTATTGTACCAATTATAAAAGTTACAAAGACGGTCATTACGCTTTTATAATTTTAGGAGATTATGATGATAAATATCCATACGTATATGGCTATATTGATGATAAAAAAAGGATAATGGGATTCAAATTTGAAGGAGTCAATAGAGCGAATGTCGACTCAATAGATATAATAAAAACTTATTTTTCAGATAAAAATGGAGACAATATCGAAGAATATGTTTCTATCCCATTAACATTGCATCAGTATTACGATGGAAACGATGGCGGCATGAGGGATTGTCAATTTAGAGTTCCAATTGATGATCGTTTTAAAGAATATTATGCTCTATGCAAAAACGAACCATATTTTACCCTTGTCACTAATTTAGGCATTATAAAAATGAGTTTAGTAGAAGACCAAATTAAAGAAAATATCTATCAACCTGGTGATTTTATTGATGTCTCTGCTAACGAATTATCCACGTATAAAGAAATGACGCCTGTTACTGCTTATTACGGAATAGCAACATTTGAAAATGGACGTAAAATCTCTATTCAACAAGAAGGAATATTTGGCTTACCATATAAATATTCTCTCACTTTCATTAACCGTGAATCTTTTAGTAATAGTTCTCTTACTATTTTCGATGCCTATTTCACAGATGGAAATGGCAAAAATAAAGTTCAAGTTTTTGATAAAGCATACAGAATAGTTTTTGGAAATTCTGGAAGCCGAATAGTTGATTTTCTAGCACCTGAATATTCGTATTTCTTAAACGCTAATGAAAACGTTGTACTTCATCTTGTTACAAATTGGGGAACTGCTGAATTCCCTTTGAGTTAAAAAAGAATTAAAAAAACGGAACCAATTGAATGATTCCGTTTTTGTTTTCTTAATGTAAGTATTAGAGCTTACGGTTGTAGAATTCGACAATTTGTGATTCTACGATATCTTGTGGTAATTCATTACGTTCAACATCACGAACGAATTTACCAGCAAATTTAGTAGCATCAACTTCGACCCAACCAAATTTAGTAACTTGGCCTTCGAGAGATTCTTTGATTACTTTTAATCCTTGGCTAGCTTCTTTGACTGAGATTTCATCTCCGACTTTGCAAAGGTAGCTTGGAATGTCGACTTTAGCACCATTGACCATGATGTGGCCGTGGTTGACTAATTGTCTTGCACCTCTACGAGTTCTTGCGAAGCCCATACGGTAGACAAGATTGTCTAAACGAGATTCTAATAATTTCATAAAGGCAACGCCTGTAACTTCTTTACTAGATAAAGCAATCATGAATAATCTACGGAATTGTCTTTCATTAACTCCATACATTTGTCTGAGTTTTTGTTTTTCTGTTAATTGTTTACCGTATTCAGACATTTTCTTTTTACGGTTTGCGCCATGTTGACCTGGGCCATATGGACGTTTAGCTAACTCTTTTTGAGTACCTAAAGTAGAAAAACCTAAACGACGAGATCTTTTCCAATCTGATCCTGTGTATCTCATTATCTATCCTCCTTTTCCTTATTTGCACAATAATGAATAGGTGTGAATTCCTGCTCCCGGATGTTTGAATTGATTTCGCCGCATAGCTTTGGTTACTTTGTTATTTGATCAAACATTAGACGGAGTGTATCCACATGCTGCATTACATGCAGTAAAAAATATATATGTTTTTATCTAGTAAGTCAATAGTAAATTATTCGTGTTTTATATAGTGGTTTCTTTTCTCATTACAATAAGAAAAGTAATTGATATATTCGCAAATATCTTTAAAATAGAAATATAAAATATTTCAGGTGAAACGTATGTATTTAGCAAAATTATTATCAGGATTACTTTTAATGGCACAAGATATGCACCTTGAAGAATTATTGGTCATTATCTTGTTTGCAGTAGGCGGAGCTTTAATACTCGGCTGTGTTTTATTCCTTCTCTTCAAATTTGGTTTCAAGAGAACAAAATGCAAAAGACAATTAAAAGAATTAGACAAAAAGTGTAACTACTTAAAAGGTTTATTAACTGGTCAAGACGCACAAGGAGTTCGTAGATTAGAAATCATTTCTAGAAGTAACCTTCTTTATGGTGATATCTATGAAGAACATCAAAATGAATTCAAAGTCATTTTAGAAGATTATTCAAAACCAGCTGAATTAGCACTTAATAGATTAAGAACAGCTCTTTCTAGAAAAGACTATAAGAGTTTTAAAATTCTTCATACAGAAGGTAAGAAAGTTATCACTGCATTTGAAGATAAGCTTTTACTTTTTGATAAAGACTTATATGGAATCTTGAAACCTGAAGAAGATTTAAGAAGTGATGCAGTCAAAATTAAAGAAGACTATAGAAACATCAAACAAAAATTCTCTAATAACGCTAAAGAATTAGAAATGATTTCTGGTATCTTTAATAAAGTATTCTCTAAAATTGATGTTCAATTCGATAAGTTCGAACATTTATTAGAATGCGCTGATTATGCAGAAGCAAAAGAAATGCTTCCTAAAATCGCACAAGTTATTACAGCTTTAGGCAGAGCAATTAGTGAACTTCCTAACTTATGTTCACAAATTGAAAAAGTTATTCCTGAAAAGATTATGCTTTTATCAACTGACTTTATTGATGTAGAAAAAACAGGAATCCCTCTATTCCACTTAGCATATAAGAAGAGAATTGAAGTTTGGGAAAGTGATTTAAAAACTGTTAGAGATCAATTGTCAGAACTCAAATTGGGTGGTGCTCAAGCAAAACTCGATTCTATTTCAAATGAAATTGATGAATTACATAGACAATTAGAAGAAGAAATTAGTGATAAGAAATTCTTTGAACAAAACGTACAAAGTACTTATGAAAAAGTTCTTATCTTAGAAAAAGACTTCTTAAAGATTGTTGCTAAGTTACCAGAAATTAACTCTGTTTATGTCGTTAGTCCAACACAAAGAACTAACTTAGAATTATTAAAACAAAACATTAATGAATTAGGCGTCGCAAAGCGTGCTTTAGATAATTACATTCATAGCGCTACAAAACAACCTTATAGCATTTTAAAGAACAAACTTGAACAATTAATGAATGACTATGAAGTTGCTAAACATGGTGTAGATGACTTTAAAGCATATGTCGAAAGTATCAAAGGCAATTCTGAAGATGCATACGATCTTGTCTTTAATTACTTCTACAAACTTAAGAAAGTTGAAAGCGTAATTAGAGAAATGAATATGCCAAACATCACAGGTAAATATTTAGATCCAATTGAAAGATGCTATGGCTTATTAAATGCAATCGATGGTGCAGTTAAAACTCAACCAATCGATGTTAAGTTTGTTAATGAAAAAGTTGAAGAACTTAAAGGCATCACAAGAAACTTATTTGATGATGTTGAAAAACAATTAAACGACATGAAACTTGCTGAATCAGCAATTGTTTATAATAACCAAGATAGAATTCATCAAAGCGATGTTCATAACAAATTATTAGTTCTTGAAGATGATTTCTATAACGGTGAGTTTGCTAAAGTATATCAAAGAGCAAACGAGATTTATCAAAGCAGTCACGTTGAGGACAAAAAATAATGTCTTCTAATAAAATTTATTTCGATAATGCTTCGACTACATTTGTAGATGAGTCGATTCTAGAGTCTTTTAATAAGGCAATAAAAACTTATCCTGGTAACCCTAGTAGCATCCATAAATATGGACAAGAATCTGCTAGAGTAATTGAAAAAGCTAGGGAGTTAATATTGTCTTCTTTGTCTTTAAGCAATCATGAAGTAGTTTTTACTAGTGGTGCTACTGAAGCAAATAACTTAGCTATTAAAGGTTTTGCTCTTGCTCATAAAAATAGAGGAAAACATATTATCGTTAGCGAAGTAGAGCACCCTTCAATTTTAGAAACCGCTAGAGAACTTGAAAGAGACTTTGGATATAGAGTTTCTTACTTACACATCAATAGTGAAGGAAAAGTCAGCCTTGATGAACTCAAGTCACTAATTGAAGATGATACATTCTTAGTTTCGATCATGGCTGTTAATAACGAAATCGGAAGTATTAATGACATCGAAGAAATCGCTAAATATTTGAAACAATTTCCTAAGATTGCATTCCATGTAGATGGTGTTCAAGCATTAGGCAAAATTAACATCAATTATAAAGACGTAGATATGATTACTTTCACTGGCCATAAAATACATGGCTTAGTTGGTTCTGGATGTTTGATTAAAAGAAAAGGAATCTCTCTAGAGGCCATTATTAACGGCGGTGGACAAGAAAATAACATTAGAAGTGGAACTTATTCTCTCCCTCTAATTTCAACGCTCGCGTTGGCTATTTCTAAGGCAGTTAAAAACCAAGCAGAATGTTTTAAGAAAGTAAGCGTAGTTTCACATAAATTATTAGATTAATTAAAACAGATGGATGATTTAGTAGTTATCAATTCAAATGTTGAGCCAAATCCATTTGTTGTTAACTTCTCATTGAAGAATCATAAAGCTAGTGTAGTGGTTGAAGCTCTTAGTAATAGAAATATATTTGTCTCTTCTATTTCTGCTTGTCACTCAAGAGGAGAACCTATGTCATATGTTGTTCAAGCATTAAGACATGATGATGTTCTTGCTCATAACACAGTTAGAATTAGTTTAGACGCTTTAAACACAGTTGAAGAAGTTGATACTTTTATAAAAGAATTCAAAGAAATTATCGGAGGATTAAAACAATGATTACCTACGATCACATAATGGTTAGATTTGGTGAATTATCCACTAAAGGAAAGAATAAAAAAGACTTTATTAATGCTTTAGCAATTAATATTAAAAACGCTCTTAAAGAATATACTGATTTAACTTTTGATGTTAGATATGACCATATTTATATTGGCCTTAACGGAACTGACTATAAGCCAGTCATGGATAGATTAACTGAAATCAGTGGTATCCATGCTTTATCTTTAGTTCACAAGTGTGAAAAAGACATTGAAGTAATTAAAGAACACGCTCTTGAATTATTTAAATTAGAAACTGGTAAAACATTTAAAATCGTCACTAAGAGAAGCGATAAAGCATATCCATTAATTTCTGATCAAATCAATAGATTAGTCGCTACACATTTATTTAAAAATGTTCCTGATATTAAAGTAGATGTCCATAATCCAGAAATTGAATTAGGTATCGAAATTAGAGCAGAAGCTGCCTATATCTTTGCGAGCACAGTAGAAGGCGCTGGTGGATATCCTTTAGGAGTAGGTGGTAAAACAATGCACCTTCTTTCTGGAGGTATTGATTCTCCTGTCGCAGCTTACTTAATGATTAAAAGAGGCATTCAAATTGAATGCATCCATTACGCAAGCCCTCCATATACTCAAATGGCGGTCATTTACAAACTCGAAGACTTATTAAAGAAATTAAATAGATATCAACCAAGAATTAGACTTCACATCATTCCATTCACTAAGATCCAAGAAGCAATCTATGATAACGCTCCTGAATGTTACTGCATTACTATCATGAGAAGAATGATGTATCGTTTAGCAGCTAGACTAGCTAAACGTAGACATTGTCCAATAATCTCCTCTGGAGAATCATTAGGACAAGTCGCAAGTCAAACATTGCAATCTATTAATGTAATTAACGAAGTCACTAATATGCCTGTTATTCGTCCGCTCGCATGTAGCGATAAATTAGACATTATTAAAATAAGTAAGAAGATTGATACGTACGATATTTCAATTAGACCTTATGAAGATTGTTGTACAATTTTCACTCCAAAGAATCCTAAGACTCAACCTAAGTTAGAAGAAGTAGTTGAATATGAGAAAAAGTTCGATTATGACACTCTTATTAACGAAGCATTAGGAAATATCGAAGTTAAGATAATTGACTCTTCTGGTGAGGATTTATTATAGGCTATATACTTTTCCAATTTTTTTAAAATATATTCTTTGCTTCCTTAAAATATATTGTTTCCATATTACTAAAATTGTTCTTAATAAAATCTCCTTAACCTATTGGAGGAGTAGAACAAATTTTTAGGATTCCAAGAATTGAAAAGAGCATTAAAACAAAACCTATAATAAGAAGTACAAAATGTGTCACTTTTAATGGCTTTCTAATCGTTTTATTTTTTAAAATTAAAATAGATATTAAAATATTAAAAGCACAAATCAAAATATTAATTAATACAATCGGATGCCCATATTTAAGAGTAGCAAAAAGACCAGTTGTAAGATGGTAATATTGTTTTGGTGGCGAACCATTAGAATAATCTAAATCAAAAATTAGCCATATAGGTAAAGTGGCTACAAGTAAAAACAAAGAATTAAACATTATGAAAACAATATTTGTTTGTTTGCTTGTTTTTCTTACTTTAAATTCACAAAATAAAACATTAAATCGATTTCCAAAAAATTTTGAAAGCTTTTCAATTTCATCTTTAGTTGGCTGCTTGTTTTTTTGTTTATATGAATTTAAAACTTCTTGCGTAATATCTAACTTTAAATGTAATTGTTCGATATTAATTTGATTCTCATCGCATAGTGTTTCGATTATTTCGTAAAACCCCATTATTCCTCCCCGCTTCTAAAAATGCTAAATGGTTCGTGCGCGATTAGCAAGAAATTTTTGTCTACATTTCGAAACTGGATAACCAATCAGCGAATCTATAATACAAATCGTCTGCTTTGCTAGCAAGAGTAGTGTCATTTAATGTGAATACTTTATCAGTATTTCCAAATTTTTCGACATATTTTTCTTCAGCTGTGTAATGCCCTTGATCTAATTCGTTTACTGCATAAGTAGCTAAATCTTTAGCATCGTTAATAATTTGAATTAATGTTTCAAATCCAGTTGTAGAAATTTTATTGATTCTTGTAATAAAGTTATCGAAGTATCCTTCTTTATAGCCGTAGTTATATTGACTTCCAGATGTCTTAATGAACATGTTTGCATCGCCTGCCCACAAATAGTAGCCAGGATTAACTGTACCATCTGCATTTGTTGTAGGATTTATAAAATATGTAGGCCACTTACAAACAAAGTCGATATAATCGAACATTTTATAGATATCTGTAATTAAGCTAGTGTTTGCAAACTTTTGCCATAAAGCTAATTCACTAGATAAGTCTGAATCTTTAAGGATTCTATAATCAGCATCTACAATTTTAAATACAAACTCGTATTCAAAAGGATCGGTGAAAGGCTTATTAATGTCTTCAGCAACGACCATAGTACCGACAATTTTTATAGCGCTAGTGGTATATAAGAATTTTTCTTTTGCTTCTGGATATACCTCAATAGTGTTTGAAAGTTGAGAAGTATTTGGTTTACAGAATGGACAGTTTTGATAAGGCATATTCATTAGGAAAATGAATGAACCATCGACTGGGCTTGAAGTTGCCATGTAACCATTAATAGTTACTTCCTTATTGTTTAAAGTTTGTAAATATTCAAAACTTGCAGCGCTCTTAAAAGATAATTTGACAGCATTTTTGCCAAAATCATCTGAAGCGTAATCTACGTTATTATTGTTGTTAATATCGTCATCTTGGTTTGGATTAGTTTCTTTTTGTGTAGGGGTGTCTTCTTCTTCGTTTTGTTTGATAGTTATTTTAGGGACACCTCTTAGTTCACAGGCGCAAAGAGATAATAAACAACCGACGAAAAATAATAAGCCTTTCTTTTTCATATTATTTTAACCCGTCCTTTCTAGATTGGACTAATGTCCAAATTAATGTTGGAAGAATATTGATGATAAAGACACCAACTAATAGGATAATTTCAGGGAAGTAAATAACTGAACCATTTAAGACAACGCCTTTACTTAAAGCATATGTTCCCATAGCAAGAAGTCCTAGTCTAGATAGACCAAACGCTAATACTACGGAGAATAAACCAATGATAGCGTTTTGGATTAAGTAGATAAGATTAATCTTACCCATACTAATACCGATTAAACGCATTAATTTGATTTCTTTTTCACTTGCTTTCATGTTCAATAATGTAACAACAGAAATGACTAAAATATTCATCAAAACAACGACGACAGTCAATCCGTAAATGATGTATTGGTTTTGGTCAGTATCTTCCAAAACGTTTCTCATTATTGACATAGGTTCAATTGCTTGAATTGAATATTGTTTTGTTTCGCCTTCGACAGTGTATGAAGCAATCTTTGTAAATTCATCTTTAAGTTGCATAGCAACACCTGGGTTTTTAGCTTTTACAAGAATAGCACAAACCATTTCGTTCATATCTTCATGTTCGTGTTCTTCTTCGTGTTCATGTTCTTCACCTTCTTCGTGCTCGTGTTCATGAACTTCCCAAATGGATCTGAGTTGTGTGAAGCAAATGTTATCAAATGATGAATATGTTCTATCTAAGATACCAACAACTTTGAATGGAGTGTGGTGTTCTTCACCTTCAGAGTGACTTGTGTAAATTGAATCACCAATTTTTAAAGAACAAGTTTTTGCTACAGTGTAACCAACAACAACTTCAAATACTGTTGTGTTATCAAACATAGCGCCGGACTTAAGTTCTTTTCCCTCTAGGTAATCTGTTGTAGTACCAACCATTCTATAGCCGTTATATTGATCAGCCATAGCAAATGGAATAGCGCTTTTAACTCTTGAATCTGCTTCTAATTCAGTCTTAACTGCATAAGGAATAGTGCCAAGAGGATCGTCTGTAAAATACATTGTGTTCATAGCTAGCTGTGTTGAACTACCGCTAGGACCGACAATTAATGAATAATATTGGGCGTTACTAGTTAAGCCATCACTAATTTGATTTGAAACATTGTATGACAAAATAGCAACAGCAGATGACGCCATAATAGATAAAACAATTAGTATTGTTTGGACCATCTTAATGAAGAGGTTTTTAATAGCAAACTTAAGCATTCTTAGTTTCCTCCTCATATGAAGAAGTCATGCCGTTCATATTAATAACGACATCGAAGTATTTGGTTAATCTTTCATCGTGGCTAACAACGATTAAAGTTTTAGCTTTTGATACTTCTGTTAGTTCTTTAATAACTGTTTCGCCAATGGAGAAGTTTAAGTTTCCTGTTGGTTCATCAGCTAAGATGATATCTGGATTTTTAACAAGAGCTCTAACAATAGCGACTCTTTGTTTTTCACCGCCAGATAATTCTTTAATCTTTTTATTTCTCTTATTGTACATACCTAACTTCTTTAGAAGTTCAGCAGTACCGCTAGTGTCAATTCCTTCGATTCTTAAAACATTTATATTATCCATGATTGTCATTTCTTCAATGAGTTTAAAATCTTGGAAAATATAGCCAATGTTTTTAATTCTAAAGGAATCTTTTGCATGTTGAGATTCACTGGTAATTTCTTTACCATCAATGAATACTTGGCCTCTAGTAGGGGAGATGATTCCGCTCATCATATTCAAAAGAGTGGACTTACCACATCCAGAAGCACCTAATAGAATATATTTTTTATTATCTTCAAACTTATAATCTTTATAATTTATGACAAGTTCGTTTTTAAATTTTTTGGCTAAGCCTTTAATTTCAATCATAAAAAAACTCCTTTCATTTTCAAAAAATTAGAAAATTAAAAAGAGAATTCTATTGGATTTTCACCCCAAAAGTAATTAAATCAGTTAATTCACAATTATTTATGTTAATAGGATTATAGTTAGTAATTTGTTTTTCTTCATCCAAATCACTAGCCAAAACTCTAGAGTAAATTGTATGAATGTATAATGTAATTTTTTCTACGATTGTAGGAATGAATTTAATTAATAGTGCAGCATTGGTTATAAAGAAGGTTATTAGTGAAAATAGGCATATTAAACACCCATCTCCTTCACACTCGTGATGCTCATGAATTAACAAGAACACAAAAGAGAGAATTAATGAAAAAACTAGATAGTAATTTTTTAAAACATTTCTTCTTTTCATACCTACATTATAGTTCACTAATTTTGTAATTAAAGAAAAAAAGCACCGAAATTTTCGATGCTAATTTTTCGATTAAAGAATAATTATTTAATATTCTTTTTTGCTTCTTTAACTAAATCAGCGAAAGCTTTTGGATCTCTGATAGCTAATTCAGATAACATTTTACGATTGACGTTGATGTTAGCTGCTTTTAAACCGAACATGAATTTGCTGTAAGAAATATCGTTCATTCTGCATGCAGCGTTGATACGTCTGATCCATAATTTACGGTAGTCTCTCTTAACAGTTCTTCTTGATACATATGCATAGCGTAAGCTGTGCATGACTTGTTCTTTAGCTGTTTTGAATAATAAGTGCTTACTTCCGAAATAGCCGGAGGCTCTTTTTAACATTCTTTTACGACGTGCGTGTGTGACTGTGCCACCTTTAACTCTTGCCATAGTCTATTGTCCTCCTTATTTAACGATGAGAAATTTAATTCTCTTGTAATCTGTTGGGTGAACAGATGTTGATTTCATTAAATGTCTCTTTTGTTTGGTTGTTTTGTGTGGGGCTAAATGTGAAACGTAAGCGTGGTGACGAACAACCTTACCACTGCCTGTTACTTTAATTCTTTTCATTAAAGCTCTTTTGCTTTTCATTTTTGGCATAACTTTTTCCTCCTACTTTACTATTTTTTCTTTGGTGCGAGAATTGCGATTAACCATTTACCATCTAAAGATGCTGGTTTTTCAACTACTGCAATCTCACTTAATGATGCGATGAATTTATCCAAGACTTCTTGGCCAACTTCAACGTGACTTAATTGACGACCACGGTATCTAACTCCGCATTTAACTTTGTTGCCTGCTTCGAGGAACTTAGTAGCTGCGCGAGCTTTTGTTTCCATGTCATGGGAACCTATTTGAGGTGTTAATTGAATTTCTTTCACTTCAATTATCTTTTGATTTTTCTTAGCTTCTTTAGCCTTCTTAGTTTGTTCGTATTTCATTTTTGAATAATTTACGATTTTACAAACTGGAGGTTGAGCTGTTGGGCTAACGCAATATAAATCTAAATCATACTCGTTAGCTTTTAATTGTGCTTCTCTTGATGAACAAATACCTAATTGTTCTCCTTGAGGGCCAATTAATCTGACTTGTGGAAATCTAATGGCGTCGTTTAATAAATCGCCGTTATTGTTTTTGTTTGCTGGTCTATTGAATTTGTTTCCAGCAAAATTGCCTCTGTTGTCTATGATAAACACACTCCTTCTTTGTCAAAAAAACGGGAGCAATAGTGCACCCGTTAACAATCTTAGCCCTAAGATGTAGCGTTAGCCAACTAGCATTTGCCGGTCTGGCGAGAAGCGGGTGCCTCTGCTTTCTACGTATTTTGCGTTGATAATCTTATCATTACTTAAGTAATAGTGTCAAATATTTTTTGATTAGTTTTCGCTTTTTGCTAATTTTAGGATATTTTGTACAAAATCAGTTTTTGAATTTGTGTAATTATTACGATTGTTTTTATTATCTTTTGCTAATGCAACTTTTAATTTTTCGTATTCTTTTCTATAGTCGTTGTGATTGACTAGATAATCTCTAAAAATAATTTCATCTGCATCGCCTTTAACTCTTAAATGAATATGATAAACTTTTTCTTCAAATCCGTTTTGGCCATATCCTTTGTTTAAAGCAACTCTACTATCTTCTTCATACATTAATCTATAGCTGGAATTATCAAGAAGTTTACACGCCTCATGCATAACTTTTGCGTTTTTAAATTCAATTAAGATATCAACAATATTCTTTGCTTTTATATCTCCAAAATAAGTTGATCCAATGTGATTTATCTTAAATGGTTTGAATGCATAAAGAAGCTTTGATAAAAAATTTTTTTCTTCCTTATAGTAGGTTATCCATTCTTTATTAGGCTCTGCTAATTCGATTGGGAATATTCGCCATAACTCTTCTAATGATAATTCATCCAAAGAATGGTCTTTGCGCTTTCCTTTAAAATATGAAGAAAGTAGTGTTCTAGATTCTTCCTCGAGCACTTCGCGTACTATTTCAGGTTTGACATTTAAATTTTGTGCGTTCATTACATTAATAGAACTACCAAACGCTCCGCCTTTAAAATCGTTCGCTCCAAATACAATTCTTTTGAATCTAGATTGTAGGATAGCGCCTGAACACATGATACATGGTTCTAAAGTTATATAAATAGTGCAGTCTTTTAGCTGCCAGTCATGACGTTTCTTACTAGCTATTCTAATTGCTTCAACTTCTGCATGAGAAAAGACAGAAGATTTAGCTTCTCTTTGATTATGTGCTTTTGCAATGACTTTATTATTCTCATCAACAATGACACAACCAACAGGAACTTCGTCTTCTAAGAATGCTTTGGTGGCTTCTTTTAAAGCCAATGTCATAAACTTTTTATCTATATTCATTTCTTGAAAAAGGCCTACTTAAGTAGGCCTTTAGATTATTTCTTATTAGCAATGACGTCATCAACTAATTTCATAAATTCATCGATTGAAACAGTGATTTGTTCTTGTGAACCGAATTTACGATAAGTGACTGAACCATTGTTCTTTTCATTATCACCAACAACGATTGTGTATGGGATTTTCTTGATTTGTGAATTTCTTAATCTGTAACCAAGCTTTTCATTTGAATCATCTAAATTAACTCTGTAACCATGTTCTTTGAACTTTTTATAAAGTTCTTTCGAATATTCTAAATGGAATTCGTTATTAACAGGTAAGATGTTAATTTGAACTGGTGCTAACCATGCTGGGAAAGCTCCACCGTAGTTTTCGATGATGATACCGATGAATCTTTCAATAGAACCTAAGCAAGCTCTATGTAACATGATTGGACGTTTCTTTTCACCGTTAGAATCAATGTAGAAACAATCAAATCTTTCAGGCAAGTTCATATCAAGTTGGATAGTACCACATTGCCAGATTCTACCCATTGAATCTTTTAACTTAAAGTCAAGTTTAGGACCATAGAATGCGCCATCACCTGGATTGATCTTGAATTCGTGACCGGATTTTTCACAAGCTTCTTTAAGAATAGCTTCTGATTTTTCCCAAATCTTGATGTCGCCAATGTAACCTTCTTCAGGTCTAGTTGATAAGACAATGTAGTAATCAAGTCCGAAGACTGAATACATTTCTTCATAGAATTGAAGCAATAATTCGATTTCATCAACTAATTGGTCTTCTCTACAGAAGATGTGAGCATCATCTTGAGTGAATGCACGAACACGGAATAAACCATTAAGTGCGCCGCTAGCTTCGTGTCTATGTACGTGACCAAGTTCTGCCATTCTAATTGGTAAATCTTTGTAAGAATGTAATTCGTTCTTATAAACAAGGATTCCACCTGGGCAGTTCATTGGTTTGATTGCGAATTCTTTTTCGTCAATCTCAGTTGTGTACATGTTTTCTTTGTAGTGATCCCAGTGACCAGAAATTAACCATAATTCTTTAGAAAGCATGATAGGTGTTTTAACTTGAACATAGTCAAATTTTCTATGTTGTGCCTTCCAGAATTGTTCAATTTGTTCTCTTAAGACCATACCGTTTGGTAACCAGAATGGGAATCCTGGACCGTAATCGGAAATCATGAATAAACCTAATTGTTTACCTAATAATCTGTGGTCTCTTTTCTTTCTCTCTTCAATCATTTTGAGGTGATTGTCTAAGTCTTCTTGAGTCCACCAAGATGTACCATAGATTCTAGTTAATTGCTTGTTTTTGCTATCTCCACGCCAGTAAGCACCTGCTAAACTCATAAGTTTGAAATGCTTAATTTGGCCTGTAGACATGATGTGAGGGCCACGGCATAAGTCAGTAAAGTTACCTTGTGTAAATGTAGTGATATCCTCATCAATACCATTAATTAATTCGACTTTATATTTGTCGTTTTTGAAGAATTCTAATGCTTCTTCCTTGCTAAGTTCTTTACGAATAATCTTTTCGTCTTTACTAGCAAGTTCTTTCATTTTCTTTTCGATCTTTGGTAAGTCTTCATCAGTAATAACTGTGTCACCAAAATCGATGTCATAATAGAAGCCTTCTTCGATAGCAGGTCCAAAACCAAACAACGCGTTTGGATACATTACTTGGATAGCTTCTGCTAAAAGATGGCTAGTAGAGTGGTTTAAAACCTCAAGAGATTCTGGAGCACTCTTGTCCATTTCGACGATACTACCGTCATGTTGTTGTACTTTCATAATTTTAACACTCCTCCGCAATACAAAAGCGGGCTTTTCTGAAAATATATTAATATAAAATTAATATCTAAATAATTATTGAAGCAT
>JAGCCQ010000070.1 GCA_017651565.1 Bacilli bacterium | reverse complement strand
ATAGTTGTTACCATAACTGTTTCCGTATGCGTAATTCATGTTTTCGTCCTCCTTTGCCATGTGTTTTATTTTGCATAGTTTATAAATATATTCCACGTTATTAGGAGTTATTCCTTCTTCTAATAGTGGTTTTAAACTTTCTTCTGTTTTTTCAATTACTTTTTCTTCCATTTTTATCTCCTTTCTTCAAAAGGTCTATTATTTTTTCATTTTGATTAATAATCTTTTCAAAATACAAAGTATCTTGTCTTTGTAGCTCTTGCATTAAATCAGTATTGTTGTAATCTCTAAATAGTATTTCTAAACTTAATGCTTGTAACACTAAACCTAAGTTTTCCACAATATATTTATTGTTCATTACTTGTTTAGTCTACTTATGCTAAATGTTGCATTAGTTATAATTGCTTGTGTTGTTGATATTGGTGTTGTAGGATCAGTAGGCGTAGGCACTGAGCTAACGCTTTGCACACTTAGGTTAGTTGTTCCTCTTGGGCAAACTCTAAGTTTCTTATCAAAAGAAATAGTTTCAAAATCATCGGCTGCTGCAATAGTTACTGCACGAATTGTGTCCGGAATAATAACTCCGTCTTGGAATAATGCGACGGCTACTACACCTGCATTTGCAGTACTAACAGAAGCACTAAATTCTACGTCATAATAGCCTGTATACCCATTTCCAAATATTTTAAAATTAGGGTTGCCATTTGAATAATCTAACCAACCGCAACAAGAAGCACACCTTGTTCTTATATCGGTTTCATCAAAAGTTATTGGGCTTGCGTTACTTGGTAATGCTAATGGTTCATTTATAATTGTTTCTATCATACTTTATCTTTCTCCTTTCAATTTTTGCACATTATTTTTAAAATATTGTGCATTTTTAATAAAAAAGAGTAGGACTTGCCCACTCTTTGTGCATTTTAGCAAGTTCTCGTAATCGAGCGTGTTGTAATCAACTGTTTGCCGTTAAATAAATTGACTTGTTGTGTTGAAACCACCACATCCACAACCATTGTTGTTAGGACAAGTGAATATTGGTTGGCTACCATATACTGGTACTGTTCCTACTGGGCAGTTCTTTAATTCGTTATAGATGTTTGAAGTAATTGCTTGAGTTTGTGCAATTTGTGATGCTCTTAAATCAGCCATTTGTAATTGTCTATTTAAGTCTGCAATCTTGTCATCTTTTTCATCAAGTCTATCTCTAAAGATTTCATCAATTATCTTTTGAGTGTTAGCAGTTTGATTTACTAAGATGTTTTGACCGATTTCTCTTAGAACTTCTCTATCAGCACAGTTTTCACTGATAACAGTTGCTTTTAAGTCTTGTGTTGCAAGACGATTTTCGCAGCAACAATCAGCAAATTGTCTACTTAAATCGAAAAATTGATTCATTGTAGCCATTTGTCTATTACTTGCACCTATTTCAGAGTTATAGAAACCATTTGAGATTGCATTTGTTATGTCATTACCTGTATTGCAAAGTTGGTTACTTAAAGACCATATTCCGTCACGTGTTCCTTCGATTTGGTTGCTTAGGTGTAATGTATCAAAACCAGTGTTAGTGTTTTGCATTATTTCTTTTTGACCATTAGATAACCAAGCATAACCATCATCAAAGTTATTACCACCAAAGAAACCACCATTACCGTTACCATTTCCCCATCCACCGAATAAGGCAAGTAATACGATAACCCAGATCCAATCTCCGCCATAGCCAAACCCACTATTGTTACCACCCATCATAGGGAACATAGGGTATGGGTAGAAACCATTACCATTATTAGTAGCTAGTTCTACTGTTGGTTGAATACCACCGTTCATATCATTTCTCCTTTCTAAATATTTTTATATCTACATTATTTAATGTTGATACCTTTCATCATGTTGTTCCACTCTTGCTTTTGTTGTGGACTAAACCCATTTATTGTTTCATTTAATAAATCATTTGGGTTGTTATTTTTCCTTGCTTCCTGATACTTTTTGAACGCTTGTGGGTTTCTCCTTTTTAAATTGTTCTCCAGTTGGCTCATCAAGTTCTGAGGCACTTGTTGTAGCCTCTGACTCATTATCATTTGTATTAAATTGTTCATGTTTCTTCTCCTTTTCTAATTCACTTATTTTTGCCATTAAAAGTTCTATTTGTATGTCTTTTTCATCTTTCTCAACTATTTCCTTTAACTCGTATGTTTTGATGTCTCCTTTGGCGTTTTTAAGCCACATAACTGACATATCTTTGCTAAAGAACGGTGTATCATAATAAACCATTTCTTTAACTACATCATCAATAGTATTTGCATATCTTATTGTGTGATTATTAGTAGGTGCTAGTTGAAAAGTTTGATTAATTGCAGGTTGTTGCATCTGCGTTTTCATACGTTCTTTCATTTGTTGTAAATTGTTAATCTCGTTATCAATTTGCTCGTATATGTTTTGTTGATTAAAATTTCTCATATAAGGGTTGTTTCCGTACATATCTGCCTCCTATAAATATGGAAAAGAGAAAATAGCATTAATGCCCCTCAATAGTGTTTTAAACTTATCTATTAGGCTCTATTTCCTCCTTTCTTGATTAAATTATTGCATAAAAAAAAGAAGTAGATTTCTCTACTTCTTCTCTTATAAATATCTAAAAAATGTCATAAAATTCTCAATATCTTCTTATGTATCTTTTTGATTTCTCTATTAATTGTGCTTTCACTAACGTTTTCAAGCATAGCCATTTTAGTTATGCTATATTCTTTTAATCTATATTCAAATATTCTTTCTTGTATTTCACTAAGATATATTTTATTTTTGATTTCATTTACTTCTTGCTTCGTAAATTCAAAACGTAGCACTATTTTCTCCCTCTGTTACCTATATAAGCACCACATGTTTTACAATGTTTCTTACCTTGTCTATCAGTTGTTGTTTGTGAATTACTAACGTATCTTGTTGTCTTAATTCTAATCTTTTGCGTAGCCATTTATATCACCGTCTCTTCCAATATAGTTTTTGTCTCCACTATCGTTAGATTGTTATACTTCTTCGATAGTTTCTACTTTGGTATATTCAGTTTT
>JAGCCQ010000069.1 GCA_017651565.1 Bacilli bacterium | reverse complement strand
TTCTTAAAGAGTCTTAAAACGGCTAAAAATATCATTATTGGACTGTTTTAATTAAAGAAATAAATCAGTTCTTTAAATAAAACGTATATACGCATGCGCGCGCGTACAAAACATGAGAAAAAAGCTTGGAGATCACATATCGAATATTGGAGTGAATCAAGAATGCTTATATGTTTGAAAAATTTAAATAAGATAGTAAAGTTCTTTTAACTTATAAAAGGTTATTGTCATATTTTTAGCCTTTAAATTTTGCCATATAAATTATTAAGAAAACAAAATAGCATCTCAAAAATTGCAAAAATAAGACAAAAAAAGTCATTTTTGCATATAATTACCCGTTTTTAGTCTAATATTGACTTATTTTTATGGTTATAAAATTAAGAATTAATAATTATAACTAGAAATATATAAGTATTCTGGAATGATATAAGTATACTTTCGATGCAAAGTCAGTCTTTTAAATGTTTCTTCCTATTATTTTCTTTCAATTATCCGAACCTAATTTAAGTAACCTAATATTTAAATTTTGTTCATAAGGCTTATAACTTCTTTTATATAAGCGTTATTTTTAAAAAAATTTCTTATTAATAAGATCTTTGATTTCAAACTTTAAAATATAAAAAAAATTTTAACAAAAATCTCTTTTTTATCTAAAGGCAATCATGCTATAAATTAAAAATTCAAACATTCTATTAAACGAGTTTAAGAAAATACGATACATAAGAATAAGCTTTGTCCGTTAACCTATAAAAACATCCTTATATAGTCTTAAAATCAAACAAAACATTCATTATCACATCCAATAAAAAAATATGAGTATTTTTACTGTTATTTTTTTGTATTTTTAACATCAAAATTGCTTATTTTTATGTAAGGAATTTTTCTTTGATTTTTAATAAATAAGCAGTTACTTTTTTTATTACTAGTTGAATGCTATATATATTAATATAATCTTACAAATTAATCGATTTTTCTTTATTCATAAAATTGTTTAAAACGGCACATTTATAAGTGACATTGTCTTGACAAAAAAACTTAAATTAGCAAAATCAAATTTTATTTTATTTTATCAATACAGTTTTTAAGGTTAGAAATAAATTTAAAAAGGTTATTTAGGTATTACTTATTATTTTTTTAAAATTTGCCGCCAATTTTAAACTATTCTCTTTATTTAAAGCATTTTTTTAATGGATAATAATGCGATTTAATTATTTATTAAGTCACTTTTTATAATTATTTTCACTTTTTTAACCTTTTTTAAAATAACTCGGAAAATTAATGAGATAAAAGACAATTAACATAGGTTAAATAATAAAAACAAAGGAAAATATCCTACATCTTATTTATTAAAGTGATAATTTGAAAAACACAATAATCTCTAAAAGTAAATAGTTTAAAAGTCTATCAAAAGTCAAATTTGCGTTTTTGTTAGTGATTAATTCGTTATTTTTTGCAAAACGCGCGTATATATCGTAATATAAGGTTGAAATTAAAACATAAATAGTGAAAATATTATTATTAATTTTATTTTTAACTTAGGTTCAGAGGTAGTATGCAACAAATTCAAATTGCCTATAAAAATAGCACTGATTTTATAAACAAATTGCTCCAACTAAAAAATTATCTTGAAGATAATTCACTTGCGGAAAGAGAAGTTGTTTTTTATATTACTTGGTCTGAAAATGTCAAAGGAAAATTATCAGCTTGTATTGATAAAATTGAAGAAATTTTTCCAAAGGCTTTATATTACGGAAATGAAGCATCAGGGAATATTGCTGCAGGAGAATTTAGTTTAGGAATTCATGTAACATGCCTAATTTTCGAAAGTAAACGATCAAAAATTGAACTTGTTTGGGTAGAAAAAGGTACAAAAATTCCTACTTTAAATAGTTTGTGGAATATTTGCTTAAATAAAAAAGATTTAAAGGCTGTAGAACTGTTACCTACATATTCTTATTCAGAATATTTAAAACTTGATAATGAAATTCCACCTTTAGGTGATGATGTTTTAATATTTGGCGGAATTGCTGCTTCATATTCAAATTCTATTGAAAGCGCTTCTATTTTTGCAAAAAATCATCCAAAAACTAGTGATGCAATGATTGCAGTTATATATTCAGGAAGCGATTTATCTTTCTCGTTTGACTTTGTTCTCGGATTTGAAGCTGTCGGTAAATTGATGAAAATTACCGATGCAGAAGGAAGATGTGTTAAAACAATTAACAATGTTACTCCGCTAAAACTTTTACAAGAATATTTAGGAAGTTTAGCAGGTTTACAAGAAACCTTCGTTTTCCCTCTTATTGTCTATGAAAACGGTACTGAATATTTAAGAATTCCATCAAGAATCAATGATGATGGAACAATGGAAATGTATGTAAATATTCCTAAGGATACTCCTGTAAGAATCTCCTATGGAGATAGAAACGCTATTCTTACTCAAATTCATCAAAAAGCATTAAATATAGCTAATTTCAAACCTGAAACAATTAAAGTTTTTTCATGTGCATCTAGAAGAACATTCTGGAGTAACGAGGATGTAGGAAAAGAAACAAAACTATTAGATCAAATTGCTCCTTTAGCAGGTTATTATTCTAGAGGTGTTTTTGTAAGAATTAATAATAAAATTAGAATTTGCAATGAGACTTTATCCGTTATTTCAATTCGTGAATTTAATGGCAAAGATAGTGTTCCTGTTGTAGTTGCTTCTGAAGAAGCTGATAGATCAATGGTTTCTCGTTTAGCTTTCTTTACAAGAAAGGTTACTCAAGAACAACAAGAGGCTTTAGAGTTGGCAGAAGAAGCAAACAAAGCAAAAACAAGATTCTTATTTAATATGTCTCATGACATTCGTACACCTATGAATGCTATTATTGGTTTTACCAATATAGCAACAAAAGAAATAAATGATGATCCTCCAAAAGCATTAGAGGCAATCAAAAAAGTACAAAATTCCAGTGAAATATTGTTGTCTATTATCAATGACATTTTAGACATGAGCCGTATTGAAAGTGGTAAGGCTAAGGTCAAATATGAAGAAGCTAATATTAGTTCTATTTTGGAAAAAATTGAACCAATTATGACTAATATGGCTACTCCAAAAAACATTAACGTAAACTATAAGAATATTAACCTACAGAATGATTTAGTATTAATTGATGTACCATTTGTACAAAGAATATTAGTTAATATAATTTCTAATGCGATTAAATATACAAACGACGGTGGAAAAGTCGATGTTACATTAGAAGAGTTAAAGAGTGATAAAGAAAACATCCACATCTATAAATATGTAATTGCTGATACTGGTATTGGTATGAGTGAAGAATTCCAAAAACACATGTTTGAAGAATTCTCTCGTGAAGAAAATTCAACAATCAGTGGAATTCAAGGAACAGGATTAGGACTGCCTCTTGCTCTAAAATTGTCACAATTACTTGGTGGAACAATTTCTTGTGTCAGTAAACAAGGAGTTGGAACAACATTTACAATTTCTTTCCCATTTGAGTACATCAAAAAACACGAAAATATTGAGTCCTCAATCAATAATGAAGAAAAAATTGTCGAATTTGAAGGCAAAAAAGTGCTCATTGTCGAAGACAATGTTTTAAACCGCGAAATTGCACTAGATATCATTCAAGAAGAAGGAATGGTGGCAGACACAGCAGAAAATGGAAAAATTGCTGTTGAAATGTTAAAAGAGAAAGGACCTTCATACTACGATGCAATTTTAATGGATATCCAAATGCCAGTCATGAATGGATACGAAGCAACTAAAGCAATTAGACAGCTTTATCCAAATGACAACATTGTAATCATCGCTGTTTCAGCAAATGCATTCGAAGAAGATAAAGCGGCTTCAATTGCAGCAGGAATGAACGATCACGTTGCAAAACCAATCAATATAAGAGAATTGCAAAAGGCAATGACAAAACATATGAAATAAAGTCCGGTTGGACTTTTTTTCTTATTAATTGTTCTAGAAAAATTTACTAACGCATGCGCCTATGTTAATATGTGAGAAGTTGATTTGGAGAAAAATTGATGGGAGAAAAAACAAATTTTTCTAGAACCGATTTTTTTAGAAGTAAACACGCCGCAATTAGAACATTCATTACTATTGCAACTGCTGTTTTATTTGTTGCTGCAACTGTAATAACAATATTTTTACTTTTTAACAAAGATAATGACTCTGCTGAAAATGTCATGATTGCAAAGAATTTAATTCTTGCTTTGCTTCTTTTTGAATTAGCTATTTTTATTGGTTATGCAGTATGGATGTTAGTGGACAATAGAAGTGAAATTAATAAGCACGTTTTTGAAGTTACAGAGAACTTACTAAAAGAAGCAAAGAGCGTCTTTTTAGTTGACTTCAAGAGCGATACTTATAAACAAATTAAAGACCTCAAATCTATCTTTAGTACTAAAGGAAATGACATTAGTTTTATGGGAGAAATCAATAAATATCTCGAAAATAATGTCTATTTTAAAGACCGTGAATTGTTAAAAGAAGAATTAGACTATAGCACTATTTTGCAAAAGCTCTCTCGTAGAGAGTTATACACTCTTTATTACCGCGAAATAGAAAACGATAAATGTGAATGGACTGAAATGACATTCTCGAATTTCTCTCCTGAACTTTTCTTAATTAGTATCTCTAAACGAGGTTCAAAAATCTTAGAAGAAAAGTTATCTACTTTAAGAGAAGAAGATTATTTTGCGTTGTTCGTAGTTGATTTAGATAGAAACGAAATCACCACAATTAAGAGTTCTCCATTCTATCAAGAATCTGGTGGTCCTGGTCAAGTTGCTAACTTTGTTGACGCCATGAAAGCATTCTCAAGAGTTCACCAAGGAGAAGCAAAAGAAATCTTTGAAAATATGGGAAATATCGAGCTCACTAAACAATCGTTAGCTATCGAAAATAAGCGTATTTTCTTCTATAAATCAAGCGATAGAGTTGGTGGCAACTGGGTATCAATTACTAACTATGTTTTATGTAGAAATCAAGATGGTACTCCAGCTGTAATTTCTTTAGGTTTTAGTAAGTTAGATTCCTATGGTAGTGACCGTCAAGAATTAAAACTTCAATTAAAAGATGCATTATCAATGGCAGAAGGCGTAAACAAAGCAAAGAACTTGTTCTTTAGTAATATGTCCTACACAATCCGTACACCAATGAATGCAATTATTACATACACATCATTAGCTAATAATCACATGGATAATCCTGATCAAGTTGCTAGCTATTTAGGAAAGATAAAAGAGACATCAAATCAATTGTCTGCGGTCTTAAGCGATATCTTGGATATGAGTAAGTTTGAATCTGGCAGAATCTCTATGGAAGAAAGAAACGAAGACTTAAGAGAAATTATTCGTTCTTTAGACGAGATTATGAAAGCCAATATTCAATCAAAACAGATTAATTTTGAATGCAATGCAGACATCATTAATAAAAACATTGTTTGTGATAAATTCCGTCTTAAACAGGCCATTTTAAATATCCTTTCTAACGCTGCCAAATTTACTCCAGATAATGGAACTATTATATTCTCCGTAAAACAATTAAGTGAATTAGGAGTAGCCACTGGTAAATATGAATTCAAAATCAAAGATACTGGTGTTGGTATGACTAAAGAAGTCTTAGAGGCTATTTATAATCCATTTATTAAGAAAAATGTCTTCTCTAAACCAGGTAATACCGGTAGTGGTTTAGGTATGGCTATTACTAAAAATATTATCGATATGATGCGTGGAGAAATTGTTATTAATAGTACTCCAAATAAAGGTACAGAAGTCACAATCACATTACCTTTACAATACGCAGACGAAGCACAAGAAATTGAACCTATAACTAATTACACTGATAAAGATTTTATCGGCACAAAATTATTAGTAGTTGATGATAATCCAATAAGTAGAGAAATGGCTATTAATTCATTAACAGAATTTGGTTTTGTGGTTCAATGTGTCGATAGTGGTAACGTCGCAATTGAAACACTTAAAAAAGCAAATTCCGGCGATTTTGATGCTGTTTTAATGGACATTCAAATGCCTGATGTTAACGGTTATGAAGCAACAAAAAAGATTCGTTCGTTAAATAAATGGGCATCAAAAATTCCAATTATCGGAATGACTGGAAGTTCATTTAAAGAAGATAGAATTTCAATGGTGGAATCAGGCATGAATAACTTATTACCAAAACCTGTTCAAATTGACCATTTATTAGAGATTCTCGCTAAATACATGAAAAAGTAATGAATATTTATATATGTTTGTTACAATAGAAAAAGTTGGAGGATAGTTATGACAGTAAAAGAATTCTACGAACAAATCAAAGGTTCCTATGATGAATTTTTAGGCCGTGTTGGTACTGAAGATCGCGCAAGAAAATATATTCGTATGTTCACAATGGACCCTACATTTAGTGAATTAAATGCTGCTATTGATGCAAATGATATTCCTACTGCATTTAGAGCTATCCATACATTAAAAGGTTTATCAGCAAATTTAGCATTAACTGACTTATATAATTCTAGTGTTGTCTTAACAGAAATATTCCGTAATTATAGCGGACAAGAATATGCAGCTGCATTAGCGGACGTAAGAGAAAAATATAACAGCGTAGTAAATGCAATTGCTCTCTTAGATTAATAAAATACTGACTTAGAAAAGTGGTGTAGAAAAATATGCCACTTTTTTATTTTTTCTTCTTGAATATAGCTATTTCATACTCTATACTAAATGCACGTTTACTAAACGGTGATTTATTGAGATGAGAGAAGGAAATAAGAGAGCTCTCCAAAAGGAGCAAACATCAAAAGCAATCTTAGGCGCAAGCTTAAGTGTTTTTGCTAGTATTGGTTACAATACTGCTACTTTCTCTGATATTTCTAAAATCGCTAAAGTCACTAATGGTTTAATTGTTCAACGTTTTGGTTCAAAAGAAGCTTTATATTTACAATTACTAAACGGAATTGTCACCGATTTTCCTAAATTCTCAGATTGTAAAGACATCAATGAATGTTTATTACAAATTATTTCGTTTATTAAAAGGGTAGGAACTAAATCAGCAGAAGAGTTATCTTTCTTTAACACTGCTTTCATTTCTTTTGAAAGCATCCCAGAAAGTGCTAAAGAAACACTCCAAAAGTTATTCTTAGAATCTAAATTAGATGTTTATTTCAAAGACGAAGTAGAATTAGGCAGAATCAAAAACAAAGATGAATTTGATGTTTTAAGTAGATTCATTAAAAACTGTTGTGATTTAACTCTCGAGTATTTGAAAGCAAATCAAGCATATCCATCTGATGATGTTTATGTTCAATTATTTAAGAAATTAGACGCTGTTGATGAAGCTAAATATGGTTTAACTAATGAAGCTTCTGTTTTCGAATCTATTTCTGATAAGTCTTTAAGACTTTATAACATCACTACTTGGTACGCAGAAATTAGTGAAGACCGTGAACCAGCATTATATTTTCCAAAAACTAATTTAAGAAAAGCAGGTGTGAGTGAAGATGCATCGCCTGAGTATGTATATAAATTTATTCTTAATCATGTAGAAGCAGAAGATGCCGCTGTTGTTACTGATGCAATACATAAAATGTATTTAGGTCAATATGTCGAATTTGAATATCGTTGGTCTGCTCCATCAATGAGAACTACATACTATCGTTGTTCTGGTAAACGCACTAGTGTAGAAAATGGTGTAACTCGTTTTGAAGGTATCTTACAAAATATCAGTTCATTCAAAACATTAAGAAACCGTAACAAAACACGTAATTTCTATTTAAATTTAATCGCACAAGATTATGAATATGTTGGTTACATCAACTTAGGTTTAACCCCTGATGATGACTATGTTGAAGACTTCAAGACTTCTGAATTCTTAAATAAATTAACTGAGAACTGGGGACATAGCAATAACTTCACAGATCGTTTTAATGTTCTTATCAATAAAGTCTTAACTAGCGTCGACCGTGAACGTTTCGCCAAAGGTGATAATAGACAAAACATTCTCAATAGTTTAAAAAAGAGTGATACATTCAAGACTACATTCAAGATTAGATATTTTGGTGTTGTTTATGATTATGAAGTTGTTTTCTTCCCTGACCGTGAAGATGATAGAAGTATTGCTGGTTTAGTTTGTGGTATTCGTTTAGTTAATAACATAGCAAATCAACAAAGTCTTTCTGGAGAAACAGTCCCTTACTATGAAAGCAAGCAAAGCAAGATTTCTAGTTTGGTTTTAAATAGTTATGACGCAAGTTTCTTAGTAAATTTAAAAGATCATACATTTGAAATTTGTAAACAAGACGCTATTTTTGCAAGAAGAAATAGTTATATCCCTGATTTCGAAGCTTATATTCAATCTTATGTTAAAAGAGATGTTTACTTTGAAGATACAGACAAAATGTTGCTTGCTACTGACTTAGTCAATTTAAGAGCATCTTTAGATGAAAAAGGTTCATTCAGCGTTGACTATAGAGACATTTCTAAAGGTATGCCTTATCACTATTTAATGCGTGTTACCAAAGGTGACAATAATACCGCTTTAGTTTTAATCACTAATATTAATGAAGAATATGAAGCAGCAAACCAAAACATTGATAAATTAGAAGAAGAAATTCGTTCTAAAGATCAAGAAATCTATGAGAAAAACAATATTATCGAAAACGTAAATGCAAGTCTCGTCGATTTAATTGGCGACGTCGTTGAAACAAGAAAACACAAAGGTTTCAATCACTCATATCAATTTAAATATTTGACTTATATTTTCGGTAACCAATTAATGACAGATTGTCCTGAATTAGGATTAACTCCTGATTTTGTTGCTGCAGTTAGTGAAGCTTCTGTTATTCATGATATTGGTAAATTAGCTATTCCTGAAGAAATTATCTATAAAGAAGGCAAGTTAACTAAAGAAGAATTTGAGATTGCAAAAACTCACGCTTCACAAAGTGAAAAGTTATTAAATAAACTCAAAAATATCTATGACACAACATACTTCAAAATCTTAACTGACGTATGTAAATATCACCATGAAAGATGGAACGGAGAAGGTTATCCTAGAGGATTAAAAGGCGATGAAATTCCATTATCAGCTCAAATTGTTGGTTTAATTGATGCTTTCCATGCTCTTACATCTAAGAGAACTTATAGAGATGCATATGGTTTTGAATCTGCTTTAGCAATGATTACAAATGGAGAATGTGGCACGTTCAACCCAATATTCTTCAACAGCTTGAAAAACTGTGTAAAAGACATGATTGAATACATGGAAAGTGGAAAAATCAACACAAGTATCAAACTTGCTAAAGCTTCGGTTAATTCATACAAATATAACGTCGCAATTAATAATCAAACATTACCGGTTATTGCTACATTATCAGAACAAATGCCTACTGGTTTCTTCATTTATAGAAACGATGCACAAGGTTCTTTATTGCATTTCAATAACATCATGGTTAAGTACTTCAATTGTACTAGCAGAGAAGATTTCATTAAGTACGTAAATAACTCCTTCAAAGGTATTGTTCACGCTGATGATTTTGAAAAAACTGTTTATACAATTAACAAGCAAGTTACTAAATCAAGTAGCCACTTAGAACATACAAAATATCGTATTGTTTGTAAGAATGGTGAAGAAAAAACACTCGATCACTTCGCTCACGTTACTCATAGTGAATCTTTCGGTGATATTTGTTACGCATTCGTACAAGACGTTACTGAACTTGAAAGAAGCACTCAAATCGCTTCACAAACTAAAACATTTGTTGAAGAAAAAGTTGTCAGTAAATTTGCTCCTAATAAGCAAAGAGTTAAAACTCTTGATGGTACTAGAATCTTAATTGTTGATGATAACGATTTATCACGTTTCATGACAAAAGATACTCTTGAAGAAGAAGGTGCAATCGTTAGTGATTACTCCAGTGGTGCAGCCGCTCTTGACGCAATCAAGAAAGTCAAACCATTTGATATTATCTTAGTTGACTTAGTCATGCCTGAAATGAACGGCGTTGATTTAACTAGAGCAATCCGTGATTGGGAAGAAGATAAAGATATTCGTGTTCCAATCGTTGCGGTTACAGGTGAAATCGATAGTGACTTAGCAAAACAATGTTTAGAAGAAGGTGCTAATGGTTGTATGAGTAAGCCATTAATTATTGAAGAATTAGCAAGACTCTTAATTCTTTCTATGAAAGAACATTCAAACAGAATGGAAAGAAAACTTACTTCTACTATCCAAAAAGCAAATACAGACGTTCTTACCAATGTTAAGAATAGAACTGCTCACGCTGAAAGAATTGAACAAATTTCAGCTATCTTAAAAACAAATCCTTACTATGAATTTGGTATCGTTGGTGCTGATATTAATAACTTAAAGATTGCTAACGATAAATACGGCCATGAAATTGGTGATATGTACATTAAGAACTGTTGTAGAATGCTCTGTGAAGTATTCACTCACTCACCAGTTTATCGTATCGGTGGTGATGAATTCTCAGTCATCCTTGAAGGCCAAGATTTAGCAAACTACAAAGAATTAATGAATCAACTTGCCGAAATGAATAGACGTTGTTCTTCAATTCGCGAATATGAAAAAGGAAGAGCTCATATCGCAATGGGTGTAGCTATCTATAATCCAGAAACAGATATGACTATCGATGATGTTATTAAACGTGCTGATGAAGCTATGTATAAGAACAAAGAATTCGAGAAAGCGAGAGTACAAGGTTCGTTCGCTTACGCAAAGGACGGAAAATAATAGAAAACGCGCCATCTGAGACGCGTTTTTCTTTTATTCGGTAAATTCCTCATCAGTCCCATTCACTTCTTCCTGAGAAGGGTTTTCTTCATTATTTTCCTCTTCTACTAAAGGTTTTGAGACTTCTTCTTGGACAATTGGTTCTTCGACAACTTCTTTAGGTTGTTCTTGAACTACTTCCTCTACTTTTTCAATTACTTCTTCTTTTGCTGTAACCGGCTCTTCAGCTACTGGTGGTTCTGGTTTAATTTCTTTTGCTTCGGAAGCTTTTTTAGCAGCTTCTTCTTTTTGGGCTTTTTTAATTGCTTTTCTTTCTTTTTTTGCAATTCTGCCTTCTTTATTAAACTTATGCAAACCTTTGAAGAAATGTCCGTCAAACATTAATACTAAGCCCATTAATTGACCCCAAGTAATCTTTCCACCGGACATACGTGACATCCCTCTAAGAGGTAAGTTATATATTCCCATGATAAGAGTGTTTGCAGTATTTGCTTTTCCAATTTTCTTCATGAACCAAATAGCAAATCTAATCATTGCTGAGAAGAATCTTCCAGTCCAACCTTTTGCATATCTTAATTCCTCAATAGTGGTGAAGATATCAACATGAATTCTATTCTTTTTAATGAACTTAACATCCCCATCAGGGATATCTCTACCTAATAAAGCTTGAAATTGTTTATCAGGAATGTTGTTAATAATACCGTCAAAGTAAGAATGAGCAGTTCCTGGATCATATGGAATAACAGATAAATCACCCGCTACTTTTATATTTCCTTTGAGCATTGTTTCATTCAAACTTGATGAAATATAGATGTTATAGTATCCACCTTCGATTTCCCATTTATTTGACTTTACATTGAAGAATCTAAATGTGAATTCATCAAATGGAATAAAAACTTCTTTTGCTTCTCCTGGCTTTAATGAAACTTTAGCAAAACCTTTAAGTTCTTTATTAGCTCTAAAGATTCTTGAACATGGAATAGAAACATATAATTGACAAACTTCTTTACCTTCAACTTCACCAACATTCGTGACTTTGAAAGAGACACCATTTTGACAAATATTTAAAACAGTGTATTTGAAATCTGTATAAGACTTGCCATAACCAAATGGATATCTTACTGGAATTTCATTCTTTCCGTAGTATCTATAACCAACGTAAATTGATTCTCTATATTCAGCTGTGTTTGCCTTTTTATGGAAGTAATTAAGTGTTGGATTATCTTCATATTTTAATGGATATGTTTCACTTAATTTACCTGATGGAGAGACTTTGCCAACTAAGATATTTAATAAAGCTTCCATAGCGCCTTGACCAGTTAAATGGTAGTGGACCAAAGCATTAACTTTTGTAGCAAACGGAATCTCTACTGCGCTTCCAGTACATAAACAAACAATAACTTTTTTTCCTGTTTTAACCAATTCATCAACCAATTTAAGTTGTGCTTCTGGTAATTTCATTGAAGCTCTATCAATACCTTCAGCTTCACTTAATTCGTCTAAGCCAACCATAGCAATAACAATGTCTGATTGTTGTGCTAATTCGACTGCTTTTTTAATAGCGCCTTGATTTACTTTATCTTTGAAATCGAATCCTTTTGAATACCCGACGTAATTAATGTCATAGTTAGGAATTAAACTCAAAAGGTTTTCAGATTTATATGAATTAACTTTTGATGAACCTGCACCTTGGTATCTAGTTTGTTCTGCAAACTTACCAACAATGCAAACTTTTCTTACACTCTTTAATGGTAAGATTCCATCGTTTTCTAATAAGACGATACTTTCTTCTGCAGCTTCAACTGCGAGTTTATGATTAGCTTCTAAATCGCATTTATAAGTTTTCTTTTTATCTTTTTGTGTCTTAATAACTAAGTCTAAAATTCTATCAACAGCAGTGTTTAAAACATTCTCATCTAAAGAACCATCATTAACTGCTTTGATAATTTCTTTTTTAGTGTCAGTTCCTGTTGTAGGCATTTCTAAATCAGAGCCCGCAATTAAACCTTGGATGTGGTCGTTAGCACCACCCCAGTCGGTAACCATAACACCTTTATATCCCCACTCTTTACGGAGAATATCATTTAAGTGTTTATTTTCATTTGCGTACGATCCATTTACAGGATTATAAGAAGACATAATACAGTTAGGTTTTCCTTCCTTAACTGCAATTTCAAAGTTGGTTAAATAGAGCTCTCTAAGTGCTCTTTCATCAACTACGGAATCAACGTTCATTCTTCTTAATTCTTGAGAGTTACACGCAAAGTGTTTTAAACACGCACTAACTCCACTTTGTTGAATACCTTGAACAATATTTGCGGCCATCTTTCCAGCAAGGAATGGATCTTCTGAAAAGTATTCAAAGTTACGACCGCAAAGAACATTTCTTTTTGTATTTAAACCTGGACCTAAAAGGACGTTAACATCTTGATATCTAGCTTCTTGACCTAAAGCAATTCCAACTCTATTAGCAAGTTCTACATTCCATGATGAAGCAAGCGCAGAAGCAGTAGGGAAACATGTTGCTTTTGTTGACTCATTTAAACCTAGATGGTCTGCAGAAGCTATTTGTCTTCTAATTCCATGAGGACCATCTGCTAAAAATATGGAAGGAATTTCTAATCTATCAATATTCTGAGTTTCCCAGAAATTCTTTCCTACAATTAAGGACGCTTTTTCTTCTAATGTAAGTTTGCTAATTAGTTCTTTGTGCTTTAGATCTGCCATATTAATAATTCCATCCTTTTAATCTCGATACCATCTTTGTAGTAAATCTTGTAAGAGGAGGTCTAATAAAGACAGGAATTAAAGTGATACAAACTGGAAGGAATTTCCATCTAATCTTTCTAAACAAGCGCTTATCAAAAGCTTTACAGTCTCTCTTAACTTGTTTAAAAGCTTCCCTTCTTTCTTTACCTCTCTTCAAGAAAGCATATGTGTAGCAAAGAACATACATTTGAGATAAGTCTTTTAAAACATATCTTTGTTTCTTCTTTGACCACTTGGAATAATCTTCGGAACTAAAATGTTTGAATGTAGCAGTGAATGCTCTCATTTCATGCATAAAGTTCTTTTGCATATTAGGAATTGAAACTGATTGTCCAACATCTCCTAAAGCATATCTATAGATTGGTTTATCGAGGTAGTAGAAGGAATTTGCACAGCCTAAAATAAAGTAAACAAATTCATTATCTTCATAGAAAGTTTTCTCAACTAAAGCCATATTATTGTCTTTTAAAAGTTGAGTCTTAACAAATGTCATATGAATCATCAAATATTCAGTAAATGGTAAGAACTTTGTCTTATCATAACCAATAGTTTGATTAAGCTTAAAGAATCTTCTAATTCCACATCTTGTTTCTTTGTTACGAGATTTGTAAACTGCCATATAATCCGCTAAGAAAATATCTGGCAAATTGTCTTCTTCTTGAAGTTTTTTGATTGTATCTAAAAGATGTAATACACCTTCTCTATCTAAAGTGTCATCTGAATCACAACACTTAAAATAAAGACCTTCAGCAATTTTATATGCTGCATTTAATCCAGAACCATGTCCCCCATTTTCCTTGTCAATTACTTCAAAGTAATCTGGATATTTATCTTTAAATTCATTGGCAATTTTGAGTGTTCCATCTTTACTTCCGTCATTAACTACAATGACTTCGACATCTTCATAACCTAATAAAGATTCTAAAGTCTCAGCTAAAAATTTTTCGGAGTTATAACTAGGAACAGCAATAGAAAGTAATTTCATGTAATTCACCTGTTTCTAAAACTTTAACTGATTTAATAATACAACTATTCAACGCCTTTTAATAGTTATTAATATTTGCAGGCGAAATATAAAAAGCAGCCATTTATGACTGCTTTCTTAGTTGTTTTTGCCTTACTTGATTGGTTTTAAGACTTTTAATCCACCCATAAAAGGTTGGAGAACTTCTGGAATTTTAACACTTCCATCTGCTTGTTGATTTTGTTCCAAAATCGCAGGGAAAATTCTTGAAGTTGCTAAGCCAGATGCGTTCAATGTATGAACATATCTAGTTTTGCCTGTAGCTGTATCTCTATATCTGCACATAGTTCTTCTTGCTTGATAATCTCTTGCGTTAGAAGCGCTACTAACTTCTTTATAGATACCCATGCTTGGTAAGTAAACTTCAATATCATAAGTTCTAGCCATTGAGTGAGAAATATCACCAGCAGCTAATTTTGAAACTTGATAGTGGAGTCCTAAACCTTTAACTAATCCTTCTGCTTTAGCAACGAGTTCTTCGAATGCTGCATCAGAATCTTCTGGTTTTGTATATTGAACCATTTCAACTTTATCGAATTGATAACCTCTAATCATGCCACGTTCTTCAGTACGGTATGAACCAGCTTCTCTACGGTAGCATGGAGTGTATGCGAAGAACTTCTTTGGAAGTTCATCTTCTTTTAAAATCTCATCTCTATATAGGTTAACTAATGCAGTTTCTGCAGTAGGTAATAAGAAACGTTGTGGTTCTAATCCTTCGAGCCAGAAAACATCTTCTCTGAACTTAGGGAATTGGCCTGCACCAAATCCACTTTGTTCATTTAATAAGTGTGGTGGAAGAATAAATGTATAACCATCTTTAAGATGAGTAGTGATGAAGTAGTTTAATAAAGCCCATTCAAGTTGAGCACCTAAATTTGTATAAATCCAAGCGCCACGACCAGCAATTTTTGCGCCTCTATTGTAATCAACTAAACCAAGTGATTCAGCTAATTCAACGTGATCTTTCATCTTGAAATCGAATGTAGGTTTTTCACCAACAACACGAATAACTTTGTTATTTTCTTTACCGCCACCTACTAAATCATCGTCTGGAATGTTTGGTAATTCAGAAACAAAGTTGAAAATGTTTTCATCTAATGCTTTAAGCTTTTCTTCATTATCTTTGTTTGCTGCAGCGATTTCTTTAACTTTAGCGAAGATTTTAGAAACATCTTCACCTGCTTTTTTAGCTGCTGGAACAGAAGCAGAAAGTTTGTTCATTTCTGCTTTGTTTCCTTCAACTACTGCTAAGAGTTGCTTTCTTTCAGCATCCCAGCCTAATAATTCTGTAAAATCAGTATCCCAAAGTTTCTTAGCTAAAGCTTCTTTAACTTTTTGAGGATTTTCACGAATTAAATTAATATCAATCATTTTATTTGCCTCAGAAGAATTATTCTTCTACTTTTTCAATAACGTTTTCTTCAACGTTTTCTTCTGCACCATCTTCAATAATTTGTTCTACTTCTGGAGCATCTTCTTCATAAGGAACGATAGTGATAGAAGAAACTTTTTGTTTATCTTCAAGGTTAATTAATCTAACACCTTGAGTATTTCTACCAGTAATTCTGAATTCATTTAAGTGAGTTCTGATAATGATACCAGCGTTTGTGATAGCCATGATATCTTCATCGCCGAAGACTGATTTAACATCTACAATCTTACCAATCTTAGGTGAAGATTTAAGTGTTGAAACACCCTTAGCACCACGTTTTGTCTTACGGTATTCATCGATCGAAGAAATCTTACCGAAACCTTTATCCGTAACAACTAAGACATGGTCACCTTCATA
>JAGCCQ010000068.1 GCA_017651565.1 Bacilli bacterium | reverse complement strand
TCTGAATTTCTTAATAACGAATGAATCGAGTTCATCAAACTTTTGTAAGATACCTTCGGAAACCGGATATTCTTCTCTAGCTTTTTCATATAATCTAGCTAATTGAGAATATGGGAAGTTCAAACTTTCAGTTGATTCACAATCAAATGGGATACCTTTATCATCAAAGAACAAGGAAATAGCACGGTCGTAAACTTTATCGGAAATAGTGAATGTAGAGTCATCGTTGTTAGCAGTTCCGAAGAATATAACGTTTTGAGGAATTGTTAACTTACCTTCTTCCAAGTGTTTAGGATCGACTGGAATAGTAGTACCAATAAGTTCGATCTTCCAGTCATCTGGGTTAGGCATTTCCAAAATGGATAAGAATTCAGCGAAATAGTACTCGATACGAGCTAAGTTCATTTCGTCGAGGACGATAACGTTCATATCATAACGATATGTAGCAGTGTATAAAGCTCTTAGGAATTCTGATTCGTTGAACTTTTTAGTAAATTCGTTGTAGTAACCAACTAATTCAGTACGGTCTTTCCAAGATGGTTGGACAGGACAGATAGCTGAATCATAAGTAATAAATTTACCAAGTGCGTATGCTAAGGAAGTTTTACCTGTACCAGAGATACCTTCTAAGATAATTAACTTAGAAGTAGCCATACCTGCAAATAATTGTCTAATTGGTTCAATTTTGTAATATAAGTGTAATTTAGATGCTGCGAATGCGCGGAATCTGTTACATAACTCTTCAAGTGAAAGACGTTCAATATCTGCGATAGTCATATCTTTACCAGCGTATTGATGGTCAACATATACAAGTTTAGGGAATCTAGAAGATACTTCTTCAACAACTTCTTGATCTTCTTTGTGATCAGCAGGATTACCTAAACCAAGATAAGTAGATTTAAGATTGAGGATTTTGTCTTTTTCTTGAACAGCGTTGTAAAGTTCATAGTTCAAGCGTTCAACTTGACGACGTAATTCGTCTTTTTGAATCTCTCTTTTACAGAATTTAACGTATTTTTTGAATACAAATAAGAGTAAGAAAATAATGCCACCTAAAAGGCATAAGAATAAAACCGCAAATATGCCAAAGAATATCCAGCCTGGAACGCCCCATTGTCCTGACCAAATGTCAAAAATGTTTGCGTATTCAGCGAAGTCATCTTTTATGCTGTTTGCTCTAGCGAATTCCCCGTTCCAAGGAGCTGCGAATAAAGTAGCAAAAAACTTGCCAAAATTTCTGAAAAATGCAATTAGCATGTCTCTTAAATAAGTGAAGTATTGTGCCATATTATCTAAAAATCTCCTTGTCTGTAAAGTTTGAAGTGAATACTCATATCGAATGCAGCTTCTTGAGTTGCATCAACATTATCTCTATCCCACCCTTCGAGATATACAGATAAAGTTAATGGATGAGCTACTCCTGGGAATAGTTCAATTAAGAACCCTTCCTGCTCGTTTGATGGGTGTTTAGATACATCAGCTACTTCAGGACTGATGCTTTGCTCTGTTGCGAATGTAACGACATTTGGTAATTCGTCCATATCGAGAGGGCATACACCCTTACGTGTACCTGCGTTAAAGCAAGTATGCTCGCCTTCTGTAGCTGGCATATCCTCTGTTGCCGGTGCTAGATAAGGCAAGTCGTAATAACCTTCATTAAAGTCATAATCGCCAAATAAAGTTTCTTTAAGATCTGGGTAATCAGAATAGTAATCAAAATAGTCTTTTCTGATAGAAGTACTTAAGCGACCCCCAAACACAACAGGGTCTTCGCTCTTCTTTGGGTCAATTATAGTATAATTGTTATGAGTTAGATTTTCATAGTCCAAAATTGAAATACGTAAAGAATCTTCGATTTTGTTAAGACTATTAACTATTTCATTAGCATATTTAACAGTTAATTCGTTTTTAACACGTTCGTAGATTGCTTGTTTTTCTGACTCATCTGTAATCTGATCTCTAGCAATTTCTATGTCTGCAACTTCTTTATAATCTCCAATAGCTTTTTCGTTGCCTTTTTCTAAAGCCTTAGCTTGATTTAACCTTAAGTTAGGAGTGATAGTAGTGTGTTCACTATCAAATGTTACTAACATATGGTGATCAGAGAATAAGAATAGTCTTCTAGTGAAGAACCCTTTAGTTGCAACTTTGGCTTTTGGATCTGGCCTGAAGCCAGTTTTATATTGTGCCGCAAAAACAGGCTTGGTGTTATCTGCGTTATTGATCCACTCACTGTTTTCAGATCCCATTGAAGAAACAGGAACGAAACTTTCAACCTCACCGAAGTCATCTTCAGTGAGTGAATCTCTCGCATATTCTAAATTATTTTCAGCAGATATCTTTAAGTCAGCATCAACATCAATTTTAATTAGGATGTCGCTGATTGTAAGTCTTAAAGAACCGATGAACCAAGCAATTGACATTGAAATTGATGAAATAAGAAGAAGATTAAGTCCTACAATGAGGAATAAAAATCTTTTTTTCATAATTTCTTGTTTGTGTTTGTTGTTTGTTAATAAATTAATTTCAAGTTAATTTTTTATGATTAGTTGATAGAGAACTCCAAATCAATTGAGAAAGGATGATCAACTGTAGATTTGTAATCATCAGTTCCCTTACTGTTGTTAACGATATTATCGTCCCAACCTTCTAAATAGATTGATAAATCAACATAAGCATAATTTTTATAAGCGTCGGTTTTTGCAATTCCTTTGCCTGCTGTATAAGCATTATCGACTGCAGCAAATCTAGATTTTGTCTCACATGTACGTGGATGAGATTGAGTCATATCAATCGGATAAACATCTTTCTGATGATTTGCAGTGAAAGTAGTACAGCGGTCAGCATGAAGTGTTCCTTCCACAGTAACTGGATCGTCAGCATAGATGATTGGGTCTGTTTCCCATTCACCATAAGGAACTTCCCAGTATTTACCATCTCTAGTACGATATGAATCATAGAATCTGTCTAAGTTAAGATTCAAAATTCCACCAACTGGAAGATCTTCATCGTCCATTGCATTAGGATCAAAAATATAGTTTTTACTAGTATCTGCATTTGCTGGGTAATCAACTTTGCATCTAACTGCTTGAGCTAAATCAGCCCCGTTATCAGCATCACTTAAATCTTCAGTAGCAAAATCAGTCAAGAAAATTTCGACATCTGGTAAATAATATGGATCTCCATTTGCTTGATTTTCATTATTTATTGCTCTGAATACGAGTGGTAAATAGAAATAGTTTGCCTTACTATTTACTAAACCCATATATTTCCAATCGGCAGGTTTTGTTGTAGGAGTTTCTTTAAAGCCATTCCATGTGTTTGGTGCAAGAGAATCAGTACTGTTACCAATATCTTCTGCCCAGCCAGCTCTATAATAGCCTGCTGTAATGGCATTTAATTTTCCTTGTGCAGAACCAATTTCGCGTTGGAAAGATTTTAAAATTTCAGTTAAATAATTACCTCTAACCCAATAGATAACATATGTTTCACTATCTGAAGCGTTCATTTTAACGTTTTCTTCAAGATCAATTTCACCTAAAGGGTATTCTTGTTCCAATGCGGTAAGGCGGGAATCGCAGCGTAAACCAACTTGAATTTCTTTGTCAGCTTTAATAGTTGTGCCAACGAAGTCTACATCCACATCTTTTTGGTAAGAATACCAAGCATATGTGCCTGTAGCAACACCTGCGGCACAAGCAATTACAGCTGCATATAAACCGAGTTTAATCAGTTTCTTGCATTTGTTGTGGATATGCATTGATGGTTGCTCCAATTCTAAGCGAAGCTTCATCAGGAAAATCTTTACATTCTTTATCTTCGCCTTCTAGCCAGAAGAGCAAAGTGTACATTCTTGATTCGTTTGTTTTTAAGTTGTTTGTTACAGATGCTAAAACAGTGTCTGTTTCAAAAAGCTCTGCTTCACCAAAGTAGTTAACAGTTCCTTCTGGACCACTAATATACTCTTTGTATGTTTCGTGACTTGCATCATAACGGGATTTACTACGACGAGCGTATACCACAGGGTCTTTTTTAGTACCTTCGAAAAGAGCTAATCTTAAATATTCGTCCAAACTAGCAGCGCCGTTTTTTGGCTTAATGTTTTCAGTTAATTCAATACTCATGTCGTATGTAGCATCAATATCGCCTGAATTTCTAATATAGAACGTATACTTATAGAAGCCTAGACCTCCACCGACAGAAGCACCAATGCTAGCGTCAGTAGATTCGTCATGAATTTTATCGAAAGTATAACCCTTTGTACTATTTAAAAACCATTGGTAAGAAAAAGCAGCAGTGAAATTTTGTAAATCGCTTGCACTTAAATATGTTGTTTCTTCTTGATCAGCATTTTCTTGATGTTGATACATAGATAAAGAAACGCCGCTATTTTTCAAGTTAATAGTAAAAGTACCTACTTGGTGTCCAAGGAAAGCAACAATCGCAAATATTGAAACACCGATAGCGCCAACGAGTGCGAATATTGCAGCAATTTTACGTCTTCTTCTTCTTTTAACTAATTCAAAATTGTACATGAAAAATTTCTTTCTTTACTTCGCTTCAATAAAATTTGTTTTGTCCCTAAGTATGTTTCAAATAAAAAACCAGTCGCCCTATTATCCATTACGGTGGTTTTCATTGAAACCAATTCGGCAACTGGCTATCTAATAATATATAGACCCTTTAGCTTTGCGTCACCGAATCACTTCGGCTTTGCCTTTCGCAACTTCATATTATTATATAAATAAATATCTTGTCAACAAAATTTGCGAAAGATTATAGACTTTTTTGTTATTCTATATTCTTATATACAAGTATATAAATATTTATAAAATTGTTATATTATCCTTATTAATTAAGAATATTAAAAAATAGCCGTTTTAAGCGACTATTTTGAGTCATTTGATTCCTTCAACATCTCTTGCATAATCTTTTGTTTGAGAGCTGCTTTTTCTTCATCTGAGAGATCATTAAGAGATATTTGCTTCTTCTCTTCTTGCTTTTTGCCTGTCTTCTTTATGTACCAAATCGCTACGCTTATATTAACAACCAAGAGCAATGTCAATGGAAGAACATCACAAATGAGAATCATAATTGGATTATGTTGAAAGTATCCAAGGAAAGTATCTTCAGGAAGGCTTTCAAATCTAGAATCAGGCATATTAACTAAAATAACGATACTAAAAACAGTTAAAGCAATTGTTATCAATACATCTGCTGCTATGCCTGCAATAATAAGAGCTTTCTTTACTTTTGGATTCATTAAACGATCTCCCATATCACGTTTACATAATTTATCATACATTTTGTATTTTTTTATTACAACTTATTTGTGATAGTGTATATGTCAATTTTCTTGTTTTATAAAAGTAAGTAATTTTTGGTTTTAAAAAAACGAATAAAAAAACTAGGCTCTTAGAGCCTAGTGAATTGTGAATGACTACTTTAATTAGCAGCTAAATGTAACATCAAGAGATCTTTGTGCAATGTTAATGACAGAGATAGATCTAGCAAAACAAAGTGTTGAAGTTGACAAATTAACCTTATATAAATTAGCGACAGAATCACCAACATTTCTAGGAACGATAGCAGAACCAGCATCGTCAGAGTAGTAAAGAAGGTTTGCAACAGCTAATTCGTCAGATGCACATGGAGTGTAATCAGCGAAGTCGTTATCAGTTTGACCTGCTTGGATTAAAGCACCATCGAAATAAACTCTCATTCTAATTGCATATGCACCATGATCATCTGCATCTGCTTTAGAGTTGCCTATTGTAACAGCACTTTGAGTGACAATTTGTGTTTTTGCAGCAGAAGAATATGCAGTATCGTTGTATTTCTTTGCTAAATTCAAAGCTCCTAAATAAGTTCCGGTACCAGCTGTAACAAAAGTATCAGTAGTAACTGCTTGACCATAAAAATCAATACTTAAAGCACCATTAACGCTTAATTCAGCAGCATTATCAATAGAAATAGTTAACACTTTATTCATGCTCATACCGTCACCAGCTAAGTAAACGCCATAATCGAAATAATAATTCGAATCATCAGAGCCAACATTTTCAAATGTCAATGTAGTATCTTCGTTCATTCTAGTACCTGTTTCATAGTTGACTCTATCACCATTTGAAACATACTTTAAACCAGTAGGTGAAGCAGCATCGTGAGTTGATGGATAGAATGCATGAGCAGTGGAAGGGAAAGTTACTTTTGTAGCTTTATCAGAGTTAGTTGGTAAAGCAGGGTTTGTTAAATTAGCTTCTTTAATGATTAAGGAACCGCTTGTCTTAGCGGAAACAACCATACCTTCAGCTTTTGCAGTGGTGTTCATTGTGAACCATGCGACAGTACCAGTGACTGTAGCTGCAGTTGACATGACTAACATGGCAAGTGCAGGAATAATAATTTTAGATTTTTTCATAATTTTAAATTTTTCTCCTTATAAAGGCCTTAAATGACAAAAACATCCAATTAAGCCTTTTTAATTGAATGGACAATAGGTTTTCTTCCTTTTTCACTCTTGAATTAGGGACTTTTCGCAAGCTTATTTAGAAGCATCTATATGATAACTTGAATTTAAAATATTTGTCAAATATATTTTAGTAATTACTTTGTAATTAATAATAAAAAATCAAGAATTTATCGTGAATTTCTTAATTGAGTTAATATTGCTATTCTATTCTTATTATCTTATTAAATAAGGAAAAATATATTCATGTGCGTACAAATGTATGTAAAATATGTACAAATCCAAATAGGAGATAATATTAATATGAAAAAGATCAAAATTTTATCATGTGCTGGTATTTTAGCTTCTCTTTTACTGGCGGGTTGTGGGGATAAAGAAAACACTAATACACCAGTAGTAACGCCACCAGAAGTTGAAGAAAAGAGCGATGTTCCATTAGTATTTGTTTTTAGTGGACAATCAAACATGGAAGGCCAAACAAACTTTGGCATAAATGGGGACACATCCTATTTAACTAAAGCATTTCAAGATTTAGGAATTACTGATGGTGATAGTTGTATAACAGGTATTAACTCAGTTATGACTAGTTATTATGGCAATGGCTATGGCGAGTTAAGTCGTGATAACTATAATACTGGTGGACAATCAAACGCTTCACAACAACCACATGCTTCGAATACCGAAGATAAGATTAAAGGAAAATTCTTACCTACTAAAGTTGGCATGGGTCACAGTGATTCGCAAATGGGTCCTGAATTAGGCTGTGCTTATGCTTTAAAAGATGTTGGTGATGCAGATAAACCTATCTATTTTGTTAAGATGGCATCTTCAGGAAGTGGATTTGCTCAATCAGGTTCCTCCGCTGAAGGTAAGAACTGGGAAGTTAAAACTGCCGATGGCACTCCAGTAGAACATAACCTCTATGTCGATTTCTTAAAGCCATTCTTACAAAATAACTTAGATTGGATTGAGGAGACTACAGGTAAGAAACCAGTTATCAAAGCTTGGTGCTGGCACCAAGGTGAATCTGATGGTGGTGAAGAGGCTAAACGTAATGCATATGCTCGTAGATTAGCAGACTTGATCGATGCTTTTAGAACAGATTTTGCTTCATATGCTGATGATGAAAATGGTAAAAACATCGCATTCGTTGATGGTATGCCATACGAAGGCGGGACGATGCTTGTTTCTAATCCAGCAGACGCAAAAGCCCTCAATGATATTAAAAAAGCAGCTGCTGATCCTAATGATAAGAGATACATCGTTGACACATACGCTAATGTAGAAGAAAAAACTGATGCTAACTTATTAAAAGTTTCTGGTGATGGATCTACACAAGGTGTTCACTATAACACTAAAGATTCATTCAGATTAGGAATGGCATACGGAAAAGTCATTCTTGATAACATCTTAAAAGACTAATTACTTAAAAAGAACAAACGCCCGGTTAATTAACTAATGGGCGTTTTTCTGTACACTAAATAAGTAATGAAGATATACAAAAAGTATTGAAATAATATTTTATTATTGGTATATTCATTAAGCAAACTTACTTTGGATATTAAATATCTAAGGCGGAAGGAGAAACATTTATGAAAAAAGGAATTCATCCAGAATACCACCGTTGCACAGTTACTTGTATCTCATGTGGTAACACATTCGAAACAGGCTCAACATTAAAAGAAATTAAAGTTGATACTTGTGCTAACTGCCATCCATTCTACACAGGCAAACAAAGATTTGTTCAATCAGATGGTCGTGTTGATAAATTCAATCGTAAATACGGTATCAAAGAAGGAAAATAAGTTAGAAAAAACAAGCATCATTAAGTTGATGCTTTTTTCTTAATTTAAATAGTATTACATTTTTAATTTTATTGTGTTAAACTACTAATCCATCATTTATGATGGTATGTTTATTAAGAGGGATTATTTATGAAGAAGAAAATATTCACAACAAAGTTCATTGTTGAAGTAGGTATATTAACCGCTATTGAGGTTGTTCTTTATCTTTTTGGTACATTTATTCAATTTGGCCCTGGTATTAGTATTAACCTCGCTCTTATTCCAATAGCTATTGGTGCTATTTTGTTTGGCCCTTTCTGTGGATTATTCCTCGGTGCAGTAAATGGTGTTGCTGTTATTTTAACTCCAGGCACACAGGCATTTTTCATGAATGTTGATTTGTTTGGCCCTTGGTGTATCTTTGGAACAATTCTTATTTGCATGATTAAATGTTCTGCAGCAGGATTTGTTGCTGGTATTTTATATAGATTATTAAAGAAACATAATGATATAGTTGCATGTATTGTTGCTGCACTTGTTGTACCAGTTATTAATACAGGCTTCTTTGTCATTGGTGCTTGTATCTTCTTTACAAGTCAACTTGAAGCATTATTAGCTACAGTTTTCTCTTTCAACTTTTTAATTGAGATTGGTGGTACTGCTTTATTAACTCCTGCTATCATTAGAGTCATTCATATAGTACAATCTAAAGAAAGTGATGAAAAAATAATCTCGGGGGAGAGTAATGAAGAAAAGTAAATTCCTTTTTGGCTTAGCTATACCTGTTTTAAGTGGATGTTCATGTTCATTCTTTAATTTTGGAAATTATTCTTGGGATAAACTTAAAAACGATAAAGTAGCCATATCAGCATCAAGTGAAAAATTTGAAAATTATAAATTAGAAGATTTTTCATCTTTTGATAATAAACTAAATGAATTAAAAAACGTTGTTGTTAATAATGGTAGTGCAAAAGATTTCATTAATAGATATAACGAGGTTGGTGCTAATTTTAATAAAATAGTCAACTGTTATATCATTGCTAGCACCAAGTACTACGCTACTAATGACGAAGTTTATCAACAAAAGACTCAAAACTATTATTCAACATACTTAAATACTAGCAAGTTTTTAATGGATTTAGAGACAGATATTTATAATTCTAGTAACGGAATCAGGGAAGCCTATTTTGGTGGCTTGAGTGATGAAGAAATTCAAGAAAGAATCAACGGTAACGCTGAATCTCAAATAGAAGCTACTTATGATGAAATATTTAACCAATATCAAGATGATGGTCAACAACTCTATCTTAAATATTCTAATCGTGAGATTAGTAAAGAAGCATATTTAGATCAAGGTTATGACTATTTCTTTAGATATATTAATAAGGCTAATGAATTAGTTGATAAAATCTCATCTGATAACTATTTAGATTTCGCTTATGACTATTACTACAGTAGAGATTATAAATATACAGATGCAGTTCCTTTTATTAACTATGTTAAGCAATACTTTGTACCTATACTTAAAAACAAAGCAAAACTAACTAAACCAGATAAAGTAGATAAAGATTTATTAACGGTAATTAGTAGTTATAACTTATGTAATAGAAGAGCTAATATGAGCGACTTATTTGAAGAGTACGCGGATGAAATGGGTGGAAATTACTTAAGTGCGTATAATAACGCTTTCAAATATGGTTATTATTGTTTTAGTGATAACTCTAATTCCATGGGTACTGCATACGAATGGAATCTTCACGGAGTTAATGATGGAGTATTATTCTTCTCCAGAAATTATCAGGATGTATTAAGCGTAGCTCATGAGTTTGGTCATTATTATTCATGCACTCAAAATGGCGGCGTTAGAAAAAATGACGCATATGATTTACAAGAAACTTATTCACAAAGTAATGAGTTTACTTTTTGTAAATATATGTTAGAGCAAAAGAAAGGTGATTCAAACGAAGTTACATATAACTACTATGTAGATCAAAAAGTTTATGATTCTCTTTCACAAATTATCAATGAAGCTGCTATTACTGAAATTGAACAATTTGCGTATACCACTGAAAATTTAACTAAAGACTCATTAATCGAGGGTGTTAATACTATCTTGGCTAGCTATGAAGGTACAGCTAGTGAAACTTACTTCATGGCTCCTTGCATTGCGTCACCTTGCTATTATATTTCTTACGCTACCAGCTTAATGGAAGCAGTACAATTTGCGGGTTTCTCTTTTGAAGATGCAAAAGCAAATTATACAAAGCTAGTTGAAACTGGTGGCAAACTCACTATGGTTGAAAGATGGGAAAACGCTGGATTAACTTCTCCCTTTAATGAAAAAACATTCCAAACATTAGGTAAGTTGTTTAATAGTATAGCCGATAAATATTAGCTCTAGGTGTTTAAAATAGGAATTTCACATTTCTTAAAAATAGGCCATTTTGGCCTATTTTATGATTTAAGAAACGGTTAATGCTAACTAGTTTTCTTTTACTTCTTCATCGCCTGTTGGATGGACAAACGCGTATCCAATGTTAACAAGGTGGTCAGCTACTCTCTCTAGTTCACTTAAAAACGTTGAATAGAAAGGAGAAAGTTCTATATGGCATTTCTTATTTGTGATACGTTCAAAATGCTTGTCAGAGAGCGTTAATTTAAGTTTATCTGTTTGATCTTCTAAATCATGTAAGTGTTGAAGGTTTTCAAACTTATTTGTTTCTAAGTTATTGATAACTATTTCAAACATCTCTTCGATAACTGTAGTCATAGTTTTGAATTCTTTTTGTGCATTTTCAGAGAACTTTAAGTCATCTTGTGACATCTTCTCTGCTTTTTCATGGAAGTTAACTGCGTGGTCACCAATTCTTTCAATATCGTTAACCATGTGGAAATAAGAACCAATGCTTGATTCATCTTTTAATGTAACTTTATTAGACAATTGGATTAAGTAATCAGTAACTCTATTGTTGATATAGTCAATCGCGTCTTCTCTATCTTCTAATTCCTTAGAAGCTTCAAATTTTTGGTGAACTATTTCTTCATAACCCAATTTGTAGTTGATGAAAGATTCTTTTAACATGTTAGTTACTTCTTTTCTAACCATTTCCATAGCCACAGCAGGAGTATTTAACAATCTATCATCAATAAAGTGAATAGCTTTTTGTTTTGCTTCTGCTTCTTTATCTTTAATTATTTTTTCAAATATTGTGACAATTGGTCTTAAGAATGGTGCAACTAGAACCATAAATAGGATATTGTATAACACTAAGAACATTGCTAATCCAAATTGTAATGTTCCGAAAGCTGAAGAGAAGAAATTAACAAATGGTTCTTCGAATATTAATACAAGAATTGTTCCTATAATTGCACATATTAATCTATCCGCAAAAGCAATCGCTATAGTGCGTTTAACATTAGTGTTACCACCAATACCAGCTAAAACAGTGGTAATGATTGTGCCAACAGTAGCACCAAGAACTAAATAAAAACCAGAAGCTAATCCGATCGCGTGTTGTCCAACCATGACAATTACAATACCTGCAGTAGCAGATGAAGACTGAACTAATGCAGTGAATATTGTACCTATTATTAGCAATAAAAATGGATTTTTTACAATTTCAAAAAGAGATTCAACTTGTTTGGTTAATTCACCTCCATCTGGGAATGCGCCTTTCATTAAATCTAGACCAACAAATAAAACTCCTAGTCCAGCAAGTATCTCACCGATATTTTTAACAGTGTCCTTTTTAATAAACATTAAGACGACACCGACAACTGTTACTAGAAGTAAATATTTAGAAATATTTAAAGACGATAAAGAAACTAATAAACCAGTAGCTGTAGTGCCTAAATAAGCACCGAGAATAACTGAGACACCTTGGAATACAGTCATAACTCCGGCTGAAATAAAACCAATAGTCATGACGCTTGTTGCAGCGCTACTTTGAACTAAAGCAGTAGCTGCAGCACCAATACCCATTCCAATAAAACGATTGTTTTCTGTTTTTTTGAAGAGACGTTTAACACTCTTACCAGTTGATTTTTTAAGACCACCAGACATTAAATTCATTCCAACAAGGAATGTAGCAGCGCCAACTAATAGAGTAATAATACTAGTAATAATCTCTTCAATCATACCGCTTATATTTTTGAATATAATTTCTAAAATATCAAGACTCGGTTTATTCTAATTCGAATGCACCTGTATAGAGTTGGTAATATGTTCCTTTTTGTTCAATAAGGCTATTGTGATTACCTTTTTCAATAACATTACCTTTATCTAAAACTAAGATAACATCAGAATTTTGAACTGTGGATAATCTATGCGCGATAACGAATACTGTTCTACCATGCATAATCTTATCCATACCTTCTTGAACAAGTTTTTCAGTTCTTGTATCAATTGAGGATGTAGCTTCATCAAGGATCATAACAGGAGCATCTGCAACAGCTGCTCTTGCAATAGATAATAACTGTCTTTGACCTTGAGAGAGGTTAGCACCATCACCAGTAAGCATTGTATTGAATCCTTCTGGTAATCTAGTAATGAAGTCATATGCATTAGCAATCTTAGCTGCTTCATATACTTCTTCATCAGTAGCGTCTAATTTACCATATCTGATATTTTCCATAACTGTACCAGTGAATAAGTTAGTGTCTTGTAAGACAATACCTAATGAACGTCTTAAGTCTGCTTTTTTAATCTTATTAATATTGATTCCGTCATATCTGACTTTACCGTCTTTAATGTCATAGAATCTATTGATTAAGTTTGTAATAGTGGTTTTGCCTGCACCAGTAGCGCCTACTAATGCGACTTGTTGACCTGGATGAGCATATACAGATACGTCATTAAGGACGATTTTCTTACCATCATACGAGAAATCAACTTTATCTAAAATAATATCACCCTTAAGTTCGGTATATGTAACTGTGCCATCTGCTTTATGTGGATGCTTCCAAGCGTATTTGCCAGTTTTAGTTTCTGATTCAGTGATATTACCTTTTTCATCTATATTACAGTTAACTAATGCTACATAGCCATCGTCTGCTTCAGCTTGTTCGTCCATAATATCGAAACATCTAGAAGCACCTGCCATAGACATAACAATGAATGTTACGTGTTGAGAGAGTTGAGCGACGTTATTAGTGAACATTCTACACATCATTAATGAAGTAGTGACCATAGATAAGAATGCATCTAAACTTGCTTCTGAATTACCCATTTCTTTAAATCCTGTAATAGTTAAGTTTTTAAAATCAGGTAAAACTAATAATAAACAACATACAACTGCCGCTAAGACATACATGAAGTTACCAATGTTACCATTAATAGGCATTGTGATATTACCTTTCATGTTAGCTTCGGTTTGATACTGTCTTAATTCTTCGTTAATCTTTTCAAATTGTTCAATAGATTCTTCTTCATGGGTGAAGACTTTAATAACTTTAAGGCCATTAATACTTTCTTGAATATTACCTTCTACAACACCTACTTGTCTTTGAGCTTTGATAAAGTACTTAGCGGATATTCCACCAATTACTTTTGTATTTAAAGACATAGCAATTGTACATAGTACAACAATAAGTGTTATCCAAATAGAGTTAACAAGTAATAAAGCAAGACAGAATAAAACTGATAATGTAGTTCTTAAGAATTCTGGAATTGTTTGAGAGATAAACTGTCTAATAGTATCGATATCGTTAGTGTAAAGGGACATAATGTCACCTTTTTTATGAGTATCGAAGTATTTAACTGGTAAATCTTCCATATGGTTGAACATAGCTTTTCTAAAGTCGTTTAAGAACTCATGGGTAGTTATAGCCATTGTTCTATTCCAACCCCAGGTAGCTAAAATGCCTAAAACATATATTGCGCCCATAATAATAAGGAGTACAGTCGCGTTAGTGGCTAAGTGGAAAGTACCACCCATTGCATCAGCTTCGATTCTAGCGGATATATCAAATGGATCAACGCCTGTTTCAATAGCTCTAGTAACAATACCTGTAACTAATCCAACGAAAATAGATGAACATAAGTTACCAATGACATTGAAGACAACACAAATACCAGAGAAGATTAATCTTCCAGGATATCTTTTGAATAATTGTTTGAGTAAACGTTTAATAGTGCCTTTTTTAGCACGACCTCTAATTTTTACTGGTGGCATTATTGTTCACCTCCAACTTTATTTTGTGTATAGTACACTTCTTGATAAATCTTGTTATTCTTAATTAATTCTTCATGAGTGCCGATAGCATCGATTCTACCGTCATTCATAACAACAATTTGATCAGCATCTTCAATAGAAGAGATTCTTTGAGCGATGACAATTTTTGTCATATTAGGCAAATCTTCTTTAAGTGCTTTACGAATTAATTTATCTGTTTTTGTATCAACAGCGGATGTTGAGTCATCTAAAATAAGTATTTTTGGTTTTTTAAGTAGTGCTCTAGCGATACATAATCTTTGTTTTTGACCGCCAGAGAAGTTAGCACCACCTTGTTCAACGACTCTATTTAATCCATCAGGGGAATTCTTAATAATTTCAAGAGCCTGTGCGTGTTCAAGAGCTTTTAACATTTCTTCTTCACTAGCTTCTTTATCGCCCCATTGGAGGTTACTTGCGATAGTGCCAGAGAATAAAACATTCTTTTGTAAAACTACTGAAACATTATCTCTAAGTGTTTTTAAATCATAGTCTCTTACATCAATTCCGCCAACTTTAACATCACCATCGGTAACGTCATAAAGTCTAGAAATTAAGTTAACAACACTAGTTTTACCACTACCAGTAGAGCCTAAAATACCTACAAATTGACCAGATTTAATATGTAAATCAATATCTTCAAGTGTATTTTTCTCTGCGTTTTCAAAATATTTGAAGTCGACTTTATCAAAGTCAATAGAACCATCTTTAACATCCATGACTGGATCGTCTGGATTAATAATAGTAGGTTCTTCTTCTAATACTTCAGAGACACGCTTAATTGATTCTAATGACATGAACATCATTACAAGAATCATAGAAAGGAACATTAAACTAGATAAGATTTGGATACCATATGTTAATAATGCGGACATTTGTCCAATAGATAAAGAGTTATAAACAATGTTAACTACTTCCTTTCCATTTTCGTCTATAACAGTGGTTGGATATGAGTTAGCAAAAATAATAGAACTACCAATTGATAAGACCAAGATATTACTTAAATGAATCATGGTGTTCATCAATGGGTTATTTAGAGCAATTATTTTTTCGGCTCTAACAAAGTCTAAAGTCATTGAGTCACTAGCGGCGTCAAATTTTTGCTTTTCAAAGTCTTCTCTAACATATGCCTTAACAACTCTAATTCCAGAAACGTTTTCTTGAACTGATTCATTGACC